>NZ_VBVX01000046.1 GCF_005981925.1 Streptomyces albidochromogenes
CCCACGCCCCGAGCCCGCCCCCGGGGCGGACGAAGCGCACAGCGACGCCGGCACGCCGAGCAAGCACGCCCGGCGCTTCGGCCTGCCCGTCGCGACCGCCCTGGTCATGGGCAACATCATCGGCGGCGGGATCTTCCTGCTCCCCGCCTCCGTCGCCCCCTTCGGCACCATCAGCCTCGTCGCCTTCGGCGTCCTGACCCTCGGCGCCATATCGCTCGCGCTCGTCTTCGGCCGCCTCGCCGAGCGGCTCCCTAGGACCGGCGGCCCGTACGTCTACGCCCGCGAGGCGTTCGGCGACTTCGCCGGCTTCCTCGCCGCCTGGAGCTACTGGATCACCGCCTGGGTCTCCAACGCGGCGCTCGCCGTGGCCGCGGTCGGCTACCTCGACGTCCTCGTGCCCGTGCACGGATCGCTCGCCGCCACGCTGACGGCCGCGCTGGTCATCCAGTGGCTGCCCGCCGTCGCCAATCTGGCCGGCACCCGGTACGTGGGCGCCGTCCAGCTCGTCGCGACGGTGCTGAAGTTCGCGCCGCTGCTGCTGGTCGCCGTCGGCGGGCTCTTCTTCTTCGACGCGTCCAACCTCGGCCCGTTCCGGGCGGACGGCCAGGGCGCGCTCGGCGCGCTCTCCGCCTCCGCCGCCATCCTCCTCTTCAGCTACCTGGGCGTGGAGTCCGCCGCCGTCAGCGCCGGAGAGGTCCGCGACCCACGGCGCAACGTCGGCCGCGCCACGATCCTCGGCACGCTCGGCGCCGCCTTCGTCTACCTGCTGGGCACCCTCGCCGTCTTCGGCACCGTCGCCCACGACGACCTGGTCGGCTCCACCGCGCCCTTCTCCGACGCCGTGAACGCGATGTTCGGCGGCTCGTGGGGCGGCGCCGCCGTCGCCTGCGCCGCCCTGGTCTCCATGACCGGCGCGCTGAACGGCTGGACGCTGCTGAGCGCGCAGACGCCGTACGCGGCCGCCAAGGACGGCCTGTTCCCCGCCGTCTTCGCCACCAGGCGGCGCGGCGTTCCGACCGTGGGCGTCCTGGTCACCGTGGTGCTCGCCTCGCTCCTGACGGTCTACAACTACACGGCGGGCTCCGAGGGCGTCTTCGAGACCCTGGTCCTGATCACGACGTTCACGGCGACCGTCCCCTACCTGCTGGCGACCGCCGCCCAGATCTACTTCCTCGCGTCGGGCCGGTCCGACCGCGTCGACCGCCCCCGCCTGATCCGCGACGCGGTCCTCGCCGCGCTGGCCTGCGGCTTCTCGATGTGGCTGGTGGCGGGCTCGGGCTACGCGGCGGTGTACCAGGGCGTGCTGTTCCTGTTCGCCGGCGTGATCGTGTACGCCTGGATCGCGGCCCGCGGGGCCCGGGCCGGGTCCGCGTGACCGCCGCCGGCGAGCGCCCCGAACGCGCCTTTCCCGTACCGAACAGCCTGACCGGGGTGGGCGTGGTCGTCCTCGGCCCCGGCGGCCGCGTCCTGCTCGGACTCGGCCACGACGGCCGCTGGGAGCTGCCCGGCGGCAAGGTCGACGCGGGCGAGAGCTTCGAGGAGGCCGCGGTGCGCGAGCTGGCGGAGGAGACGTCCCTGCGCGCCGGCGCCACCGGGGTCCGGATCGTCGCCGTACTGGTGGACGGGGCGCGCGGCCTCACCCGCGTCACCGCCGCGGCGGTGCTGGACGACGCCGCGGGCACGCCGCACGTCACCGAGCCGGACAAGATCGTCCGGTGGGAGTGGTTCGGTCCGCACGACGTACCGAAGCAGCTCTTCGTGCCGTCCGCGGCCGTACTGCGCGCCTGGCGCCCGGACCTGGACCTCCCGGACGCCCCCGCGCACCGCTATCCGACCACCCGCTGAGCGGCCGGGCCCTTCCCGCCCGCTCAGCCCGCAGCGGGGCCGCCCGCCTCCGGGCCCGGCGCCTCGGCGGCGGACGGGTCCAGGATGCGGTCCAGGAAGTGCCGGGTCCGGGGGTGCCGGGGATCGCCCACGACCTGCGCCGCCGGGCCCTCCTCCACGATCACGCCGCCGTCCATGAACACGACGCGGTCGGCGACCTCCCGGGCGAAGCTCATCTCGTGAGTGACGACCATCATCGTCATGCCCTCCGAGGCGAGCACCCGCATGACCGCGAGCACGTCACCCACCAGCTCCGGGTCCAGCGCGGATGTCGGCTCGTCGAAGAGCATCACCTCGGGCCCCATGGACAGCGCCCGCGCGATGGCCACCCGCTGCTGCTGCCCGCCGGACAGCTGCGCCGGGTAGGCGTCGGCCTTGTCGGCCAGCCCGACGCGCTCCAGGTTCTCCCGGGCCACCTTGGCGGCCTCGCTCTTGCCCCGGCCCAGGACCCGCCGCTGCGGCAGGGTCAGGTTCTCGGTCACGGTGACGTGCGGGAAGAGGTTGAACTGCTGGAAGACCATGCCGATGCGGCGGCGCACCGCGTCGATGTCGACCTCGATGTCGGTGACTTCCGTACCGCCGACGAAGACCTGGCCCTCACTGGGCTCCTCCAGCAGGTTCACGCAGCGCAGCAGCGTCGACTTGCCGGACCCCGAGGGCCCGATGACGCACACGACGTCGCCCCGGGCGACCTCCAGGTCGATGCCGCGCAGGACGTGGTTGTCCCCGAACGACTTGTGCAGGCCGCGGATCTCGATCTCGGGCTGTGGCATCTGCTCGTCCTCACTTGGCCTTGTCGGCACGGGCCTCGAGGCGGCGCACCACGAAGCTCAGCGGCACCGTCACGATCAGGTAGCAGAGCCCCGCGACCAGGATCGGGGTGGAGTTGGCGGTCTGGCTCGCCAGGTCCCTGCCGAACTTGGTCAGCTCCCGTTCCTCCAGGGTGACGCCGAGGAACAGCACCAGCGAGGAGTCCTTGAACAGCAGCACGAGCTCGTTCGTCAGCGGCGGGATGACGATCCGGAACGCCTGTGGAATGATCACCGACACCATCGCGCGGGCGTGCGAGAAGCCCAGCGAACGCGCGGCCTCCATCTGCCCCTTGGGCACGGCCTGGATGCCGGCCCTGATCGTCTCGGCCATGTAGGCGGCGGCGACCAGCCCCAGACCCAGGGCGACCTTCCCGTACGTACCGCCGGGAATCTCCGTCCCCGGGAACGCCAGCGGCACCGCCACACCCACGAAGATGAAGATCAGCAGCGCCGGCAGACCGCGGAAGAACTCGATGTAGACGCTCGCGACCCACCGGTACGGCGCCACCGACGACAGCCGCATGAGCGCGATCAGCAGCCCGAGGACGAGCCCGAACACGAAACCGGAGAGCGTGTAGACCACCGTGTTGCGCAGCGCGGTGGTGATGATGTCCGGGAACAGCTCCGCCGCGAGGTCCTTCTGCGCGAACTGGTTCTGCAGCCGGTCCCAGTCGGCCAGCACGCCGACCAGGACCAGCGCGGCCACGAAGAGGGCGTACTGGATGCCCTGGGAGATCCGGCGCCGCTGCCGCCTGGAGAGGCGAGAGGTCACGACTGCGCCTTGGGCATCGGGCCGATCCACTCCTCGTAGATCTTCTTGTACGTGCCGTCGGCCTTGGCGTCGGTGATGGCCTTGTCGATGGCGGCCTTCAGCTTGGTGTTGCCCTTCTTCACCGAGAACCCGTACTCCTCACCGGTCTCGATGTTCTCGCCGAGCACGAACTCGTCGGCGTTCGCCTTGTCCTTCAGCCAGCCCTGCACGACGGGGTAGTCGATGACCACGGCGTCGACCTGCCCGGTGCGCAGCCCGTTCAGCACGGCGTCGGAGCTCTCGAACGCCACCGGGTCGAAGCCCTTGCTCGTGGCGTAGCTCTCGCCGGTCGTCTCCGCCTGCGCGCCGAGCTTCTTCTTCTGCGACTTCACCTCGTCGAGCGTCGTCACGCCGCTCTTCTTCGTCGCGAGCAGCGCCTGGGTGGCGTCGAAGTACGGGACGGAGAAGTCGACGTTCTTCTTGCGCTCGTCGGTGATGGTCATGCCGGCGGCGGCGAGGTCGCACTCGCCGGAGTTCAGGAACGCGCCGGTCTTGAAGTTCTCGAACGGCGTGTCGAGGATCTTCTGCTCGACCTTCAGGTTCTCGGCCACGAGGTCGATGAGCGCCACGTCGAACCCGACGACCTTGCCGCCCTGCTCCGACTGGAACGGCGGGTAGGGCAGGTGCGTGCAGGTGGTGAGCTTGCCCTTCTCGACCACGGGTACGCCGCCGGCCGCCTCGGAGGGCCCGTCGTCACCGGAGGAACATCCGACGGCGAGGAACAGTCCGGCCGCGGTGGCGCCGGCGGTGGCGAGCGTACGGATGCGGCGGGCGCGGTGGCCCTTGGCCGTCCTGGACACGGTTGACCTCCATGGGGCGGGGGTGACGGCGGCGGGGGTGAGCGCACCGTCAGCGGTGATCGTAAGCCAGTCGCCCGCCGTTCGTGGAACTCTTCTCGACGGCTGGACCACCCGTCGTCCCCGCGGCCGTCCCGTCCCCGCCGAAGGCGAAGGTGCGAACGCGCCACGACGCGACGCCCGCCCCGGCGGGTCGGGCCGGGGCGGGCGTCGGTGTGTGCGGTGGTGCGGTGCTACACGTTGTTCTCGGCGTCGATGAGCTGCTGGATACGCCGGTCGATCGCCGCGGCCTGGGCGCGGGCCCGCTGCGCCGCCTGACGCTCGCCCAGGTGGTCGAGCTGCGCCGCCCTGGACTTCAGTTCCGCGGACTGCCGGCGCAGTTCCTCGATGTTGACGGTGATGCCGCCACCGCGAGCGGACATCGTCTGCTGGCCGGCGGCCGGAGCGGCGTGCGCCGGCAGCGCCGCGAAGAGAGCGCCACCGGTGATCGCGGCGGTCACGGCGATGGTGGAAATGCGTCGAAGCATGAGAGCTTCCCCCTGGTAGGTCGGTCATTACCTGCCGGTAACCCTATACGAATGATCTTGAGTCCGGGCCTCGCTCACCGCGCGCCGGCCGCCGCCGCTCTCCCCGGCATGATGACTCCTCGGTGCGGGCGGGTTTCCCGGAGGACTTCTCCGCCGCGCCCGCCCGCGCCCCGCGCCCGCCCTATGCCCCCGGCACCCAGTAGTTGTGCACCTGCGAGGTCGTCGGCTCGCCGCCCTGCGGCATGCCGACCTCCGACGCGACCGGCATCACGACGTCGTTGAACCGCCGCAAAGCCTCCTCCGACTCCCACAGGTCGAAGACCTGGAGGCCGGACCCCGTGGCGACGGCGACGTGCGCCAGGCACCCCTCGAAGGGGTTGCCGGGCAGCGACTGCAGCTTGGCGTTCAGCTCGTCGTACTGCTCACTCGTCACGCCCGCCAGCTCCACCTGCATGAAAATCGCCATCGAGGTCTCCTCCGTGTGAACGGGTCCGTGTCCTCCCCGCCGCCGCACCGGCGGCCCGTGCCAGGAACAGAACACCACGCCCGCCCCGCGGCGGCATTCCGCCCGGTGCCATACGAGGGGCCGCCCGGCCGCGCATGACGCCGGAGGTAATCGACGCCCTCCCGCCGGCGCGGCATTGTTGCGGTCACCGGAGGCCGGGCGGCGCACTCCGTCCGGGCTCCGGGCCCCTTCCAGTCCGCACGACCTCGACGGAGGCTGATCCGCCATGTCCGCACCCCTGCTCGCCAACCTCTCCAGGACCACCGACCCGCAGACGACGCTGCGCCGCTTCCTCGCCCTCGACGCCGTCGTCACCACCGGCAACGGGCTGGTGTACGTCGTTGCCTCCGGCCCGGTCGGACGGCTGCTCGGCGTCGGGTCCGGGCTGCTGCTCGGACTCGGCGTGCTGCTGGTGGTGTTCGGAGCCGGTGTCGGCTTTCTGGCCTCCCGGCCGGAGCCCTCCGCGCTTGCCGTCAGGGCCGTCGTCGAGGTGAACCTGGCGTGGGCCGTGGCCAGTGTCGCCGCGCTCCTGCTCTGGTTCTCGCCGACGACGGCCGGGGCGTTCTGGATTCCCCTGCAGGCCGCGACCGTCGCCGGCTTCGCCGGATTCCAGTACCTCGCGTCGCGCGCCCGGGGCTGAACACCCGTCCCGCTCAGGGGGTCAGCGACCGGAGGTACTTGACCGTCGCCGGGTCGGCCGGGAGGAACGTCTCGATGGCCAGCTCGGCGACCGTCACGTCCATCGGCGTGTTGAACGTCGAGATCGACGACACGAACGACAGGATCTGCCCGGCGTGCTCGATCCGCAGCGGCAGGGCGAAGTAGGGGTACGGCGGGTCCTCCGGGCGCGGCGCCTCTCCCGGCTCCGGGACCGGATAGGCCGACACCTCGTCGTACACCGCGCGCAGGGCCGGCGAGCGGTCCAGCGCGATCTGGCGCTCCATCTGCGCCCGCAGGTGACCGCGCCACTCCCCGAGGTTGCGGATCCGCGGCGCGAGTCCCTCCGGGTGGAGGGTGAGGCGCATCGCGTTCAGCGGAGGCCGCAGGAGATGCTCGGGCACGCCGTCGAGCAGCATCATGATCCCGCGGTTCGCGGCGACCACGGTGTACGAACCGTCGACGACGAGAGCGGGGTACGGCTCGTATCCCGTCAGCAGCCGTTCGATGCCCTCGCGCAGGGCGCCGAGCGCCGGATCGTCGAGCGGGGTCTCGGCGTACTGGGGGGCGTACCCCGCCGCGAGCAGCAGGGCGTTGCGCTCCCGCACCGGCACGTCGAGGTGCTCGGCCAGCCGCAGCACCATCTCCTCGCTCGGACGCGACCTGCCGGTCTCGACGAAGCTGATGTGCCGGGCGGACGATCCGGCGCGCAGCGCCAGCTCCAGCTGGCTCAGCCGTCGCTGCTCCCGCCAGCCCCGCAGCAGCGTGCCCACACCCTTGTCGACCGCGACAGTTGTCATGGGACAAGACGGTAACCGACCCGCCCGCGGACCGAGTTGGCCGTCCACGGGCCCGGTGCGGCGGGCGGATCCGGGCCCCGCGCGGGGAGCGCGCCCGCGCGTCCCGCGCCGCCGGGACGAATCACGGCGGCGTCGAGCGCCGGATCCGGCCGGAAGGTGGGAGGCTGATCGGTGACGAGACCGCATTCCGGAGGGAGCTTCGCCATGGCCACCGAGCCGCTGTCGCAGAAGGAGATCGAGGACCGTCTGCGGGAACTCCCCGGCTGGTCGCTGGACGGCAACCGGATCGCCCGTACGTACCGGCTCGGCACGCACTTCGCGGCCGCCGCGCTGGTCGTCCACGTCGCCGGCATCCAGGACGAGCTGGACCACCACTCCGACCTGACGCTCGGGTACAACACCGTGGCCCTGACCGTGAACACGCACAGCGCGGGCGGAGCCGTCACCGACCTCGACTTCGAGCTCGCACGCCGCGTGGAGGACGTCGCGCCGGGCCACGGCGCGAGCTGAGCCGCAGGTGCACCCGCCCGCCCGCGACACATTCGCGCGCGGGCCACGGCGCGAGCTGAGCCGCACGTCCACCGGCCCGCCCGCGACACATTCGCGCCCGCGACGCGCCGGCGACCGCGACACGCTCGCGACCGGCCGCGCGTGGCGGGGCCGGTCCGCGGCCCCTACGCCCGCGCGCCCTCACCGGTCGGGGCGTCCTGGCCGGCCGTCCGGCCGTCCCACGCCCCTGACGCCGCCGTCTCCCGCGCGAAGTCGGTGAAGTCCTTCGCCTCGCGGCCCAGGACGCGCCGCACCCCGTCCGTCACCGACGCGTTGTGGCCGTCCAGCAGCGAGGTGAACAGGCCGGAGATCCACCGCGCCTCCGGCGCGGGCACGCCGTACTCCTCCAGGAGCGCGGCGTACTGCGGACCGGACAGCGGGACGTACCGCACCTCGTGGCCCGTCGCCTTCGAGATCTCGGTCGCCACCTCGTCGAAGGTCAGCAGCCGGGGACCCGTCAGCTCGTACACCAGCCCCGCGTGCTCCTCCCGCGTCAGCGCCGCGACGACGACGTCGGCCAGGTCATCGGCGTGCACCCACGGCTCCGCCGTCCCGCCCGCCGGGAAGGCCACTTCACCGGCGACGACGCCTTCGGCCAGGACGCCCTCGCTGAAGTTCTGCGCGAAGAAGGCGGCCCGTACGACGGTGAGCGCGACGCCCGACTCGCGCAACGCCTCCTCCGCGACCACCGCCTCCGGCTCGCCGCGCCCCGACAGCAGCACCAGCCGCCGCACCCCGCTCTCCCGCGCGATCCGCCCGAACGTCCGCACCGCCTCGGCCGCCCCCGGAGCGGCCAGGTCCGGGTAGTACGCCACATACGCGGCGTCCGCGCCGCGCAGGGCCGGACCCCACGTCGACGCGTCCTCCCAGTCGAACCGCACCGCCCCCGTACGCGATCCGGACCTCACCGTCACACCGAGGGCCGCGAGCCGCTCGACGACCCGGCGGCCGGTCTTGCCCGTGCCGCTCGTCACCAACACCGTTTCCCGCTGCGTGTTCTCTGTCATGTCTCAAGGTTCGCGGCCCACGGCTGGACGAGCCATGCTCCAGAGGCTCAACTCCATACGTCTGCGTCCACGGTGGGCCGATGCCGCCTTACGCTGGCCCCATGGACGTACTCGCGGGTCTGCTCGACGGGCCGCGCGCCCGGGGCGCCTTCCTCCTCCGGGCCGTGCTGAACCCGCCCTGGGCCGTGCGGATCGAGGACCGGGCCCCCCTCTCACTGATGTGCGTGACCCGTGGCCACGCCTGGGTGATGCCTGACGGCGGCGACCCCGTGCTGCTGCGCCCCGGCGACGTGGCCGTCGCGCGCGGGCCCGGGCCGTACACGTGCGCCGACGACCCCGCGAGCCCGCCGCGCGCCCTGATCGGGCCCGGCGGCGAGTGCCGCACGCTCCAGGGGGAGCCGTTGGCCGAGACGATGCATCTCGGAGTACGGACGTGGGGCGACAGCCCGGACGGCGAGTCGGCGATGCTCATCGGCACGTACCAGATGGCGGGGGAGGTCAGCGGCCGCCTCCTCGACGCGCTGCCGCCGCTCCTGCACCTGCCCGCCGAGCTGTGGGACTGCCCGCTCATGCCGGCCCTGGAGGACGAGATCAGCCGGGACGAACCCGGCCAGAGCGTGATGCTCGACCGGCTGCTCGACCTGCTGCTGATCGCGACCCTGCGGTCCTGGTTCTCGCGCCCGGAGGCGGCTGCCCCCGCCTGGTACCGGGCGATGGGCGACCCGGTGGTCGGCCGGGCGCTGCGGCTGATGCAGAACGACCCCGCCCACCCCTGGACGGTCGCCGGGCTCGCCGCGAAGGCCGGGGTGTCACGCGCGGGGCTCGCCCGGCGCTTCACCGAGCTGGTCGGTGAGCCGCCCATGGCGTACCTCACCGCGTGGCGGCTCGCGCTCGCGGCGGACCTGCTGAGGGAGACGGAGGCGACGGTGGGGGCGGTGGCACGCCAGGTGGGCTACAGCGGTTCCTTCGCGCTGAGCGCGGCGTTCAAGCGGGTGCGCGGGGTGAGCCCACAGCAGTACCGCAAGGGCGGCAGCGGTTTGCCGGACCGGCAAGAAGGTTCGCCGAAAGAGCGGTCCGGCGAGACAGTGGGCGCATGACGAACAGCGACAGCCACCCCCACGGCGACACCCCCCGTCAGGGCCACCACCACGGCCACGACCACACCCACGGCACCACCGCCTTCGACTGGGACGCGCTCGCCGTGCACCTGGAGCACGAGGCCGAGGTGAACCGCCCCGTGTACGAGCAGGCCGCCGCCTGGATCGCGGAGCGCTTCCGCGGCGCGCGGGGCGTACGCCGCGTCCTGGACATCGGCAGCGGCCCCGGAGTGATCACCTGCATGCTCGCCGCGGCCTTCCCGGAGGCGGAGATCGTGGCCGTCGACGGTACGCCGGCGCTGCTGGAGCGCGCCCGGGCGCGGGCGGAACGAGCCGGCGCGGGGGAGCGGGTACGTACCGTCGCAGCCGAAGTCCCGGACGACATCGGGTCGTTGGGCGAGGCCGACGTGGTCTGGGCCGCCAACTCCCTGCACCACGTCGGCGACCAGCGCGCCGCCCTCACCGGCCTCGCCGGTCTGCTGCGCCCGGGCGGCGCCCTGGCCCTCTTCGAGGGCGGCCTGCCGCAGCGTCACCTGCCCCGTGACCTCGGGTTCGGCAGCCCGGGTCTGGAGGCGCGGCTGGAGGTCGTGGCGAGCGAGTGGTTCGCGCGGATGCGCGCCGAACTGCCCGGCGCGAAGGCCGAGGTGGAGGACTGGCCGGCCCTGCTGACCGCCGCCGGACTGACCCCGGACACCGGCCGCTCCTTCCTGCTCGACCTGCCCGCGCCGTTGGCGCCTCTCGCCCGCGAGATGGTCCTGGAGGTCTTCACCCGCCACCGGAGCGTGTACGCCGACCGGCTGACGGCCGAGGACGTCGCGATGCTGGACCGGCTGCTGGACGCGCGGGACCCGGCCGGACTCGCGCGGCGCCCCGACGTCTTCCTGCTGCGGGCGCGCACCCTGCACCTCGCGCACCGCGCCTGACGGCCCGCCTGCGGTCCGGCCCGGCGCCGCCCGCACACGGCGGACGGCGCCGTCCGGACCGAACCGGCCGACGCCGCCGCGCCGTTGTGCGGGTCAGGCGCCCGCGTCGAACGTCGCCGGGTCGGGCCCGAGGCGCTTGCCCTCGTCCAGCGCGGCGAACGCGGCCAGGTCGTCGGCGTCCAGCTCGAAGTCGAACACGTCGATGTTCTCCTCGATCCGCGACGGGGTCACGGACTTGGGGATCACCACGTTGCCGGTCTGCAGGTGCCAGCGCAGCACCGCCTGGGCCGGGGTCTTGCCGTGCTTGCGCGCGACGGCGACGACCGTCGGCACGTCGAGCAGGCCCTTGCCCTGCCCCAGTGGCGACCATGCCTCGGTCGCGATGCCGTGCTGGGCGTGGAAGGCGCGGGAGGCCGCCTGCTGGAGCTGCGGGTGGAGCTCGATCTGGTTGACCGCCGGGACCACCGAGGTCTCGCCGATCAGACGCTCCAGGTGCTCGGGAAGGAAGTTGGAGACACCGATCGCCTTGGCGCGGCCGTCCGCGTAGATCTTCTCGAACGCCCTGTACGTGTCCAGGTACGTGTCCTTGGACGGCATCGGCCAGTGGATCAGGTACAGGTCGACGTAGTCGAGGCCGAGCTTCGCCAGCGACGCGTCGAAGGCGCGCAGCGTGGAGTCGAACCCCTGCTCGGAGTTCCAGAGCTTCGTCGTGACGAACAGCTCTTCGCGGGCCACACCGGAGGCGGCGATGGCCTTGCCCGTGCCGGTCTCGTTCTCGTAGATCGCGGCGGTGTCGATGGATCGGTAACCGGCCTGGATGGCGGTGTCGACGGCCTTCTCGGCCTCGTCGTCAGGCACCTGCCAAACGCCGAACCCCAGCTGGGGCATCTCGACGCCGTTGTTCAGGGTGAGGGAAGGGGCCTTGCTCACGAGCGATCGATCCTTACGTCGTCGGTTGGTACTCCCAGGGTCAACGATCACGGTGCCCCGCGCATTCCCGCGATCCGGCCGGGATGTGCCCGCCTTGGCCGCCGGGCCCCGGTGCCCCGAGGCGACGCCGTGCGCGACGGGCGGTGCGCGGCGCGGTGCTCCTCGGCGGCCAAGTGGCGCGCGCGGAGGGCCGGTTGCCCGTCGATCTCGCCGGCCCCGTGCGCATCACCGGTACAGCGCGTCGACCTCCGCCCGGTACGCCGTCTCGATCGCCTTGCGCTTCAGCTTGAGCGAGGGCGTGAGCAGCCCGTGCTCCTCGCTGAACTGGTGGGCCAGTATCCGGAAGGTACGGATCGACTCCGCCTGCGAGACCAGCGTGTTCGCCGCCACCACCGCACGCCGTACCTCCGTCTCCAGATCGGGGTCGCGCACCAGGTCGGCCGAGCTCAGCGGCGGCTTGTCGCGCATCTGGAGCCAGTGGTCAACGGCCTCCTGGTCGAGCGTGACGAGCGCGGCGATGTACGGCCTGTCGTTGCCGACGACGATGCACTGGGCCACCAGCGGATGCGCCCGCACCCGTTCCTCCAGCGCCGCCGGCGACACGCTCTTGCCGCCCGACGTCACCAGGATCTCCTTCTTCCGCCCGGTGATCGTCAGATAGCCGTCCTCGTCCAGCGCGCCGATGTCCCCGGTGGCCAGCCAGCCGTCCCGCAGTACGGCGTCGGTGGACCTGGGGTCGTTCAAGTACCCGGAGAAGACCTGGCCGCCGCGCAGCAGGATCTCGCCGTCCTCGGCGATGCGCACGGTGGTGCCCGGCAGCGGCTGCCCCACCGTGCCGTAACGGGTGCGCTCGGGCGGGTTGGCGGTCGCGGCCGCCGTCGTCTCGGTCAGCCCGTACCCCTCGAAGACCGTCACACCGGCGCCGGCGAAGAACAGGCCGAGCCGCCGCGCCATCCCCGAACCGCCGGACATCGCGTGCCGCACGCGGCCGCCCATGGCCTCGCGCACCTTCGCGTACACGGCCTTCTCGAAGAACTGGTGCTGGAGCCGCAGCGCGGCCGAAGGCCCGGGGCCGGTGCCGAACGCGCGGTGCTCCTGCGCCTCGGCGTACCGCACCGCCACCTCGACGGCCTTGTCGAAGGGCCCGGCCTTCCCGTCCGCCTCGGCCTTGCGCCGGGCGCCGTGGAAGACCTTCTCGAAGATGTACGGCACGGCCAGGATGAAGGTCGGCCGAAAGCTCACCAGGTCGGGCATCAGGGCGTGCGCCGCGAGCACCGGCTGGTGCCCCAGCTTGACCCGCCCCCGGATCGCCGCGACCTCGACCATGCGCCCGAAGACGTGGGCGAGCGGCAGGAAGAGCAGCGTCGCGGGCTCGTCGCCCGGCTTGGAACGGAACAGCGACTCCCAGCGGGCCAGCACGGTGTCGGTCTCGTACATGAAGTTCGCGTGCGTCAGCACACAGCCCTTGGGCCGCCCCGTGGTCCCCGACGTGTAGATCACGGTCGCCACGGAATCGGGCGTCACCGCCCGCCGGTGGCGGTGCACCACGTCCTCGTCGAGGTGCGCGCCCGCCCGGACCAGCTCCGCCTCCGCGCCCGCGTCGAGCTGCCACAGGCGCCCCAGCATCGGCAGTCGGTCGATCACCAAGCCGATGGTCATCGCGTGGTCCTCGTGCTCGACCACGCAGGCCGTGACGCCGGCGTCGTGCAGGGTCCAGAAGACCTGGTCGGCGGAGGCGGTGGGATAGATCGGGACCGGCTGGGCCCCGACCGTCCACAGGGCGAAGTCGAAGAGCGTCCACTCGTACCGGGTGCGGGACATGATCGCGACCCGGTCGCCGAACCGGACGCCGTGCGCCAGCAGCCCCTTCGCGACGGCGAGCACCTGGTCGCGGAAGCGGACGGCCGACACGTCGTGCCACCCCCCGTCCTCGCCCTTGCGGGCGAGCACGACGCGGTGCGGGTCCCGCTCCGCGTGGTCGAAGACGACGTCCGCCAGCCCGCCGACCTGAGGCGCCGTCGCCATGGGTGGGACAGTGAACTCGCGCAATGACCTGCTCCTTGTGACGCTCCGCACAGCGCCGTGACGCTACCCCAACGCTTCCGCGCGCGGCAGGGGGTCACGGAATCCGAACTCTTGTACATATGCACAGCTCAACCGGCGATATGCGGTCACATGGGGAAGCCGCGGGCGGTCTCCTGACCACGGAGTAAGTACGGTGCGCGCAAATCTCCACGGAATCTGTACGCGCGCTGCCCATTTCCGCGCGCCTGCGGGCGTTCCGGCGCCCGCGCACGGAATGCGGAATGCGCTGTGCCGCGGTTCCCGTGGACCATGGGAGGGGCCCGCAGGCCGCACGCACGTACCGACCGAGAGCAAAGTGGAGCACCAGGACAGCATGAGCCGCCGCCCGCCGCAGTTCCGGATGCCGTCCTGGCTGCCCCTCGACCCGTACATCCTGCTGCTGATCGGCACGGTCGTCCTCGCCTCGCTGCTGCCGGCGTCCGGCCGGGCCGCCCAGGCCGTCGGCGGGGCCTCGACCGGGGCCGTCGCGCTGCTGTTCTTCCTGTACGGCGCCCGGCTCTCCACCCGCGAGGCGCTCGACGGACTGCGCCACTGGCGGCTGCACCTGACGGTCCTCGTGTGCACGTTCGCGCTCTTCCCGCTGCTCGGACTCGCGGCGCGGGGCCTGGTGCCGTACGCCCTGACCCCAGAGCTGTACGGCGGCCTCCTCTTCCTCTGCCTCGTCCCCTCCACCGTCCAGTCCTCGATCGCCTTCACCTCGATCGCGCGCGGGAACGTTCCGGCGGCGATCTGCGCGGGCTCCTTCTCCAGCCTCGTCGGGATCGTCGCCACCCCGCTGCTCGCGGCCCTGCTGATCGGCGGCGCGGCGGGCGGCTTCTCGGCGGACTCGGTGCTGAAGATCGTTTTGCAGCTCCTGGTGCCGTTCGTCGCGGGGCAGCTGCTGCGCCGGTGGGTCGGCGGCTTTCTGCGGCGGCACAGGAAGGCGCTGGGGTATGTGGACCGGGGATCGATCCTGCTCGTCGTCTACACCGCGTTCAGCCACGGGGTCACCGAAGGCATCTGGCAGCGGGTGAGCCCCGGCCGGCTCGGGGCGCTGCTCGGGGTGGAGGCGGTGCTGCTCGCCACGATGCTGGCGGTGAGCTGGTACGGGGCACGGCGGCTCGGCTTCGACCGCGCCGACCGCGTCGCGATCCAGTTCGCCGGATCGAAGAAGTCGCTGGCGGCCGGGCTGCCGATGGCGAGCGTGCTGTTCGGCGCGGAGGCGGGCCTGGCCGTACTGCCGCTGATGCTGTTCCATCAGATGCAGCTGATGGTGTGCGCGGTACTCGCGAAGCGGCGCTCGCGCGACGACGACCGGCGGACCTCGGAACCGGGGCGCCGCTCGGCGTCCGGCGCCGGCGCCGCGTCGAGGAGATCGAGCCCGACCGGCGTGTGAAGCCGGGGGAGAGCCGCGAAGGGGCCGGCCGCAAACGTGACCAACCCCTCCCGTCCCGCGCCGACGCCCCGCGGCGCCCGCCTGGCAAGATCGTCAAGTGACCTCCGCGATACGTCCCTTCGGACCCCGCCCCTGCGCCCTCACCGTGTGCCGGGGCTGCTGCTGCGGCGACGCCCGGAAGAACCCGGGCACGGACCACGAGGGCCAGCTGCGCCGCCTGCGCGACGCGGCCGCCGCGTCCGGCGGGCGGCTGCTCGTACGGACCAGCGACTGCCTCGGCCCGTGCGGCCAGGCCAACGTCGTGGTCGTCCAGCCCTCCACGGAGGGCCGCCGCAGAGGCGGCCGCGCCGCCTGGGTCGGCTGGGCGCTGGACGACGACTGCACGGACGACATCCTGGCCTGGGTCGCGGCCGGCGGGCCCGGCGTCGCGAAACCCCCCGCCACCCTCGCGCTCCAGTTCATCCCGCCGCCTGCCGAGGCCAGGCAGCGCGCCCGGCGCGGGAAGCGCTAGAGGTCCGCTCCCCGGCGGCCAGGCCCGGCCGGCGCAGGGGGCGCTCCCCGCCGGCCGGGCCCGCACCCCGTGTCGCGGGGCGCGTCAGACCCCGGAGGGCAGGACGATGCGCTCTTCGCCCGCGTACACGTTCATGTGGGGACCGCGCAGGAAACCGACCAGCGTCAGGCCCGTCTCGGCCGCCAGGTCCACGGCCAGCGAGGAAGGCGCCGAGACCGCCGCCAGCACCGGGATCCCGGCCATGACCGCCTTCTGCGCCAGCTCGAACGAGGCCCGCCCGGAGACCAGCAGCACCGCGCGCGACAGCGGCAGGCGCCCGTCGGTGAGCGCCCGGCCCACGAGCTTGTCGACCGCGTTGTGCCGCCCCACGTCCTCCCGCACGTCGAGCAGTTCGCCCTCCTCCGAGAAGAGCGCCGCAGCGTGCAGGCCCCCGGTCCGGTCGAACACCTGCTGCGCCGCGCGGAGCCGGTCGGGGAGGCCGGCGAGCAGCCCGGGCGTCAGACGGACGGGGGGAGTGTCGGCGATCGGGAAGCGGGCCGTGGTGCGGACCGCGTCCAGACTGGCCTTGCCGCACAGGCCGCACGACGACGTCGTGTAGACGTTGCGCTCCAGGGTGATGTCGGGGACCGGGACGCCGGGCGCGAGCTGCACGTCCACCACGTTGTACGTGTTCACACCGTCCGCCGTCGCCCCCGCGCAGTACACGATCGACCGCACCTCCTCGGCGGCGCCCAGCACCCCCTCGCTCACCAGAAACCCGGCCGCCAGCGCGAAGTCGTCGCCGGGCGTGCGCATCGTGATCGCGAGCGGCTTCCCGCCCAGACGGATCTCCAGCGGCTCCTCGGCGACCAGGGTGTCCGGCCGGCTGCTCACCACCCCGTCCCTGACGCGGATGACGCGGCGGCGCTCGGTGACCCGTCCCATGGTGATCAGTCCGTTTCCTCGGGTTCTTCGTGATCCGCGCGCTCAGCGCTGCTGTACGTGCTGGTAGCCGAACCGGCCCCTGATGCACAGGTTGCCGTGGGTCACCGGGTTGTCGTGCGGCGAGGTGACCTTGACGATCTCATTGTCCTGCACGTGCACATCTGGCTCCGGCGTCGGCAACCGCGACTTTCACGGGGCTCTCCGATCGGGGTGAACTGGAAGGGTCGACAGAATTGTCTACAGTATGCCGTCAGGCGGACCAAAGGTCGCCGTCAGCAGGAAGCTCCAAAGAGTCGGGAGCGAATCCTGTCGGTTCACCTGCCCTCGTACCGGTGAGTCACAAAGAAGACTGGACCGTTCCTACTGTCCGCAAAGAGGGGTGGAACCGCCAATGACCGGCTCACGAGTCGTCGCGCTCGGGCACTATCAGCCTGCCAAGGTGCTCACGAACGACGATCTGGCGGCCATGGTCGACACCAGCGACGAGTGGATCACCAGCCGGGTGGGCATCAGGACCCGCCACGTCGCGGGCCCCGACGAGCCCGTCGACGAGCTGGCCGCGCACGCCGGGGCCAAGGCCCTGGCCGCCGCCGGGCTCACCCCGGCCGACGTGGACCTGGTCCTGGTCGCCACCTCCACCGCGATCAACCGCTCGCCCAACATGGCGGCCCGGGTGGCGGCCCGCCTCGGGATGAAGTCGCCCGCGGTCATGGACCTCAACGTCGTCTGCTCGGGCTTCACGCACGCCCTCGCCACCGCCGACCACGCCGTACGGGCCGGATCCGCGACCCGCGCCCTGGTCATCGGCGCCGACAAGATGGCCGAGATCGCCGACTGGGCCGACCGCACCACCTGCGTGCTCGTCGGTGACGGCGCGGGCGCCGCGGTCGTCGAGGCGTGCGCCGACGCCGAGGAGCCGGGCATCGGCCCGGTGCTCTGGGGTTCGGTGCCGGAGATGGGCCACGCCGTACGGATCGAGGGCACGCCCCCGCGCTTCGCCCAGGAGGGGCAGTCCGTATACCGCTGGGCCACCACCCAGCTGCCGCCCATCGCGCGCCAGGTGTGCGAGCGGGCCGGTGTGACGCCGGAGGAGCTCGCGGCGGTCGTGCTGCACCAGGCGAACCTGCGGATCATCGAGCCGGTCGCGCAGAAGATCGGCGCCGTGAACGCGGTGATCGCCCGCGACGTGGTCGACTCCGGCAACACCTCGGCGGCCAGCATCCCGATGGCCCTGTCCAAGCTGATCGAGCGCGGCGAGATCGAGTCCGGCGCGCCGGTCCTGCTCTTCGGCTTCGGCGGCAACCTCTCGTACGCCGGCCAGGTCATCCGCTGCCCCTGACGCGCCGGACGGCGCCCGGCGCGACGCGGCTCTCGGCATGGCGAAAGCCGACGATCGGTAGACTGTAGACGATAGCCATTCGTCTGCGCTCGCCGATGCCGGCCCGAAGGGGGACGCCGCGATGTCGTCCGCAGGACTGCCGCACGGGACCGTACCCAAGCTGGAGAGGCCGGGACCGCTCCGCGAGCGCGTGTACGAGACGCTGCTCGAACTCATCACGACCCGGGCCCTGCGGCCGGGTCAGCACCTGATCGAGTCCGAGCTCGCCGGGCACCTCGGGGTGTCCAGGCAGCCCGTCCGTGAGGCGTTGCAGCGGCTCAACACCGAGGGGTGGGTCGATCTGCGGCCCGCGCAGGGGGCGTTCGTCCGCGAGCCCACCGAGGAGGAGGCGGACCAGCTCCTGTCCGTCCGCACGCTGCTGGAGGCGGAGGCCGCCAGGCTCGCCACCGCCAACGCCGGGCCGGCCGGGATCGCCGCGCTCGAAGAGGTGTGCGCGCGGGGCGAGCGGGCGGTCGCGGACGGCGACGTGGACCTCGCCGTGTCGCTCGACGCCCAGTTCCACGCCAAGGTCATGGAACTCGCGGGCAACGTCGTGCTCACCGATCTGGCGGCGCAGGTCGGCCGGCGCGTCCGCTGGTACTGCACGCCCGTCGCCCGGCAGCGCGGAAAGCAGTCCTGGATCGAGCACCGTGAGCTGATCGCCGCCATCGCGGACCGCGACGAGCGGCGCGCCACCGAGATCATGCGCGCCCACACGGAGCGCACCCGCACGACGCACCACGAGCGCGAGGCCTGAGCGCTCCCCCTGCGCACGGGCGGCCGGGTGCGGGCGGCCTGTACGCGGGCGGCCCGGCCGGGCTCCGTCGGTGCGCGCCACGCGCTCAGGCGCGTCAACCAACCGCACAGCGGGTCCCGTTGCCGCGAGGAACCTCCTTTGTCCTCGGTGTGGAGAAAGTTGAGCTGGATTCCTGCGCAACTTCTTCCCACTCCCGGCAGCCGCTGCTACGTTCCCCTCCAAAGCCCGGCGGTGAAGGGCCGATGAGGCAGGGAGGGGAACGTGAGACGGATGACGGCTCGACCGGCGAACGCGCATCAGGCGCGGCTGCTCCGTCTGCTGCGTGACGGCGGACCCAACTCCCGCGCCCAGCTGGGCGATCAGATCGACCTGTCCCGCTCCAAACTCGCCGTCGAGGTCGACCGGCTCCTCGACACCGGCCTGGTCGTCGCCGACGGCCTCGCCGCCTCCCGGGGCGGCCGCCGCTCGCACAACATCCGGCTCGCGCCCGCCCTGCGCTTCCTCGGCATCGACATCGGCGCCACCTCGATCGACGTGGCCGTCACCAACGCCGAGCTGGAGGTGCTCGGTCACCTCAACCACCCCATGGACGTACGCGAGGGCCCGGTCGCCGTCTTCGAGCAGGCCCTCGCCCTGGCGGCCAAGCTCAAGGCGTCCGGCCTCGCCGAGGGCTTCGACGGCGCGGGCATCGGCGTGCCGGGCCCCGTCCGCTTCCCGGAGGGCGTGCCGGTCGCGCCGCCGATCATGCCCGGCTGGGACGGCTTTCCCGTACGCGAGGCACTCAGCCAGGAGCTGGGCTGCCCCGTCATGGTCGACAACGACGTGAACCTGATGGCGATGGGGGAGCAGCACGCGGGCGTCGCACGCTCGGTGGGCGACTTCCTCTGCGTCAAGATCGGCACCGGCATCGGCTGCGGCATCGTCGTCGGCGGCGAGGTCTACCGGGGCACGACCGGCAGCGCCGGCGACATCGGCCACATCCAGGTCGAACCGGAGGGCCGCGCCTGTGCCTGCGGCAACAAGGGATGCCTGGAGGCCCACTTCAGCGGCGCCGCGCTCGCCCGCGACGCCGAGGACGCGGCCCGCTCCGGCCGCTCGCCCGAACTGGCGGCCCGCCTCGAAGCGGCCGGCCGGCTCACGGCCGCCGACGTGGCCGCCGCCGCGGCCGCCGGCGACGCCACCTCGCTCGATCTCATCCGCGAGGGCGGCAACCGCGTCGGCCAGGTCATCGCCGGACTCGTCAGCTTCTTCAACCCCGGGCTCGTCGTGATCGGCGGCGGGGTGACCGGCCTCGGCCACACCCTGCTCGCCAGCGTCCGCACCCAGGTCTACCGCCAGTCGCTGCCGCTGGCGACCGGCAACCTGCCCATCGTCCTGGGCGAGCTGGGGCCCGCCGCCGGCGTGATCGGCGCGGCCAGGCTCATCAGCGACCACCTGTTCTCGCCGGCCTGACCCGGCGCCCGCACGACCCGTACGACCCCCGCGCGACACGCAACGCCAACGGCACCACCGCCCAGGGCCGGCTCCGCCGTGCCCAGCTCCGTCCTGCCCGCCTGCCCGCTTCTCCCGTTCCGCTCGCCCCAGCCCGTACCACCCGTACTACCCCTGCTCCGTCCTGCCCTGCTCGCTCACCGGCCGCCGCACCAGCCGAGGGGAACCGTCATGGCACCACCGCAAGCAGCCCCAGCAGCCCCGCCCCTTCTTCTCACCATGTCCGGCATCACCAAGTCCTTCCCCGGCGTCCGCGCCCTCGACGGCGTCGACCTGGAGGTCCAGGCCGGCGAGGTCCACTGCCTGCTCGGCCAGAACGGGGCCGGCAAATCCACCCTCATCAAGATCCTCGCCGGCGTGCACCAGCCCGACGGCGGCGAGATCTCCTGGCAGGGGGCCGCCGTCACGCTCAGGTCGCCCATCGCCGCCATGCGCCTGGGCATCGCCACCATCTACCAGGAACTCGACCTGGTGGAGGGCCTGTCGGTCGCCGAGAACATCTTCCTCGGCCACGAGCCGACCACCGCCGGCTTCGTCGTACGCGGCAGACAGGCCCGCGCCTCGGCCACCGCCCTCCTCGCACGCCTCGGCCACGCCGAGATCGACGCCGGCGGCCTCGTCGGCTCGCTCTCCGCCGCCCAGCAGCAGATCGTGTCGATGGCGCGGGCGCTCTCCCACGACGTACGTCTCATCGTGATGGACGAGCCCTCCGCCGCCCTCGACCCCGACGAGGTCGACAACCTCTTCCGTATCGTCGCCGGACTCACGGCGGACGGCGTCGCGGTCGTCTACATCTCCCACCGGCTGGAGGAGATCCGGCGCATCGGCGACCGCGTGACCGTACTCAAGGACGGCCGCGCGGTCGCGGTCGGCCTGCCCGCCAAGAGCACCCCGACCCGTGACGTCGTCGCGCTGATGACCGGCCGCGACGTCGAGTACGTCTTCCCCCCGCGGCCCGGCGACGCTGCCCGGGCCGCCGGAGCGGAACCGGTTCTGCGCGTCGAAGGGCTCTCCAGGGACGGGGAGTTCGCGGCGCTCGACCTCGACGTCCGCCCCGGCGAGATCGTCGGTCTCGCCGGGCTCGTCGGCTCCGGGCGCTCCGAGGTCCTGGAGACGGTCTACGGCGCGCGCACACCCAGCACCGGCCGCGTGCTCGTCGACGGCCGGCCCCTGCGCCCCGGCAGCGTCCGCGCCGCCGTCCGCGCCGGCATCGGGCTGGCCCCCGAGGAGCGCAAGGCGCAGGGCCTGCTGATGCTCGAATCCGTCACCCGCAACGTGTCCGTGTCGACCCTGTCCCGCTTCTCGCGCGGCGGCTGGCTCGACCGCCGGGCCGAACGCGAGGCCGCCCGGACCGCCACCCGCGAACTGTCCCTGCGGCCGGACAACCCCGACGCCCCCGTCCGCACCCTGTCCGGCGGCAACCAGCAGAAGGCCGTCCTCGCCCGCTGGCTGCTGCGCGGCTGCCGCGTCCTGCTCCTCGACGAGCCGACGCGCGGCGTGGACGTCGGCGCGCGGGCCGAGCTGTACGCCGTGATCCGCCGACTGGCCGACGAAGGGCTCGCCGTACTTCTCGTATCCAGCGAGGTCCCCGAAGTCCTGGGCCTCGCCGACCGGGTGCTGGTGCTCAGGGAGGGGCGCGTCGTCCACACCGCGCCCGCCCGGGAGCTCGACGAGCACCGCGTACTCGACCTCGTGATGGAAGGGAGCCCCACGCCATGACGCAGCCAGTCTCACCGGCGCAGCGGCACCAGCAGGACACACCGGCCGCCACCCCCGCCAAGACGCCCGCGCGGCAGCCGGCCCGGCTCGGGCTGCGCCCGGACGTACGCAACCTGTCGCTGCTCGGCGTCCTCGCGGTCCTGGTCGCGGTCGGCGGCTTCACCAGACCCGATCAGTTCCTCGACAGCGGCAACCTCCAGCTCGTCCTCACCCAGGCGTCCGTCATCGGCGTCGTCACCGTCGGCATGACCTTCGTCATCACCAGCGGCGGCATCGACCTGTCGGTCGGCGCCATCGTCGCCCTGGCCTCGGTGTGGGCGACGACGCTCGCGACCCAGGAGTACGGCTTCGCGGGCATCCTCTTCACGGCGGTGGTGGTCGGTCTCGCCTGCGGACTCGTCAACGGGCTGCTCATCGCGTACGGCGGGATGGTGCCGTTCATCGCGACGCTCGCCATGCTGGCGTCGGCGCGCGGCCTCGCCCTGCAGATCACCGACGGCAAGACGCAGATCGTCACCGTCGAGTCCGTGCTCGACCTCGGCATCCCCGACGCGTACGTCCTCGGCATACCGCCCCTCGTGCTGGTCTTCGCCGTCGTCACCGTCGTCGGCTGGCTGCTGCTCAACCGCACCACCTTCGGGCGGCGCACCGTCGCGGTCGGCGGCAACGCGGAAGCGGCCAGGCTCGCCGGGATCGACGTACGCCGCCAGCGCCTCTACCTCTACCTGCTGTCCGGACTGTGCTGCGGAATCGCCGCCTTCCTCCTGGTCGTCCTGTCCGGCTCCGGCCAGAACACCAACGGGAACCTGTACGAACTCGACGCCATCGCGGCGGCCATCATCGGCGGGACGCTGCTCAGCGGCGGCCGGGGCACCATCGTCGGCTCCGTGCTCGGCGTCCTGGTCTTCACCACGATCACCAACATCTTCGCCCTCAACAACCTCCAGAGCGACGTCCAGCAGATCGCCAAGGGCGCCATCATCGTCGCCGCCGTCCTGGTCCAGCGCCGCACCGCGCGCGACGGAGCGACCTGACCCGCGCCCCGCCCGGCCCGCTCCCTCTCTCCTTCTCCCGCTTCCCCGCCCCGTCCCGTACGCCCTGACCTGAAGGGTTGGAACCGCCATGCCAGAAACCAGTCGCAGAGGACTGCTGTTCGGCACCGCCGCCGTGTCCGCCGGCGCCCTGCTCACCGCCTGCACCAGCAACGAGCCGAAGACCAAGGAACCGGCCGCGAACAACGAGCCGGCCGCCCCTGACGACAAGCCCGGCAAGAAGGTCACCATCGGTTTCGCTGGCCCGCAGGCCGACCACGGCTGGCTCAACGCCATCAACGAGAACGCGAAATCACGCGCCGGGAAGTACTCCGAGGTGACCCTGGAGATCACCGAGGGGTCGAACGACACGGCCGCGCAGATCGGCCAGGTCCAGACGCTGATCAACAAGAAGGTCGACGTACTGGTGATCCTGCCTGCCGACGGCAAGGCCCTCACCCAGGTCGGCCTCCAGGCGATGAAGGCGGGCATCCCCGTCATCAACCTGGACCGCGTCTTCGCCTCGCCGCAGGCCTACCGCTGCTGGATCGGCGGCGACAACTACGGCATGGGCCTCAACGCGGGCAACTTCATCGGCGAGCGGCTCAAGGACAAGAAGAACGCCAAGGTGGTGGAGCTCGCGGGGCTCGACAACCTGGAGCTGACCAAGCAGCGCAGCCAGGGCTTCGCGGACGCCCTCAAGAACTACCCCAACATCAAGCGCGTGGCCCGCCAGGCGGCCGACTTCACCGTCGAGTCCGGGCAGGCCAAGATGGCCCAGCTGCTCCAGGCGCAGAAGCAGTTCGACGCGCTGTGGAACCACGACGACGACCAGGGCGTGGGCGCCCTGCGCGCCATCCAGCAGGCCGGGCGCGACGACTTCCTGATGGTCGGCGGGGCCGGGGCCAAGGCCGCGATGGACGCCATCAAGGCCGACAACAGCGTGCTGAAGGCCACCGTCCTCTACCCGCCGACCATGGCCGCCTCCGCCATCGACCTGGCCCGCGCGCTGGGCCAGGGCAAGGGCGTCGGCGGTATGTCGGAACTGGAGATCCCGGCCTCGATCACCCTCTACTCGGCCGTCGTCACCAAGGACAACGTCGACGAGTACCTGCCGACGGGTTTCAGCTGACCGGGCCGCGGCGCCCGCCTGCCCCCCACCGTGCGAGTGACGAGTTCGACGAGGAGGAATCCGTATGGCCCGCAGGGAAGAGTCACAGACGGAGACAGACACCGGGACAGCCGCCGAAGCGGGCGCGCCGGCCGGTGTGCGGTCGCCGGCGCTCGGCGTCGGCATGGTCGGGTACGCGTTCATGGGAGCCGCCCACTCACAGGGCTGGCGCACCGCGGGCCGCGTCTTCGACCTGCCGGTACGGCCGGTCCTGGCGGCCGTCTGCGGACGCGACGCGGTGGCCGTGCGCGCCGCTGCGGACCAGCACGGATGGGCGGCGGCGGAGACCGACTGGCGCGACCTGATCGCCCGCGACGACGTGCAGATCGTCGACATCTGCACGCCGGGCGACAGCCACGCCGAGATCGCCGTCGCCGCGCTCGAAGCGGGCAAGCACGTCCTGTGCGAGAAGCCGCTGGCCAACTCGGTCGCCGAGGCGGAGGCGATGACGGCCGCCGCCGAGCGCGCCCGGGCGCGGGGCCAGGTGGCGATGGTCGGCTTCAACTACCGCCGGGTGCCCGCCATGACGTACGCCCGGCGGCTGGTCGCACAGGGGCGGCTCGGGGCGCTGCGGCACGTACGCGTCACCTATCTCCAGGACTGGCTCGTCGACCCGGACTTCCCGCTGACCTGGCGGCTCCAGCGCGAGCACGCGGGCTCGGGCGCGCTCGGCGACCTGGGGGCGCACATCGTCGACCTCGCGCAGTACCTGGCGGGCGAGCCGGTGGTGGGGGTGTCCGCCATGACCGAGACGTTCGTACGGTCGCGGCCGCTGCCGGCGGCCGCGTCGGCGGGCCTCGCGGCGGGGGCCGCGGGGCCCCGGCGCGGCGCGGTGACGGTCGACGACGCCGCGCTCTTCACCGCGCGGCTGGCCTCGGGGGCACTGGCCTCGTTCGAGGCGACGCGCACCGCGGCGGGCCGCAAGAACGCGCTGAGCGTCGAACTCAACGGCGAGCGCGGCTCGCTGGCCTTCGACCTGGAACGGCTGAACGAACTGTCCTTCCACGACCACACCGAGCCCGCCGTCTCGTCCGGGTTCCGGCGGATCCTGGTGACCGAGCCGCAGCATCCGTACCTGGAGGCGTGGTGGCCGCCGGGCCACGCCCTGGGGTACGAGCACACCTTCGTGCACCAGGCGCGCGACCTGCTGCACGCCATCGCCACCGGCACCGACCCGGAGCCGTCCTTCGCGGACGGGCTGCGGGTGCAGCGGGTGCTGGCGGCGGTGGAGGAGAGCGCCCAGAAGAACGCCATCTACACGCCCGTACTCCCCGCACTCCCGTAGGAGGGCCGTTCCCGCATGCCACGACCATTCACCCTCTTCACCGGCCAGTGGGCCGACCTGCCACTGGAGGAGGTCTGCCGGCTCGCCCGCGACTTCGGCTACGACGGCCTCGAACTCGCCTGCTGGGGCGACCACTTCGAAGTCGACAAGGCGCTGAACGAACCCGGCTACCTGGCGGGACGGCACCAGCTCCTCGACAAGTACGGCCTGAAGTGCTGGGCGGTCTCCAACCACCTGGTCGGCCAGGCGGTCTGCGACGCGCCCATCGACGAGCGCCATCGGGCCATCCTGCCGGCGCGGATCTGGGGCGACGGCGAACCCGAGGGCGTACGGCGCCGGGCCGCGGCCGAGATGGCGGACACGGCCCGGGCCGCCGCGGCCTTCGGCGTCCGTACGGTCGTCGGCTTCACCGGGTCCTCGATCTGGCACCTGGTGGCGATGTTCCCGCCCGTACCGCCGCACATGATCGAGCGGGGGTACGAGGACTTCGCCGAGCGGTGGAACCCGATACTCGACGTGTTCGACGCCGAGGGGGTGCGCTTCGCCCACGAGGTGCATCCGAGCGAGATCGCGTACGACTACTGGACGACGCGGCGGGCCCTGGAGGCGGTCGGGCACCGGCCGGCGTTCGGGCTGAACTTCGACCCGAGCCACTTCGTGTGGCAGGACCTGGACCCGGTGGGATTCCTGTACGACTTCCGGGACCGGATCTACCACGTGGACTGCAAGGAGGCGCGCAAGCGGCTCGACGGGCGCAACGGCCGCCTCGGCTCGCACCTGCCGTGGGGCGACCCTCGGCGCGGCTGGGACTTCGTGTCGGCCGGGCACGGTGACGTCCCCTGGGAGGACGTGTTCCGGATGCTGCGCTCCATCGGCTACGAGGGGCCGGTCTCGGTGGAGTGGGAGGACGCGGGGATGGACCGCCTCACGGGGGCGCCGGAAGCCCTCGCCACGCTGAAGCGGTACGACTTCGACCCGCCGAGCGCGTCGTTCGACGCGGCGTTCGGGGGCGCGGACTAGGTCCCCCCACCGGGGCCCCCGCGACGGGGTGCGTCCCGCGCGACGGGCCCCGGGGCGGGACGACGCACGGCAGCCCGGCGGCACAGCGCCGCCGGGCCGGTCCGGGCTGCGCCCGGGCCGCTTTGTCCTGCGGCGGGAGAAAGTTCAACTTCCTTGCCGCACAAGGGCTTTCCGTTCCGGACGAACGGAGCTACCGTCCCTGAGGTGTACAGGACATGACCCTGGTACCGGCATGACGGCGCATTCCGGTTCCCGTATTGAGAGAGCTTCCCGCCCGGCACCGGTGCAGGACGAGCACCGCCCGGCCCACTCCCGGAGGACACTCGTGCACAGGAAACGGCTCAGAGCCGGATCGGCCCGAAAAACCCTCGCACTTCTCACCGGCGGCCTGCTCGCCGCCACGTCACTCGCCCTGACCCCCACCGTGTCCACCGCCGCCGAGCACCCCGAACCGGTCAGCGGCGCGGGTTCGGCGCCCGCCGCCGAGCCCGCCGCCGAGGACTTCCAGCAGGTCACGCTCGCCAAGGGCGAGCCCGAGACGGGCGAGCCCATGTCGCTCGCCGTGCTTCCCGACCGCAGCGTCCTGCACACCTCGCGCGACGGCGAGCTCCGCATGACCGACGCGGCCGGCAACACTCGCGTCGTCGGCACCATCCCGGTCTACTCGCACGACGAAGAGGGCCTCCAGGGCATCGGCATCGACCCGGAGTTCAGCGAGAACCGGCGCATCTACCTCTACTACGCGCCCCCGATGAACACCCCCGCGGGCGACGCCCCCGACGAGGGCACGGCCGCCGACTTCGCCAGGTTCGACGGCGTCAACCGGCTCTCGCGCTTCGAGCTGAAGGCCGACGGCACGCTCGACAACGCCAGCGAGAAGAAGATCCTCGACGTGCCCGCGACCCGCGGCATCTGCTGCCACGTCGGCGGCGACATCGACTTCGACGCGCAGGGCAACCTCTACCTCTCGACCGGCGACGACTCCAACCCCTTCGCCTCCGACGGCTTCACCCCCATCGACGAGCGCCCGGACCGCAACCCGGCGTACGACGCCCGCCGCACCTCCGGCAACACCAACGACCTGCGCGGCAAGATCCTGCGCATCAAGGTGAACGATGACGGCTCGTACGCGGTCCCCGAGGGCAACCTGTTCGCGCCCGGCACCGACCGGACGCGCCCCGAGATCTACGCCATGGGCTTCCGCAACCCGTTCCGCTTCAGCGTCGACAAGCCCACCGGCGTCCTGTACGTCGGCGACTACGGGCCCGACGCCGGCGCCGCCGACCCGAAGCGCGGCCCGGCCGGACAGGTCGAGTTCGCCCGCGTCACCAAGCCCGGCAACTTCGGCTGGCCCTTCTGCACCGGCAAGAACGACGCGTACGTCGACTACGACTTCGCGACGAAGGAGTCCGGCGCCACATTCGACTGCGCCGCGCCCAAGAACACCTCACCGCACAACACCGGCCTGACCGACCTGCCCCCCGCCCAGGAGGCGTGGATCCCGTACGACGGCGGCTCGGTCCCCGAGTTCGGCACCGGCTCGGAGTCCCCCATGGGCGGACCCGTCTACCGGTACGACAAGGACCTCGACTCCCCGGTGAAGTTCCCCGAGGCCTACGACGGCGACTTCTTCGCGGGCGAGTTCGGCCGGCGCTGGATCAAGCGCGTGGAGCAGGACGCGAACGGCGCCGTGCGGTCCATCAACCCCGTGCCGTGGACCGGCACCCAGGTCATGGACTCCGCCTTCGGCCCCGACGGCGCGCTGTACGTGCTCGACTACGGCACCGCCTGGTTCGGCGGCAACGAGAACTCCGGCCTCTACCGCATCGAGAACGCCACCAGCGGCCACTCGCCCGTCGCGGAGGCCGCGGCCGACAGGACCTCGGGCCAGGCCCCGCTGCGCGTCAGGTTCTCCTCCGCGGGGACGACGGACTCCGACGGCGACGCCCTGAAGTACTCCTGGACCTTCGGCGACGGCGGTACGTCGACGGCGGCCAACCCGGCGTACACGTACCGGAAGAACGGCACGTACACCGCCACCGTCACCGCCAAGGACAGCACCGGCCGCACCGGCTCGGCGAGCGTGCGGATCGTCGTCGGCAACACCGCGCCCAAGGTGACTCTCGAACTGCCCGGCGACGGCCAGCTCTTCACCTTCGGCGACGACGTGCCCTTCAAGGTGAAGGCCACCGACCCCGAGGACGGCACGGTCGACTGCGCCAAGGTCAAGGTGACGTACATCCTCGGCCACGACAGCCACGGCCACCCGATCACCTCCGCCAACGGCTGCACCGGCACCATCAAGACCCCGGCCGACAGCAGCCACGACCCCAACGCCAACATCTTCGCGGTGTTCGACGCCGAGTACACGGACGGCGGAGGCGGCGGCCAGGAGCCGCTGACGACCCACGACCAGAAGGTGCTCCAGCCCAAGCAGCGCCAGGCCGAGCACTACTCCGCCCAGAGCGGCGTCGCACCGCAGAGCAAGCCGGCCGCACACGGCGGCAAGACCGTCGGCGACATCGAGGACGGCGACTGGATCGCCTTCAAGCCCTACCGGGTAGGCGACGCCACCTCCCTCACCGCACGCGTCTCCTCCGGGGGAGCGGGCGGCACCCTCGAAGTCCGCACCGGATCGCCCGACGGGCGGCTCATCGGCTCCACCGTCGTCCCCGTCACCGGCGGCTGGGACGTCTTCCAGGACGTCACCACCACCATCAAGCGACCCCCGGCCGGCACCACCACGCTCTACCTGGTCTTCAAGGGCGGCGCCGGAGCGCTCTACGACATCGACGACTTCACCTTCTCGACGGCCAGGGGCGACGCCACCCCCAAGAAGCGGGTCCTGGTCTTCTCCAAGACCGCCGGCTTCCGCCACGACTCCATCGCGACGGGCGTCACCGCGCTCAAGGAACTCGGCGCGCAGCGCGGCCTCGCCGTCGACGCGACCGAGGAGGCCAGGCAGTTCACCCCGCAGAACCTCGCCCGCTACGACGCGGTCGCGTTCCTCTCCACGACCGGTGACGTGCTCAACGCCCACCAGCAGACGGTCTTCGAGCAGTACGTCGCCGACGGCGGCGGCTACCTCGGCATCCACGCGGCCGCCGACACCGAGTACGACTGGAAGTTTTACGGCGGACTCGTCGGCGCGCACTTCGACTCGCACCCGCGGATCCAGTCGGCGACCGTACGCGTCGAGGACCACGACCACCCCGCCACCGCACACCTGGACAGCACCTGGCAGCGCACCGACGAGTGGTACAACTACCGCACCAACCCCCGCGACCAGGCCCGTGTCCTGGCCACCCTCGACGAGACGAGCTACACCGGCGGCACCATGAAGGGCGACCACCCGATCGCCTGGTGCCAGCCGTACGAGGGCGGGCGCTCCTTCTACACGGGCGGCGGCCACACGAAGGAGTCGTACGCCGAACCGGCCTTCCGCAAGCACCTGCTCGGCGGGCTGCTCTACGCGACCGGCATCGCCAAGGCCGACTGCAAGCCCTCCAAGGGCTACCGGCCGATCTTCAACGGCGAGACCCACGACGGCTGGAAGCAGGCCGGTCCCGGCTCCTTCGAGATCAAGGACCGCACGCTGAACTCCGTCGGCGGCATGGGCATGCTCTGGTACCAGGCCAAGGAGCTGAAGTCGTACACGCTCAAGCTCGACTGGAAGATGGCCGGTGACGACAACTCCGGGATCTTCGTGGGTTTCCCGGCCTCCGACGACCCGTGGTCGGCCGTCAACAAGGGATACGAGATCCAGATCGACGCGACGGACGCACCCGACCGCACCACCGGGTCCGTGTACGGCTTCAAGGCGGCGAACATCGCCGCCCGGGACGCCGCGCTCAACCCGCCGGGGGAGTGGAACACGTACGAGATCAAGGTCGACGGAGAGCGGCTGCGGCTCTTCCTCAACGGCGTGAAGATCAATGACTTCACGAACACCGATCCCGCGCGCAGCCTGGCCGAGGGGCACATCGGCATCCAGAACCACGGCGCCGGCGACCAGGTCTCCTTCCGCAACATCAAGCTGAAGGAGACGGCGGTGAGCAGCGGGTCCTGACCGCCGCACCCAGGACCGGCGGCGGGCGGGAGCACGCCGAGCCCCCGCCCGCCGTCTCCACCTC
>NZ_VBVX01000468.1 GCF_005981925.1 Streptomyces albidochromogenes
GGTCGGCGGGGTCCGCCGGGTCCGCGGGGTCGGCGGGGTCCGCCGGGTCGGCCGGGTCCGCCGGGTCGGCGGCGATGGAGACGTCGACGCCCTCCTGGTCGACGCTGGCGTCGGCGCTCAGGCCGGCCACGTCGACACCGATACCGACGGCCGAAGCGGCGCCCGCGGCGGTCAGCGAAGCACCTGCGGCGATCACCGCACCGGCTGCTATACGCGCAACGCGGATCCGCGTCTTCTTGGTCATCTGGCTGCTACCCCCAGTAGCTGAATTCGTCAGTGGAGCAGCGCAAGGGGCGCCGGACACTGGGGGTTTGAAATTCGCCCCCCGTCACACACGCCCCAGAGATACGCATGCCGCGCGTCAGCTTTGCCACTTTTAAAGGGAGCGTCAAGGTCATTGCGGGCGCGATGTCCGGATTGCAGGGACTTGCCCGTCGTACGAGAATACGACTGTGACACAAAACGCAACTGCCGCCTCAGCGGCGGCAGTTACTGTGTCGACAAAGCGAGTTTACTTCTCCTGCTGCTTGCGCCAGCGAATTCCGGCTTCCAGGAAGCCGTCGATCTCGCCGTCGAGAACCGCCTGCGGGTTGCCGACCTCGAACTCCGTACGCAGGTCCTTGACCATCTGGTAGGGGTGCAGCACGTACGAACGCATCTGGTTGCCCCAGGAGTTGCCGCCGTCGCCCTTGAGCGAGTCCATCAGCGCCTGCTCCTCCTGGCGGCGGCGCTCGAGCAGCTTCGCCTGGAGGACGTTCATGGCGCTCGCCTTGTTCTGGATCTGCGAGCGCTCGTTCTGGCAGGAGACGACGATGCCGGTCGGAACGTGCGTCAGACGGACGGCGGAGTCAGTGGTGTTGACGCCCTGACCGCCCGGGCCGGACGCGCGGTAGACGTCGACCCGCAGCTCGGACTCGTCGATCTCGATGTGGTCCGTCTTCTCGACCACCGGCAGCACCTCGACGCCCGCGAAGGACGTCTGGCGTCGGCCCTGGTTGTCGAAGGGGGAGATGCGCACGAGGCGGTGCGTGCCCTGCTCGACGGAGAGCGTTCCGTAGGCGTACGGCGCCTTGACGACGAAGGTGGCGGACTTGATGCCGGCCTCCTCCGCGTACGACGTCTCGTAGACCTCGGTCGCGTACCCGTGGCGCTCGGCCCAGCGCAGGTACATGCGCATCAGCCGCTCGGCGAAGTCCGAGGCGTCGACGCCGCCGGCCTCCGCGCGGATGTTGACGAGGGCCTCGCGCTCGTCGTACTTGCCGGAGAGGAGCGTGCGCACCTCCATCTCGTCCAGCGCCTTGCGGACGGAGGCGAGCTCGGTCTCCGCCTCCACCAGGGTGTCGGCGTCGTCCTCCATCTCGGCGAGCTCGAAGAGCACCGAGAGGTCGTCGATGCGGCTGCGGAGCGCCTCGGTCTTGCGCAGCTCCGCCTGGAGGTGGGAGAGCTTGCTCGTGATCTTCTGCGCGGCCTCCGGGTCGTCCCACAGGGACGGGGCCGCGGCCTGCTCCTCGAGCACGGCGATATCGGCCCTCATCCTGTCGAGGTCCAGGACGGCCTCGATCGACCCCATGGTCGAGGAGAGGGACTTGAGCTCTTCGGATACATCGACGACTGCCACGGGTCCAGCGTAACGGCTGGGCGGCCGTACGTTCCCCTCCCCCGGAGGAGCGCCTTGTCACTCCCCCGGGCTACGGCTGCGCGGGAGACGACTGCTCGGTGTCCTGCGGGGCTCCGTCCGCCCCCTCGGCCGTCGCCGCCAGCCAGCCGCCCACCCCTATCGCGGCCGCCACCAGCACCGCCGCGCCGCCGAGCACCAGGCGCCGCCTGCGTACGGCGTCCGGCTTGTTCCGGGCCGAGCCGGGGCGGCGCTGGCCCGCGGCCCGGGGGGCGCGGGCCGTTCCGCGCGCTCCTCCGGCCAGTTCGTCGGGGGCGGGGACGCGCATGCTCGTGTGGGTGTCGCGGTTGGAGTCCGGGGCCGAGCCGGGCACCAGGGGGACGGCTCCGCGGCGGCGCGGTTCGTCCGCCGCGCGGGCCTGCGGTTCGTCGTACGCCGGGTACGCCGCCTCCTCGTCCTCGGCGCCCGGCTCGTCCACGTCGAGGGGCGGCATCCCGGCGAGGAGCGGGAGCTGGTCGCGCAGGCGGGCGGAGAGCTCGGAGGCGCGCAAACGGGAGGCCGGGGCCTTCGCCAGGCACTGGACGAGGAGCTGCCACAGCTCCTCGGGGATGCCGGGGAGCGGGACGACGGTCTCGGTGACATGGCGGCGCAGTACGGCGCCGGGGTGGCCGCCGCCGAAGGGGGTGAAGCCCGCGAGCAGCTCGTACAGCACGGTCGCGAGGGCGTAGATGTCGACGGCCGCGCGGGGCGGCAGGCCCTCGACGATCTCGGGGGCGAGGTAGTCGGGCGTACCGATGATCTTCGTGGCGCGGGTGCGGCGCGGGGTGTCGATGAGCTTGGCGACGCCGAAGTCGGTCAGCAGCGCGGGGTGCGCGCCGCCGGGCCCGAGCGGCCCCTCCATGTCCAGCAGGATGTTCTCGGGCTTCACGTCGCGGTGCACCACGCCGGCCGCGTGGGCCGCGGCGAGCCCGTCGGCGACGTCCGCGGCGATCGCGACGGCCGCCTCGGGCGCCAGACGGCGCTCGCGGTCGAGCCGGGTCCGCAGATCCGTACCACGCACGAGGTCCATCACCAGCGCGAGGTCGGTGCCGTCCACCACGAGATCGCGCACGCCGACGACCCGGGGGTGGTCGAGTCCGAGCAGCGCGGTGCGCTCCTGGACGAAGCGTCCGACGAGTTCCTGGTCGGACGCGAGGTCCTCACGCAGGAGCTTGATCGCGACGGGCCCCTCGGGTCCGTCACCGAGCCACACCGTGCCGGCGCTGCCCCGTCCAAGGATCTGGTGGGCCGTGTACCGGCTGCCGATTTTCCGTGCCAAGACTGCTCCCTCAGCGGCTGACGGTCGCCCTGAGGCTACGCGGGTGGGAGCGCTTCCGGAGCCGCGTACGGCGTCAACCTCGACTTCTGGGGGCGAAATCCACCCCCAGAAGTCGACAAATCAACGTACTCGGCCGCTAGGCGCCGGTGGGGCCGCCGAGATCCTTCACGAATTTCGACACGCTGTCGATCCAGTCGCCGATCTGCGCGAAGAAGCTCTTCGTCGTTCCGATCCACTCCTGGAGTCCGGAGAACTCCCAGATCAGCCAGGACGCCACGAACAGCAGGACCAGCGTGAACAGGCAGCCCTTGAGGCAGCCGAGCCCCGGGATGCGCATCGGGTTGGCGCTGCGGCGGCGCGGTTCGCGGGGCTCGCGCGGCGGGCGCGGAGCCGGGGGAGCCGGCTGCTGCGGCGGCGCGTACCGCTGCTGCGGAGGGGGCGGCTGGGGCTGCTGGTACTGCGGCGGAGGCGCCGGGGCGTACCGCTGCGGCTGCTGTCGCTGCTGCCGCTGAGGGCGCTGCTGCTGCCGCTGCGGGGGCTGCTGCGGCTGGCGCTGGGGCCGGCGGCGCAGGGGGTCCTCGCTCGGGTCGAGGTACTGGACCTGCGTCTGCTCGTTGCGGTCACGGGCGGCCCGCAGCTGGTTCTGCCAGGGGTGCGGG
>NZ_VBVX01000469.1 GCF_005981925.1 Streptomyces albidochromogenes
GCCCGGAAGGTGCCGGACCTTTTCGGGATGGCCCGGCACCTTCCGGGCCCCCTGTCCGTTCTCTTTGCGGGTAACAGTGGGCCTTCCTGCGGGCGGACCTCCCGGCGTGGCGGGGTCCTCGCTTACGATGGCCGATGCGGTGGGGACCACCTGCCGTGCCCGCGCCAGCGTCCCTACATGACTCAGTGCACAGGCCCGACCGGCAAGGAGACCAGCCTCAGTGTCCGTCTTCAACAAGCTCATGCGTGCAGGCGAAGGCAAGATCCTGCGCAAACTGCACCGCATCGCGGACCAGGTCAACTCCATCGAAGAGGACTTCGTCAACCTCTCCGACGCCGAGTTGCGGGCGCTCACCGACGAGTACAAGGAGCGGTACGCCGACGGCGAGAGCCTGGACGACCTGCTCCCCGAGGCGTTCGCGACCGTCCGCGAGGCAGCCAAGCGTGTTCTCGGTCAGCGCCACTACGACGTCCAGATGATGGGTGGCGCCGCCCTTCACCTCGGTTATGTCGCCGAGATGAAGACCGGTGAGGGCAAGACCCTCGTCGGCACGCTCCCCGCGTATCTGAACGCGCTGTCCGGCAAGGGCGTCCACCTGATCACGGTGAACGACTACCTGGCCGAGCGCGACTCCGAGATGATGGGCCGGGTGCACAAGTTCCTCGGCCTCGAGGTCGGCTGCATTCTGGCCAACATGTCGCCGGCGCAGCGCCGCGAGATGTACGCCTGCGACATCACGTACGGCACGAACAACGAGTTCGGCTTCGACTACCTGCGCGACAACATGGCGTGGTCGAAGGACGAGCTCGTCCAGCGCGGCCACAACTTCGCGATCGTCGACGAGGTCGACTCGATCCTGGTCGACGAGGCCCGTACGCCGCTGATCATCTCGGGTCCGGCCGACCAGGCCACCAAGTGGTACGGCGACTTCGCCAAGCTGGTCGTCCGCCTGAAGAAGGGCGAGCCGGGCAACCCCCTCAAGGGCATCGAGGAGACCGGCGACTACGAGGTCGACGAGAAGAAGCGCACCGTCGCCATCCACGAGGCCGGCGTCGCCAAGGTCGAGGACTGGCTGGGCATCGACAACCTCTACGAGTCGGTGAACACCCCGCTCGTCGGTTACCTGAACAACGCCATCAAGGCCAAGGAACTGTTCAAGAAGGACAAGGACTACGTCGTCATCGACGGCGAGGTCATGATCGTCGACGAGCACACCGGGCGTATCCTCGCCGGCCGCCGCTACAACGAGGGCATGCACCAGGCGATCGAGGCGAAGGAAGGGGTGGACATCAAGGACGAGAACCAGACGCTCGCCACGATCACCCTGCAGAACTTCTTCCGCCTGTACGACAAGCTCTCCGGCATGACCGGTACGGCCATGACCGAGGCCGCCGAGTTCCACCAGATCTACAAGCTGGGCGTCGTGCCGATCCCGACGAACCGGCCGATGGTCCGCGCCGACCAGTCCGACCTGATCTACCGCACCGAGGTCGCGAAGTTCGCCGCGGTCGTCGACGACATCGTGGAGAAGCACGAGAAGGGTCAGCCGATCCTGGTCGGCACGACCTCCGTGGAGAAGTCGGAGTACCTCTCGCAGCAGCTGTCCAAGCGCGGCGTGCAGCACGAGGTCCTCAACGCCAAGCAGCACGACCGTGAGGCGTCGATCGTCGCCCAGGCCGGCCGCAAGGGCGCCGTCACCGTCGCCACCAACATGGCCGGCCGCGGTACGGACATCAAGCTCGGCGGCAACCCGGACGACCTCGCCGAGGCGGAGCTGCGTCAGCGCGGCCTCGACCCGGAGGAGCACATCGAGGAGTGGGCCGCCGCGCTGCCCGCCGCTCTCGAGAAGGCCGAGCAGGCGGTCAAGGCCGAGTTCGAAGAGGTCAAGGCGCTCGGCGGGCTGTACGTGCTGGGCACGGAGCGGCACGAGTCGCGTCGTATCGACAACCAGCTGCGTGGCCGCTCCGGCCGTCAGGGCGACCCGGGCGAGTCCCGCTTCTACCTGTCGCTGGGCGACGACCTGATGCGCCTGTTCAAGGCCGCGATGGTCGAGCGTGTGATGTCGATGGCGAACGTCCCCGACGACGTGCCGATCGAGAACAAGATGGTGACGCGCGCGATCGCCTCCGCGCAGTCGCAGGTCGAGCAGCAGAACTTCGAGTCGCGCAAGAACGTCCTGAAGTACGACGAGGTGCTCAACCGGCAGCGTCAGGTCATCTACGGCGAGCGCCGCCGCGTCCTGGAGGGCGAGGACCTGCAGGAGCAGATCCGCCACTTCATGGACGACACGATCGACGCGTACATCCAGGCGGAGACCGTCGAGGGGTTCGCCGAGGAGTGGGACCTCGACCGGCTGTGGGGCGCTTTCAAGCAGCTCTACCCGGTGAAGGTCACGGTCGAGGAACTGGAGGAGGCGGCGGGCGACCGCGCGGGCATCACCGCCGAGTTCATCGCCGAGTCCATCAAGGACGACATCTACGCCCAGTACGCCCAGCGCGAGGCGCAGCTCGGCTCCGACATCATGCGTGAGCTGGAGCGGCGCGTGGTGCTGTCCGTGCTGGACCGCAAGTGGCGCGAGCACCTCTACGAGATGGACTACCTCCAGGAGGGCATCGGCCTGCGCGCGATGGCCCAGAAGGACCCGCTGGTCGAGTACCAGCGCGAGGGCTTCGACATGTTCAACGCCATGATGGACGGCATCAAGGAAGAGTCCGTCGGCTACCTGTTCAACCTGGAGGTCCAGGTCGAGCAGCAGGTCGAGGAGGTTCCGGTGCAGGCCGTTCCGGACCAGGCGGTGGGCGGGAAGCCGTCCCTCCGCAAGGAGGACGCGGTGCCGGCGGGCGCGGGCCGGCCGGAGATCCGGGCGAAGGGTCTCGACGCCCCGCAGCGGCCCGACCGGCTGCACTTCTCCGCTCCCACGGTCGACGGTGAGGGCGGCGTCATCGAGGGCGACTTCGACAACGGCGACGGGCCCGCGCGGTCCGAGTCGGACGGCATGACGCGTGCCGAGCGGCGCAAGGCCCAGAAGGGCGGCAGCCGCCGCCGCAAGAAGTAGGCGCGCGGGTACGTACGTACCGCTTGCGCGGCCGGGGCCGGACACCACGTGTGGTGTCCGGCCCTGGCCGTTCGTGTCCCCGGGGCCGCGCCGGTGGCGGGCCGGCGCGTGGGCCGCAGCGGGCCGGTTCTACGCCGGCGCGCAGGCCGCCGCCGACGGGGCGCCGCCGAGTTCCACGGCGGCGCAGCGCCACCGCAGGTCACGGCCCTGCTCCAGGCGGAACGCCATCGCCCGTACCTGCTCGCCGGCCGCGATGCTCGCGAAGGCCTCGACCACCCCAGGGCGCGGGTGGAAGCCGCCGCAGGTGCGTACGACGGGGAGGACGCCCCGGGTGCGCAGCGGAGTCCGGGGCGCCAGCTGGACGAGCTGCTCGTACGCCTCGCCGATGGTGTGGCCCAGCATCCAGTGCACGGGGCGCCGGCCGCTGAGCACCGCCAGCAGGCGCTCGGCGAACTGCTCGTGCGGGGTCGGACGGCGGTGGTGCGGGGGGCGGTGCTGGGCCGGGACGGTG
>NZ_VBVX01000470.1 GCF_005981925.1 Streptomyces albidochromogenes
CTCCTCGGGCGCCGAACGTTCGGCTCGCGCTGCGGCCGTTCTGGCCCCGTTGCGTTCGACGCCCTGCGGGGAGCGCCCCGGCACGTCCCCTCCCGGCAGGTCCGCTCCTCCGCCGCCGTTCGACGCCCTGCGGGGAGCGTCCCGGCAACGAGTCCGGGCTGTCCGCCTGCGGCTCAGACCAGGCGGACCGTCTTTTCCGGGCGTACTCCTACCGAGGCCAGCCAGGTGCGGAGAGGGGCCGCGTCGCCGTCCTCCACGAGGGTCAGGACCCGGGCGGCGAGGTCCTGGCGGCGCTCGCCGTCCACCAGGAGCGCGGGGCCGTCGAGCCAGTCCAGGCCCGGGACGGCACCCGCCGTGTCCACCGCGGCGCAGCAGACCATGGCGGTGACGTGGTCGGCCAGGAGGTCGCGGCCCGTCCTCGGCGGGACGAGGGGGAAGAGCGGGACGGGGTCCGTGCTCCAGGGGTCGCCTTCGCCCACCAGAGGGGCGGGCGGTGGAGCGGCGGCCTCCTCGCGGGCCACCTCCGCCCCGATGGCGGCGGCGAGGGTCTCGGACGGCGGGTCGTCGCCGTCGGCCGACAGGTGGTCCATCACCCGGGTGAGCGTGGCGGCCGTGGCGCGGCGTACGCCCATGGTGTCCAGGACCCGGTGCAGGCGGGCGGCGTCCGCGCGCCACTTCCGGTCCACGACCTCTTCCGGGTACTGCTGCCAGTCCACCGGCGACCAGTCCGGGCCCGGCTCGGCGGGGCCGCCGTGGAACAGCCGGGCGGCGAGGAGCGAGGCCGCCTCGTCGACGGAGCCGGGCTCCTCCAGGAGGTCGCACGCCGGCCGTTCGCCCAGGCGGGAGGCGAAGCCTTCGGCCAGGCGGTCGCGGCGGGAGAGCTCGGTGAGCGCGGAGACCACACCGGCGTCCAGGCGGGAGGGCCAGCGGCCCATGCGCCAGGCGGGCAGCGCCACGCGGGTCAGGAGGCGGTCCCAGCCGGCGTACGCCAGGCCCACTTGCTCCTGGGCGACGATGCGCAGGCCGTAGTCGACGGTCTGGGCGCGCTCGGACGCCGCCGTGGCGACGCCCCGCTCCATTTCGGCGGCGTGCACCCGGCAGCCGCGCAGGAGGAGTTTCGAGATCCAGCCGACGAAGCCCAGCGCCAGGCGGCGCAGCGGATCGCGGTGCGGGACGGCCGCCTCGGCCACCGCGGCGTCCAGGCCGCGTACGAAACGGCGGGCGGCGGCTATGTCGGGATGCGCGGAGGGGCCCGTACCGGCGACGACCGGGGCCAGCACCGCGCGCAGCTCGGCCACCCGCATCCACCACAGGAACGGCGACCCGATGACCAGCACGGGCGCTGCCGCGACCCGGCGGCGCGCGGGGCCGGCGCCCGGTATGGACGCCGGGTGCGTGCGGTCCTCCAGCCAGCTGTCGCAGTCCGGCGTCAGCGCTATCGCGGACGGCGCGGGCACTTCCAGACGGTCCGCCAGGTCGCGCACGAGCCGGTAGAGATCCGGCGCCGAACGCTCCGCGATCTCGACCGTCGGGGTCGTCGCGGGTCTGGCCCGCACGATCACCGCCCCCACGGCGACCGCCACCAGCAGGACCACGGCCGCGACAACGGTCGTCACCCAGCGCGCGGCGTCCCAGCCTCCGCCGACCGCGTGGCCCGTCGCGCCGCCCGCCAGCAGGACGACGGCGACCGCCGCGGGCAGCAGGGCGACGGCCAGCGCCGTGCTGCGCACGCGCAGCACAGCGAGAGCCCTGGAACGCGCGGACTGCGCGCCCTTCTCCACACCCGTACCGGTACCGGACACGGCCGGACGTCACCCCCTTCGTCCTGCGACGGCTTTGCTCACTCCCCCACTGTGGCACCCGCCACTGACATCGCAATGTCGGTGGGCCAAGTGCCGGAACGCTTGCGCCGCACCCTAGTTGGGGGTGGGGCGGTCGTCAGCCGGATGGGCCAGCGGTCACTCGATGGAATGGCTTTGGGGAAAGCTGCTGACGTCATCCGGCGGTGGGCGGGGCCAATACCGGGTGTCGGGACGGGGTGTGGTCAGGCTCCGGACGCCGCCTTCGCGGCGATGTCCGTGCGGTGCTGCGAGCCGTCGAGCCGGATGCGGGAGACGGCCGCGTAGGCGCGCTCACGGGCCTCGGTCAGGTCGTGGCCCGTCGCCGTCACGGACAGCACCCGGCCACCCGCGCTCACGACCGCGTCGCCTTCGCGCCGGGTCCCGGCGTGCAGGACGTACGCCTGGGGCTCGTCCTGGGCCGCGACCTCGTCGAGACCCTCGATCGGGTCACCCGTGCGGGGCGTCCCGGGGTAGTTGTGCGAGGCGATGACGACCGTCACGGCCGCGTCGTCGCGCCAGGTCAGCGGCGGCTCGACGTCGAGCGTGCCGTTGGCGGAGTGCAGGAGCACGCTCGCCAGCGGGGTCTTGAGGCGGGCCAGCACCACCTGGGTCTCGGGGTCGCCGAAACGGGCGTTGAACTCGATGACGCGGACGCCGCGCGAGGTGATCGCCAGACCCGCGTACAGCAGACCGGAGAACGGCGTGCCGCGGCGGCGCAGCTCGTCGACGGTCGGCTGGAGCACGGTCGCCATGACCTCGTCGACCAGCTTGGGGTCGGCCCACGGGAGCGGGGAGTACGCGCCCATGCCGCCGGTGTTCGGGCCCTCGTCGCCGTCGAGCGCGCGCTTGAAGTCCTGCGCGGGCTGGAGCGGGAGCACGGTCACGCCGTCGGTGATCGCGAAGAGGGAGACCTCGGGGCCGTCGAGGAACTCCTCGATGACGACGCGGTCGCAGGCCAGCGCGTGGTCCCGGGCGGCTTGGAGGTCGTCGGTCACGACGACGCCCTTGCCGGCGGCGAGGCCGTCGTCCTTGACCACGTACGGAGCGCCGAAGGCGTCGAGGGCCGTGTCGATCTCTTCGGGCGTGGTACAGACGTAGCTGCGCGCGGTGGGGACGTTCGCGGCGGCCATCACGTCCTTGGCGAACGCCTTGGAGCCCTCCAGCTGGGCGGCCTCCTTGGACGGGCCGAAGCAGGGGATCCCGGCCGCGCGCACGGCGTCGGCGACGCCCGCGACGAGCGGCGCCTCCGGGCCGATGACGACCAGGCCGGCACCGAGCTCGCCGGCCAGCCGGGCGACGGCCGCGCCGTCGAGGGCGTCGACGGGGTGCAGCTCGGCCACCTCGGCGATGCCGGCGTTGCCGGGGGCGCAGTACAGCGCGGTGACGTCGGGATCGAGGGACAGAGAGCGGCACAGGGCGTGTTCGCGGGCGCCGCCGCCGATGACGAGGACCTTCACGGTGTGCAGCCTAGCCCGCGCGCCGCGCTCCCCCCGCCGGGCTACTCGTTCGTGAACTCCTCGACGACCGTCGCGCCGAGCTCCCGCACGATCAGGTCGTGCCCGGAGAGGGCCGAGTCGACGAGGTCCGGGTCGTCCTCTTCCGGTACGTCGTCCTCGATCGCCATCGGCGGGGGCGGCGCCGGTGCGGGCGCGGGGTCCGGGCTCGCCCGGTACGCACCACCGCCGGAGGTGCCCTGAGCGGGGTCCGGGCGCTGCGG
>NZ_VBVX01000471.1 GCF_005981925.1 Streptomyces albidochromogenes
CCCTCCCCGGCCCGCGCAGGCACCCGGCCGCCGGTCGCGACGCGGACGTCGCGATCGTCGCGGTGTCCGGCGACCTCCCGGGCGCGGTCGGCGGCGCCGCGCGGCTGTGGCCCCTCCTCCGCTCCGGCGGCCACGCGTTCACCGAGGTGCCGGCAGAACGCTGGGACGTCGACGCCCACTTCGAGCCGCGCGGCCCCCGCATGACGGGCACGTACTGCCGCACCGGTGCCTTCGTCACCGGCATCGACCGCTTCGACCCCGGCTTCTTCGGCATCTCGGTACGCGAGGCCGAGGAGATGGACGTCCAGCAGAAGCTGCTGCTGGAACACGCCTGGGCGGTCCGCGACGAGAGCGGCCTGGCCGGCCGCCGCGACATCGGCGTCTTCGTCGGCGCCACCTACACCCACCACCGCGACGCGCGCGGGCTGGAGACCGTCGGGCCGCACACCGCCCTCGGCTCCATGAACGCGGTCCTGGCCAACCGGATCTCGTACGCGCTCGACCTGACCGGCCCCTCGCAGACGGTCGACACCCTGTGCTCGTCGTCCCTCGTCGCCGTCCAGCAGGCGGTCGCCGCGCTGCGGGCGGGCCACTGCGGCGCCGCCGTCGTGGCGGCCTGCCAGGTCGGCCTGACACCCTGGTACTACCGCAGCCTGAGCCAACTCGGCGCGCTGTCCGAGACCTTGCCCCGGCCCTTCGACGAGCGGGCCGACGGCTTCCTCCCCGGCGAAGGCGCGCTGGCCGTGATGCTGAAGCCGCTGGCCGAGGCCGAACGGGACGGCGACCGGATCTGGGGCGTCATCCGCGGTACGGCCGTCAACCACGGAGGGCGCGGAAGCGCCCTGTCGGTGCCCCGCAGCGAGGCCCAGGCCGCGGTCGTCCGGGCGGCTCTGGACGACGCCGGACTGGCGCCGGCGGACATCTCCCTGATCGAGACGCACGGCACGGCGACCCGGCTCGGCGACCCGATCGAGATCGCCGCGCTGACCGAGGTGTTCGGCGGCGACCCGGACCGGGTCGATCCGTGCCGCATCGGGACCGTCAAGAGCAACATCGGGCACCTGGAGCCCGCGGCCGGACTCGCCGGCCTGCTGAAGGTTCTGCTGTGCCTGCGGCATCAGGAGATCCCGCCCGTCGCCGGGTTCGAGACGGCCAGCAGCCACCTGGACCTGTCCACCGGGCTGTTCGAGATACCGGTCGAGCCGCAGCCGTGGAAGTCCGACGGGCCGCGCCGGGCGGGAGTCAGCTCCTTCGGCATGGGCGGGACCAACGCGCACATCGTCGTGGAGGAGTACGTCGGTGAGGGCGTGCGGGAGGCGCTTCGCGAGGACGCGCGGCCGGCCGACGCGCCGGACGAGCACCTGCTGGTCCTGTCCGCCCACACCCCGCAGGCCCTGCTGCGGCGCGTGGAGGACGTGCGGCCGCTGCTGGCGCGGGAGACCGCGCCGGGGCTGAGCGCGCTGTGCCGTTCCAGCGCCGTCGGGCGCGACCACCGGGCGTACCGGGTGGCGGTGCTGGGCTCCACGGCCGACGAGCTGAGCGCCGGGCTCACCCGGGCCCTGCGCCTGGCGGACCGGGCGCCGGGGACCGTCGTACGAGGCGGCACGGTACTGGAGAGCCGGTCGACCGGACTGAGTGACACCGCGTTCCGCTACGCCGGCGGCGCGGACATCGACTGGGCCACGGTGTACCCGGACCCGCCGACGCCCCGCCGCGCCCTGCCGCCCTACCCGTTCGGGGTGAGCCCCGCCGTGCGGCCGGTGACGGTCGCCGAGGACGTGGACGAGGCCGTACGGCGACTCTCGCGCGCCCACCGGGTGTTCGGTGACGCAACCGTGCCCGGCGCCGTGCCCGTTGCCCTCGGGCTGCGGTCGAGCGGCGTCCTGCGCCGGGTCACCTTCACCGGCCGGGGGACCGGGGCCCACCCCCTCACCAGCGACCTGGACGACCCCGCCCGCAGCGGGCCGGCCACCTTCCGCCACGCCGACCAGGTGATCGCGCGGATCACCACCGCCGACGCCCCGCCCGGAGCGGCGCCCGCCGCACAGGACGTCGACGCGCTGCGGGCCGGCCTCGGCCGGACGCTGGAACCGGCGGGACTCTACGCCTGGTTCGCGGCGAAGGGCATGGAGTTGTCCGAGCCGCTGCGGTCCCTCACCGAAGTCCACTACGGGCCCGGCCGGGTGCTCGCGCGGGTCGACCTCCCGGGCGACGGCCCGCTGGACGCCGAGGCGGTGGCACTCGACGCCGCGCTGCAGACCATGGCCGTACTCACGCTGGCGGACCCCGCCGCCCCCTCGGCCACGTACCTGCCGGTCTCCATCGGCCGGGCGGTGCGCTGGGACGACTCGGCGCGGACGGCGTTCGTGCTGCTCGACGGGACCGAACCGGCGAGCAACGGCACCCGGCGCGGGGCCGCGACCCTGCTCGCCGCCGACGGCCGGGTGCTGGTCCGGCTCGACGACGTCGAGTACCGGACGGTGACCCGGGACGGAGGCTCTCCGTCCGCTGCCGTCCACCGTGCGCCGCGGGCCCGGGCGGCCGAGGCGGCGATCGTCGAGGTGGTGCGCGACGCCCTCCACGACCCGGGCATCACGCCGACCACGTCGTTGTCCGCGGCGGGCCTCGACTCCATGCTGGCGACCACCATCGCGGTCGACATCGAGGAGACGTACGGGGTGGAGCTGAGCCCCACGGACGTCCTGGACGCCGCGGACTGCCGCACTCTGGCCGCCCACGTCGCCGAGCTGGCCGCCGACGGGGTGTTCACCCCGACCGCAGCCGACCGGACACCCACCGGCCCGGCCGCGACCGACCGAACACCCGCAGCCGACCGGACATCCACCGACCCGATGGCAGCCGACCCGGCACCGGCCGACCACCGGGCCGCAGACCAAGGCGGCCGGCCGGCGGCCCAGGTCACGGCCCACGACGCGGCCCCCGAGGCCATCGCGGCCGCGCAGGACATGGCGGTCATCGGCCTGGCCCTGGCACTCCCGGGCGCCCCGGACGAGGCAGGGCTGTGGTCGCTGCTCGCCGGCTCGGGGGACGGGATCCGCCCGGCCCCCGCCCACCGCTGGGGCCGGTATGCCGACGGGCAGGAGCCAGACGTCGGCGGATTCCTGGACAACGTGGAGGAGTTCGACGCCCGGTTCTTCGATTTCTTCCCCAAGCAGGCCGAGGTCCTCGACCCGCAGGCCCGCTGGCTGCTGCGCACGACCTGGGAGGCACTGGAGTCGGCCGGCCTGCCGCCGCGCCAACTGTCTCCCTCCACCGGCGTGTTCGTGGGCGCCAGTTACCAGCACTACAAGGACTACAACCTCGATCCGGAGCTGGACGCCCCCAGCGGCCTCGGCAACCACAACGCCTTCCTGGCGAACCGGGTGAGTTACTTCCTGGATCTGCGCGGGCCGAGCATGACGATCGACACGTTGTGCTCGTCGTCCCTGGTCGCCCTGCACACGGCGGTGCGCAGCATCCGTGACGGCGAGTGCGA
>NZ_VBVX01000472.1 GCF_005981925.1 Streptomyces albidochromogenes
CCTCACACGCCCCCTATCACGCCCCCCGCTTACCGGAGCCAGACGTTCCGTTAACGTCAATTCGCGACGAACGGTGACGGAGTGCGTGCGTTATGTGATGTGCTGGTAGCCAGTAGCTGACAAGTGGCGCATCACAGTTGTCTCGGGGGCTAGAGGGAGGGAAGCGGCATGGGGGACGAGTTCAACCGGCGCTGGGAATCGGGCGCCCTCGCGCATGCCGTGTCCGATCCCTTCGGCCAGGGCCCACTGCCCTGGCTGCGCGGAAGCGAGCACTACTTCGGCGACAGCGGCCAGGTCATCCCCTGGTACGCCGAGCCCACGGAGGGCGCGGACCACCGCGACCCCGTCACCGGCGCCCGGCTCCCGCAGCGCCGCTCCGCCTCCACCGGCGGCCCCCGCACCGCGGACGACGTACGCCAGCAGATCAAGGGCTTCGCGTCTCCCGGCGCCGCCGCCCCCGGCGAGGCGATCGACTTCCACATCACCGTCGACCCGCCCCAGCAGTTCTCCGTCGACATCTACCGGATCGGCCACTACGGCGGCGACGGCGCTGCGAAGATCACCACCAGCCCCCGCCTCGCCGGCATCGTCCAGCCGGCCCCGCTCACCGCCGACCGCACCGTCTCCTGCCACCACTGGTGGCTGTCCTGGCGCCTCCAGATCCCCGACTTCTGGAACATCGGGGCGTACGTCGCCGTGCTCACCACCGCCGACGGCTACCGCTCCCACATCCCCTTCACCGTCCGCGACAGCCATCCGGCCGACCTGCTGCTCCTGCTGCCGGACATCACCTGGCAGGCGTACAACCTCTACCCGGAGGACGGCCGCACCGGCGCCAGCCTCTACCACGCGTGGGACAGAATGGGCCGCCTGCTCGGCGAGGAGGAGGCGGCCACCACAGTCTCCTTCGACCGCCCGTACGCCGGCGCCGGGCTTCCCCTCCACGTGGGCCACGCGTACGACTTCATCCGCTGGGCCGAGCGCTACGGCTACGACCTCGCCTACGCGGACGCCCGCGACCTGCACGCGGGCCGCGTCGACCCCACCCGCTACCGGGGCCTGGTGTTCCCCGGCCACGACGAGTACTGGTCCGTCCCCATGCGCCGCACGACCGAGCTGGCGCGCGAGTCGGGCACGTCCCTCGTGTTCCTCTCCGCCAACACGATGTACTGGCAGGTGGAGCTGGCCCCGTCCGCCTCCGGTACGGCCGACCGCCTCCTCACCTGCCGAAAACGCCGGGCCCCCGGCAAGCCCGCCCTCTGGCGCGAGATCGACCGCCCGGAGCAGCAGCTGCTGGGCATCCAGTACGCGGGCAGGGTCCCGGAGCCGAGCCCCCTGGTCGTACGGAACGCGGACCACTGGCTCTGGGACTCGACCGGCGCCCACGAGAACGACGAGATCGAGGGCCTGGTGGCCGGCGAGGCCGACCGGTACTTCCCCCGTACGGCGCTCCCCGAGCACCAGGGCCGCATCCTGCTCGCCCATTCCCCCTACCGGGACGGCGAAGGCGCGCTGCGCCACCAGGAGACGTCCCTCTACCGGGCCCCCAGCGGCGCCCTGGTCTTCGCCTCCGGCACCTTCGCCTGGTCTCCGGCCCTGGACCGCCCCGGTCACGTGGACCCCCGCATCCAGCGCGCGACGGCGAACCTCCTGGACCGCATCTGCAAACGCGACTGACCCGCACACCCCGCCCCAGCACCCACGCCCTGCATACGGGAGAATCGGAAGCGCTCCTGGATCAACCTACGCGGAGGAACCGTGTCCGGATTCGTAGAAAAGCCCGAGCCGCTCCAGCTCCCGGGCCTGACCCACCTCCACACGGGCAAGGTGCGTGACCTCTACCAGAACGAGGCCGGCGACCTCGTGATGGTCGCCAGCGACCGCATCTCCGCGTACGACTGGGTGCTGCCCACCGAGATCCCCGACAAGGGCCGGGTCCTGACCCAGCTGTCGCTCTGGTGGTTCGACCAGCTCGCGGACCTCGCCCCGAACCATGTGATCTCGACCGAGCTCCCCGCCGGAGCCCCGGCCGACTGGGCCGGCCGTACCCTCGTCTGCAAGTCCCTGAGGATGGTCCCGGTCGAGTGCGTGGCGCGCGGCTACCTCACCGGGTCGGGCCTCGTCGAGTACAACGCGTCCCGCACGGTCTGCGGTCTGGCTCTCCCCGAGGGCCTGTCGGACGGTTCGGAGCTTCCGGCCCCGATCTTCACGCCCGCCACCAAGGCCGCCGTGGGCGACCACGACGAGAACGTCAGCTACGAGGAAGTGGCGCGCCAGGTCGGCGCCGAGACGGCCGCCCAGCTGCGCCAGATGACCCTCGCCGTCTACAACCGGGCCCGTGACATCGCCCGCGACCGGGGCATCGTCCTGGCCGACACGAAGTTCGAGTTCGGCTTCGACGGCGACGAGCTGATCCTCGCCGACGAGGTCCTGACCCCGGACTCGTCCCGCTTCTGGCCCGCCGCCACCTGGGAGCCGGGCCGCGCCCAGCCGTCGTACGACAAGCAGTACGTCCGCGACTGGCTGACCTCGCCGGCCTCCGGCTGGGACCGCAAGGCCGAGCTGCCGCCGCCCGCCCTCCCGCAGGAGATCGTCGACGCGACCCGGGCGAAGTACCTGGAGGCGTACGAGCTGCTCACCGGCACGAGCTGGACCTAGAACACGCGGAAGGCCCCGGTCGTGACGACCGGGGCCTTCTTCACTGAGCGGACGACCAGGTTCGAACTGGCGACCTCAACCTTGGCAAGGTTGCGCTCTACCAACTGAGCTACGTCCGCATGCACTGTGTTGCCGTGTGCGATGCCCACTATACCCAACCTCGCTCGCGTGCGAGCCGCACCGCCGCATGACGATTCTCGGCGCCCAGTTTCGAGGCGGCCGAGGACAGGTAGTTGCGCACCGTTCCCGGCGACAGGGCGGCCCGCTCGGCGATCTCCATGACCGGCGCCCCGTCCGCCGCCAGTTCCAGCACCTCCGCCTCGCGGGCGGTCAGCGGCGAGTCCCCGGCGGAGATCGCGTCGGCCGCCAACTCCGGGTCCACGTACCGGTTTCCGTCCCGTACGCTCCGGATCAGCTCGGCCAGCCGCTGCGCGCTGACGGTCTTCGGCACGAACGCCCGCACCCCCGCCGCCAGCGCCCGCTTCAGGTGTCCGGGCCGCCCGTGGCTGGTCACGATCATGCAGCGGCAGTCGGGCAGCTCCTCGCGCAGGGCTGTGGCCACACTCACACCGTCGACGCCCGGCATCTGGAGATCCAGCACGGCGACATCAGGCCGGTGGGCCCGTGCCATCGCCAGCGCCTCGGGACCCGTGGCCGCTTCGGCGACGACGACGAGGTCGTCCTCCAGCCCGAGCAGCGCCGCCAGCGCGCCCCTGATCAGATGTTCGTCGTCGGCGAGCAGCACCCGCACCGGTCGTACGGCGGAATCACTCACCCCAGCACCTCCCGCACCAGCGGCACCTCGGCCGTCAGCCGGAACCGCCC
>NZ_VBVX01000473.1 GCF_005981925.1 Streptomyces albidochromogenes
GGTGCGGGACGCGGGGCGGCGTCGATGCTCATGTGAGGTGTTTCTCGGGGCGGGCGGCCGAAGGCCGGACAGGGGCGGTACGGAGCGTGAGGAGGGCGTACCGCGCGGAAGGGTGTGCTCGTCGGTCGGCCCGCTCATGTGCCCGTGTCCTGGTGGGCCGGGGCAATCGCCTACGACCCTATCGCTCATGTTTGCGACGAATGCATCGGGGGCCTCGCGCTCACCCGCGTCCCCACCTCGCCCCGGACGCCCGGGCGCCCCGTCACCGGTCGGCACACCCGTACTCAGCGCGCGCCCACCGCTTCCCCGGCTCCGGGCGTCCGAGGAGCGATGGTGGTGCCATGGAACACGCGACGCACGCCGGGCTCTTCACCCGCAGGTTCGGGCCTCCGCCACGTGAGGCCGCCCCGACCGTGGTGCTGGTCCACGGTCTCGGGCTCTCGGGGCGGTACTTCGTACCGCTCGCCCGGAGGCTGGCAGCCGGCGGGGCGACCGTCCTCGTACCGGATCTGCCGGGCAACGCCCGGTCGCGCGCCGGTGTACGCCGCGCTCCGGACGTGGTGGAGCAGGCCCGCGCGCTGAAGCGGTGGCACCAGCGGCTGAACCTGGGACCGAGTCTGCTGGTGGCCAACTCGGTCGGCTGTCAGGTGGTCGCGGCCTTCGCGGCGCGGCACCCGCGTCTGGTGCGGCGCATGGTGCTCGTCGGACCGGCGCTCGAACCCGGGGCGTCCGGCTGGCGCCTGTGCGGGCAGCTCCTCGCGGACGCGCCCCGGGAACCGCTCTCCCTCCTCGCGGTGGCGGTGACCGACTACCTGGTGACCGGTCCGTTCCGCTTCGCCGCGTCCTTCCGCCACGCGTTGCGCGACGCGGCCGATTCCTTCGAGCACCATCTGGCCCAGGTCCACGTGCCGACGCTGGTGCTCCGGGGAGCGGGTGACACCATCGCCTCGGACTCCTGGACGCGGCGCGTGGCGCGGATGGTGGGCGACGGACACGCGGCCGAGGTCCACGGCGCCGCGCACGCGGCCCACTACAGCGCGCCGGACGCGGTCGCCGCGCTGATCCGGCAGTTCACGGCAGGAGGACGCGCGTGAAGCCGTCGAAGACGTCCGGCAGTTCACCGTCCCGGCGTACGGACCGGCCCTCGCCCTGGCTGCGCCTGCTGCCCGGCATCTCACCGGAGCGGCGCGGGTTCGTACTGGCCTGGTGGGGGTTCGCCGTCACCTTCGGCGGGATGCGGCTGCTCACCTGGCTCATCCACATCGACGTGGCCGGGGTGGGCGACGTACAGGCCGGCGGGATCCACCTGCACCACTACGTGTGGGGCATTCTGCTGCTCGCGGCAGTGGGCGCGGCCGGCCTGGTCGAACGCTCGGCCCGGGCGCGCGCCTGGATGGGGCTCGCGTACGGGGTCGGGCTGGCCCTGGTGGTGGACGAGGCGGCGCTGCTGATCAGCCTGGAGGACGTGTACTGGGACACCGAGGGCGGGGTCAGCATCGCGCTCGCCATCGCGCTGATCGCCGTCGCGGGAAGCGTGCTCGCCGTGACACGCGGGCGACGCGCGGGGGGACGAGGCGGGGACGGCGGCTGAGCGCGCGCCGGGTGACCGGACGGGGGTTCGGCGCGGAGGCCGGAGGGTCGCTTCCGGACCGGGTGGCGGCTCCGGGTCGCGGGCGCCCGGCCGCACGCGGTGACGCGGCGGCCGTCCGCCGGCGACGCGGCGCGCATTCGCGGCCGACCGGTGGGCACAAGGGGCACGTACGACAACCCACAGCCGGGAAAGCAGAGATGAGAGTGATCACGTGTCCTTCTCCAACCACCCCCAGACCCCCGACAGTTACGCGCAGACCCACCACGACGCGGGGGTGAAGCGGAGCAACGGCCCGGCGGTCACCGCACTCGTCCTGGGTGTCGCGGCGCTCCTGCTCTTCTGGACCGTGTTCGGCGGAATCGTGCTGGGCCTGCTGGCGGTGGTCTTCGGCATCGTCGGCGCACGCAAGGCGCGTGGGGGACGCGCGCCCCACGGGAAGATGTCGGTCATCGGTGCGGTGCTCGGCGCACTGGGTCTGATCGCGTCCGCGGTGATCATCGCGATCGGTGCGTCGATCCTCAACTCCGACGAGTTCAAGAACTTCGACGACTGCGTCCAGCACGCCGACACACAGAGCGAACGCGACGCCTGCGCCAAGGACTTCGACCGGGACATGAACAACTGACGCACCCGCGCCCGCTCGTGGCCGCTCGGCGGCGCTCCGGACGGTGGGGTGAGCGTACGAGCGCCGGTACCCGGGTCTTCGTCGCCCGCCGATCCGCCGGGGATCCGCGGGCGACAGGCTTGCCCCGGGCCGGGCCCTGCCCCGGCCCGCTTGCGTGCGCGGGCGCCGGAGCGCGGGGCGGCTACGTTCCGTAGCGCTTGTGCACCGCAGCGGCGTCCCGTACGGGCCCCCTTCGGGACGGGCACAATGGGACGCGTGACGTCCGGTGTGCCGGAACCGTCGTACCGGCCGCCGATCGGGGCACACATGGGCCATGACCTTTGGTGCGAACGGGGCGATGGTGACGTGATGAACGAGGAATCAGGCAGCGGCAACGGGGCCGAGGGGCTGCTGGACGGCCTGACCGTGGACGAGACCAGGCCGGAACAGCCGGTCCTGCTGGACGCCACCGGGCAGTCGATCAAGACGTGGCGGGAGAACTACCCGTACGACCGGAAAGTCGGCCGGCGGGACTACGAGCGCCGCAAGCGGGTGCTCCAGATCGAGATGCTCAAGCTGCAGCGGTGGGTCAGGGAGACCGGTCAGCGGCTGATCGTCATCTGCGAGGGCCGGGACGCCGCGGGCAAGGGCGGCACGATCCAGCGCTTCACGGAGCGGCTCAACCCCCGAGGCGCCCGCGTGGTGGCCCTGGAGAAGCCGACCGAGCGTGAGGCGTCGCAGTGGTACTTCCAGCGGTACGCCGCGCATCTGCCCTCGGCGGGCGAGATCGTCTTCTTCGACCGCTCCTGGTACAACCGGGCCGGGGTGGAGCGCGTCATGGGCTTCTGCACACGTGAGGAGTACGAGCGCTTCCTCGGGCAGTGCCCGGCCTTCGAGCGGATGCTGGTCGACGACGGGATCCTGCTGGTCAAGTTCTGGTTCTCGGTGTCCCGGGCGGAGCAGCGCACCCGGTTCGCCATCCGGCAGGTCGACCCCGTACGGCAGTGGAAGCTCTCGCCGACCGACGTCGCCTCGCTGGACCGGTGGGACGACTACACGGCCGCCAAGATAGACATGTTCCGGGCGACCGACACCGCGTTCGCGCCGTGGACGGTGGTCAAGAGCAACGACAAGCGGCGCGGCCGGCTGGAGGCCATGCGCAGCCTCCTGTCGCGCGTCGACTACGCCAGCAAGGACACCGAGGCGGTGGGGAAACCCGATCCGCTGATCGTGGGCGCCGCCGACACACTGCTGGAGCCCGGCGAGGAGCCCACCCTGTC
>NZ_VBVX01000474.1 GCF_005981925.1 Streptomyces albidochromogenes
GTGGGGCGGTGGGCGGCTGATGCTCGACTGTGGACATGCCGCTTCATGTCCCCGCAATCGCCCTCTCCACGCACCTGGCCTGGTCGGATGTCCCGCGCTCAGCGGTACGGGCCGGCGAACTCCCGCAACGTCTCCTCGTACCGGCCGCCGAAGTCCACCCGCGTGATGTCCTTGAAGCGGAACGTGGTGGCGTCGGCGTGCCACCGTGCGCCGGTGTCGACTTCGCGCAGGCGCAGTGACCTGGGCCGCAGCTTCTTCACCGCGCCGATCCAGCAGACGTCGGGCACCTGCCGTTCCGCGTGCACCGAGACGAGGCCGAACGCGCGGCCCGCGCTGCGCAGCAGCGCGGCCGAGTCGTCCAGCGCAAGCGCGGCGGGCATGCGTACCGGCCACTGCCCCCGTCGGCGCAGGGCCCTGACGGTCAGGCAGGTCTCGTCTCCCTGTCGGCGCACCTTGGTGATGTCGGCGGTACGGATCGCCGTCCAGCCGTCGAGCTGGATGTCCGAGCACCGCGCCAGCAGCGTCCACGCGGGGCTCGCGCCGACGACGAACCCCTCGATCCACTCCACGCGCGGGACGGACCGGTGGACGCGCACCAGCCGTCCGGTGGTGACCGCCTTGTCGAGCCGGCGCAGGACGCCGTCGTCGCCGGCCGTCTCCCGCCCGGTGTTCTTCACCTCGCGCGCCTTCGCCATCTCACGATGATGCCCGGCCGCGGCCGGTGCGGTCACCTGCTTTTCCGCCGCCCACCGCACGCGGGGACGGCCGCCGCCCCGGATTCACCGCCGCGCCGTGGCGTGCGGCCACCGTTGCAGGGCAGCAGGGAGGAGAGCCTGTCGCCGGCCGTGCGACAAGGAAGCGGCCGATGCGGACGGCAGGGCCGGAACGGAGTGTGTTTCATGGCGGTCGGTGTGCCCGCGAGCGGTTCCGCGCAGGGTGGCGAGCGGGGCGCGTACGCCAGAGCCCTGGCCCGTACGCCGGTCGCCCTGTGGGAGGACGACCTCACCGACTGGGCGGCCGCGTTGACGTACTACGCGGTGCTGGCGGTCTTCCCGGCCCTGCTGGTGATCGTCTTCGCCATCGCGCTGCTCGGCACGGGCTCGCCCCAGGAGGTCATCGCGCAGTTCGGCGCGTTCGTACCGCGCACGGCCCGGCCGGTGCTCGAACAGGCCCTGGGCGCCCGGCCGCAGGAGGCTTCGGGCCCCTGGCTCCTGCTCGTGCTCACCGGCGGCGCGGCGCTGTGGTCGTCCTCCAGCTATCTGGCCGTGTTCCGGCGCGCGCTGCACGCGATGTACGGCGTCGCGGACTGCCGCCCGGCGTGGCGGACGCTGCCCGCCACGCTGCTCAGGGCGCTGACCGTGCTGGCGCTGCTGGTGAGCGGCGTCCTGACGCTGACCGCCACCGGACGGATCGCGCGGGCGATCGGCCGGGGCACCGGCACCGACCACCAGGCGGCGCTCGTGTGGGCGGGCTTGAAGTGGCCGCTGCTGTTCCTGGTGGTCGTCGCCCTGGTCCTGCTCCTCTTCCGGTCCGGGCCGTCCGAGTCCCGGGGGCTGCGGCAGACCCTGGCCGGCGGGGCGCTGGCGGTGGTGCTGTGGCTGGTGGCCTCGGCGGGCTTCGCGTTCTACGCCTCGCACATCGCGACGTACAACCGCCTCTACGGCTCCCTGGCGGGTGTGGTGGCCTTCCTCGTCTGGCTGTGGGTGTCCCACGTCGTGCTGCTGGGCGGGGCGCAGTTCAACGCCGAACTCTCCCGGGACGGGCGCCCGAAGAGGCCCGATCCGTGCTCGCCGCCGATGTGACGGGGTGTGACGCGGGCGTCATCGCGGTTCACCGGGCCTCGACGGGCAACACGGGGGGCATGACGACGGGTAGCGGCGCGGCCGCCGGACGGATCAGACCCCTGCTGCTTCTGCCACCGCTGTGGGCACTGATGGTGGGAGCGGGGCTGCTGATCACCGGCCCGGCCGCCACCCGGTGGCCCCTGGTGGCGGAGGGCGATGCCAACGCCTGGTTCGCCCGGCATCGCACCGGAGCGGCGACTGCGGTGTCCGAGTGGCTGACGCTCGTCGCCTCCACCGAGAGCGTCATCGGCGTCACCGTCGTCTGCGTCGTCGCGCTGGTCGCGCTGCCGCGTGTGCCGAGGTGGCGGGAGGCGGTCTTCCTCGGCGGGTCGGTCGCGGCGCAGTCGGCGCTCTTCCTGCTCATCACCCTGTGCGTCCAGCGGCCGCGCCCCGTCGTGTCCCACCTCGATCCGGCCCCGCCGACCTCCAGTTTCCCCTCCGGCCATGTGGGAGCGTCGGTCGCGCTGTACGGCGGGCTGGCCGCGCTCGTGGTCACCCGGCTGCGCGGCCCCTGGCGGTACGCCGCCGCGGCGGCGCTGCTGGTGGTTCCGCCGGCGGTGGCCGTGTCCCGCCTCTACCGGGGGATGCACCATCCGAGCGACGTGGTGGGCGGCCTGGTCAACGGCGTGTGCACCCTGCTCGTCATCGGGTCCGCGCTGCTGGCGTCGCGCGGGCGTCCCGCCCCGGCGCCCACCGTCCGCGAGGGCGGCCCGTTGCCTCTTCCCCGGTCCGCCGAGGGCGCGGTCGCCGATGCCCGGGGTGTCCGTCGCGTCGTCGTGGTGCGCCATCCCCTGGCGTGTGCCGAGAAGGTGGCGCGCCAGGTGCGCGAGGTCCTGGTCCGTCACGGCTGCGCCGACGTGCGGTGGACGTCGACGACGGCCGAACGCCCCTGCGGCGACCTCGGCGCGTACACGGCGGCCGGACGGGTCGACGTGGTCGTGGTGTGCGGAGGGGACGGCACCGTACGCGCCTGCGCGGACGAGCTTGCCGGCAGCGGCACCGCGCTCGCGGTCGTGCCGTGCGGTACGGGCAATCTGCTCGCGCGCAATCTCGGGCTGCCCGTGAGGCCCGCCGCCGCCCTCGACGCGGCGCTGCGCGGCGACCCCGTCCGCATCGACGTGGGGCGGGTGAGCGGCGACGGTCTCACACCGACGCGTTTCACCGTCATGGCCGGCGCCGGATTCGACGCGCTGATGGTGCGGGACGCCTCACCACGGCTCAAGGTGTCGCTGGGGTGGCTCGCGTACGTCGTCTCGGCCGTCCGTCACCTCGGCGATCCCGCGATGCGGTTGACGCTCCGGCTCGACAACGGCGACGTCCTGCACCGCCGCGCGCGCATGGTCGTCGTCGGCAACGTCGGCGCCCTGCAGGGCGGTGTGCCGCTCCTGCCCGACGCCCGGCCCGACAGCGGGCGGCTGGAGGTGGTCCTGCTCGGCCCCCGCGGCGGCGCCGGGTGGCTCGCCGTGGCGGCACACCTCCTGGGCGGCGTGCTGCGCGGTCGTTCCGGACGCCCGGCCGGGACGGCGGGGACGGCCGGTGAGCCGGCGGCGGGGACCACAGGCGTGGCGGCGGCCGGGACGGCGTGGACGCCCTCGG
>NZ_VBVX01000475.1 GCF_005981925.1 Streptomyces albidochromogenes
GTAGAGGGAGAGGGCTTGGGGTCGCGGCGGTCGTGCTGCTGCTGGCCGGGATCGTGCTCGTGACGGCCGGGCTCGTCCTGGGCCGGGGCGGGCACCAGGCGTCCGAGGTGGGCAGCGGGAGCATGGACCCGACGTACCGGCAGGGCGACAGGATCGTCACCGAGGAGATCGGCGGCGATGACATCCGGCGCGGCGACGTGGTCCTGTCCTCCATTCCTGAGCGGGTGCCTGAGGGGCTCGCGTTGCAGCGGGTGGTGGCGCTGGGCGGCGACCGTATCGCCTATCGGCGCGGGGACGCCGCGTTGACGCTGAACGGGCGGCCGCTCGACGAGCCGTACGTGAGGGCCGGCGAGCCGGGCGACGGCGTGACGTCGTTCGACGTGGAGGTGCCGGAGGGCCGGATGTTCCTGCTCGGGGACAACCGGGGGAACTCGCGCGACTCCCGCTACTTCCTCTCCGAGCAGTCCGGCACGGTCGCCGTCGGTGCCGTGCGCGCCCGGGTGCTCGACGACTGGACGGTTCCGGTCCTGCTCGTCGCGGGCGGGTTCGTCGGCGTCGTGCTGTTGCTGGTCGGTGGGGGGCTCGGGGTGGCGTCGCTGGTGGCGGGCCGGCGGAAGGCCGTGGTGACGCCGGAGTGGGCGGCGACGCCACCACCGCAGGTGCGGTGAGACATGCCGCCACCGCAGGTGCGGTGAGACACGGCTAAGGCCCCCGCCGATCCGGCGGGGGCCTTCGTCGCGCCGTACGGGCGTACGGGGTGTCAGTGCGTGGACGGGCCGCCGGGCGTGGTGGCCGGGTTCTCGCCCGCCGCTGCCGCCGCCTCGCTGTAGATGTCCGGCTCCAGGTAGATCACCCGGGCGATCGGGACGGCCGCGCGGATGCGGTCCTCCGCGGCGTTGATCGCGTGGGCGACCTCGGTGGCGGTCTCGTCGTGCCGGACCGCGATCTTGGCGGCGACGAGCAGCTCCTCCGGGCCAAGGTGCAGCGTGCGCATGTGGATGACGCGGGTGACCGTGTCGCCGTCGACGAGCGCGGCCTGGATCTTGTCCACGTCCTCCGTGCCCGCCGCCTCGCCGAGGAGGAGCGACTTGGTCTCGGCGGCCAGGACGATCGCGATGATGATCAGCAGGACGCCGATGCAGAGGGTGCCGATGCCGTCCCAGACGCCGTCGCCGGTGACGATCGCGAGGCTGACGCCGACGAGCGCCAGGATCAGACCGACCAGCGCGCCGAGGTCCTCCAGGAGGACGACCGGCAGCTCGGGGGCCTTGGCGCGGCGGATGAAGTCCTTCCAGGACAGGTTGCCGCGCGTCTGGTTCGACTCGACGATCGCCGTGCGGAAGGAGAAGGTCTCCGCGATGATCGCGAACACCAGGACGCCGACGGGCCAGTACCAGGCCTCGATCTCGTGCGGGTGCTTGATCTTCTCGTAGCCCTCGTAGATGGCGAACATGCCACCCACGGAGAAGAGGACGATCGAGACCAGGAAGGCGTAGATGTAACGCTCGCGGCCGTAGCCGAAGGGGTGCTGGGGGGTCGCCTCGCGCTTGGCCTTCTTCCCGCCGAGCAGCAGCAGGCCCTGGTTGCCCGAGTCGGCGAGCGAGTGCACGCTCTCCGCGAGCATCGAGGACGAGCCACTGAAGAGGAACGCCACAAACTTGGCTACTGCGATCGCGAGGTTGGCGGCGAGTGCCGCCACGATCGCCTTGGTTCCGCCTGACGCACTCATGGGTGCCGGATGTCCCTTCCTTGGTGCCGCGGCCCTGGCGCCGCCGTACGGCCGCACATTGTTGCAGCTTGCTGTGGCCGCGTGTGCGGACGGTACGTCAGGCGACCACAGTTGCGCGGAAGAGTGTGCCCGTACCGGACAATCGCACCGTTTCGCCTGCCGGTACGAAGGCCGACCGGCCGGGGGCGAGCGTCAGCTCGCCGGCGCGGACCTCACCCGCCGTGCAGAGCAGGATCTGCGGGGTGGCCGACGGGAGGGTGCGGGGCGCGGCGCCGGGGGCGAGGACGTGGCGCGAGAGGCGGAACTCCTCGATCGGCGTGTCGTACAGCTCCTCGCCGGTGGAGGACGACGCCTCGGGTCGCAAAACGGCCGGGTCGCCCGCCTCGAAGCGGACGACGCGCAGGAGTTCGGGGACGTCGACGTGCTTGGGGGTGAGGCCGCAGCGCAGGACGTTGTCGGAGTTCGCCATGATCTCGACGCCGAGGCCGCCGAGGTACGCGTGCGGGACTCCGGCGCCGAGGAAGAGTGCCTCGCCGGGCTGGAGCCGGACGTGGTTCAGCAGCATGGCGGCGATCACGCCCGGGTCGCCCGGGAAGTGGTGCGCGAGGGTCGCGTACGGGGCGTACGCGCCGCCCAGGCGGTCGGCGGCGGCCGCGGCGGAGGTGACCGTCTCCGCCATCTCGGCGCGGTCCGCCGACAGTACGGCGGTGAGCACCTCGCGGAGGGCGGCCTCCTCGGGGTGGGCGTGCAGGAGGTCGACGTACGGCTTGAGGGAGTCGACGTCGAGCGCCGCGAGCACGTCGGCCGACTCGGCGGGGGCGCGGAAGCCGCAGAAGCCCTCGAAGGGGGTCAGGGCACAGATCAGTTCGGGCTTGTGGTTCGCGTCCCGGTAGTTGCGGTGGGGGGCGTCGATCGGGACCCCGGCGCTCTCCTCGGCGGCGTAACCCTCCCTCGCCTGGGCGAGGTTCGGGTGGACCTGGAGGGAGAGGGGGGCGCCGGCCGCGAGGATCTTGAGGAGGAAGGGGAGGCGGGGGCCGAACTTCCGTACCGCGGCTTCGCCCAGTTCCGCTTCGGGGGCCGCGTCGATGACCGCCGACAGTGGCTGCTCGCCCGCGCCGTCTCCGCGGTCGACGCGGGACGGGGCGCCGGGGTGGGCCCCCATCCACATCTCGGCCTGGGGTTCGCCGGTGGGGGCGGTGCCGAGGAGGGCCGGGATGGCGGTCGTGGAGCCCCAGGCGTAGGGGCGCACGGTGTTCGAGAGGCGGTCCATGGGGCTTCCCCTGGGTGTGGTGGCTGCTGCGTGTGGTGACCCTTGGCGGTACGGCCTTCGGCGGTGGGGCTGGTCCCACCTCGGTGGGCTGGCTGATGGGGCTTGTGGTGCCGGTGGTGCTGCCGCTGTCAGGTGCTCGTGCTCATGATCCGCCTGCGGAAGCGAGCGCCAGGTAAACGGCGGCGAAATCCGTGATGGCGAGCATCTCTGCGACGTTCTCCAGCTCGCTGGCGTCCTCGGGCTCGATCTCGCTGATGGCCGTGTCGTGGCTCAGCGCGAGTTCGCGGGCGGCGGGGGCTGCGGTCATGCCGCCCGTGGGGCGGTCCCGCAGGAGCACCACGCGCGCGTGCAGCGCCTGGGCCTCGTTGACGCGGTCGCGGAAGAAGTCGTCGGGGTCGGCGCCGGCGGCGAAGGCTCCGGAGAGCAGCACGCCG
>NZ_VBVX01000476.1 GCF_005981925.1 Streptomyces albidochromogenes
CCCGCCGCCCTCGCGGCCAAGGTCCGGACCCTGGCGCCGTCCATGACCCGCTCCATGCAGCGCGTCGCGGAAGCCGTCGCCGCCGACCCGGCCGGCTGCGCCGCCCTCACGGTCACCGGTCTCGCGGAGCTCACCGGCACCAGCGAGGCCACCGTCGTCCGCACCGCCCGCCTCCTCGGCTACCCCGGCTACCGCGACCTGCGCCTCGCGCTCGCCGGACTCGCCGCCCAGCAGCAGTCCGGCCGCGCGCCCGCGGTGACCGCCGACATCGCCGTCGACGACCCGATCGCGGACGTCGTGGCGAAGCTGGCCTACGACGAGCAGCAGACCCTCGCCGACACCGCCGCCGGCCTCGACACCGTCCAGCTCGGCGCGGCCGTCACCGCCCTGGCCACAGCCCGCCGCATCGACATCTACGGCGTCGGCGCCTCCTCCCTCGTCGGCATGGACCTCGCCCAGAAGCTGCTGCGCATCGGCCTGATCGCGCACGCCCACACCGACCCGCACCTCGCCGTCACCAACGCCGTCCAGCTCCGCTCCGGCGACGTGGCGATAGCCATCACGCACTCCGGCTCGACCGGCGACGCCATCGAGCCGCTGCGCGTCGCCTTCGACCGGGGAGCCACCACGGTCGCGATCACGGGCCGCCCGGACGGGCCCGTGTCGCAGTACGCCGACCACGTCCTCACCACGTCGACCGCCCGCGAGAGCGAACTGCGCCCGGCGGCCATGTCCAGCCGTACGAGCCAACTGCTCGTCGTGGACTGCCTGTTCATAGGCGTGGCGCAGCGCACCTACGAGACGGCGGCCCCCGCCCTCGCCGCCTCCTACGAGGCGCTGGCCCACCGCCACACGCCCCGGAGCACCAGCCGCTAGCCACGTGGAAGCAGCCCGGCACGACGAGAAAGAGCCGCACTCCTCATGACCTCCACCTCCCCGACGTACGGCGAACTGCGCGCCCAGCTCGCCACCCTCACCACCGAGGCGTTCCGCCCCGAGCTCGCCGACATCGACCGGCTGCCGACCGCCGAGATCGCCCGCATCATGAACGGCGAGGACCGCTCCGTCCCCGAGGCCGTCGCCGCCCGGCTCCCGCAGATCGCCGCCGCCATCGACGCCACCGCCGAGCGGATGGCCCGCGGCGGCCGGCTGGTCTACCTGGGCGCCGGCACGGCCGGACGGCTCGGCGTGCTGGACGCGAGCGAGTGCCCGCCGACCTTCAACACCGACCCCGCCCGGGTCGTCGGCCTGATCGCCGGCGGACCCACCGCGATGATCAAGGCGGTGGAAGGCGCCGAGGACTCCAAGGAGCTCGCTGCGGCCGACCTCGACGCGCTCGGCCTGACCGCCGACGACACCGTCGTCGGCATCTCGGCCTCCGGCCGCACCCCGTACGCGATCGGCGCCGTCGAGCACGCCCGCCGCGCCGGAGCCCTCACCATCGGCCTGTCGTGCAACGAGGACAGCGCGCTGGGCGCCGCCGCCGAGCACGGCCTGGAGATCGTCGTCGGCCCCGAACTGCTCACCGGCTCCACCCGCCTCAAGGCAGGCACGGCCCAGAAGCTCGTCCTGAACATGATCTCGACGATCACGATGATCCGGCTCGGCAAGACGTACGGAAACCTCATGGTCGACGTACGCGCCTCCAACGAGAAGCTGCGCGCCCGCTCCCGCCGCATCGTCGCGCTCGCCACGGGCGCGCCCGACCCGGAGATCGAGGCCGCGCTCGCCGCCACCGGCGGAGAGGTGAAGAACGCCATCCTGGTGATCCTCGGGGCGGTCGACGGACCCACCGCCGCCACCCTCCTCGACGAAGCGCGGGGCCACTTGCGCGTGGCGCTCCGCGCCGCGGCGGCCCGTACGCCCTGAACTGGGACGTACCACCCCCGCACAGCAAGGCACCACGCACCATGACAGAGAACAAGAACCGCGCCACCGCCGCCGCGATCCTTCCGCTCGTCGGAGGCGCGGGGAACGTCATCTCCATCGCCCACTGCATGACCCGCCTGCGGCTGGGCCTGCGCGACCGCTCCCTGGTCCAGGACGAGCGGCTGGCCGCGCTGCCCGCCGTCCTGGGCGTGGTCGAGGACACCACGTACCAGATCGTCCTCGGCCCCGGCACGGTCGCCCGGGTCACCCCTGAGTTCGAGGCCCTGGTCGAGGAGGAACGCGCGGCGGCCCCGGCCGCACCACCCACCCCCCTCACCGCCGACGCGCTCACCGCCGACGGACTCGCCGCGCAGGGGGCGGCGATCAGGGCCGAGCGGAAGGCCAGGAACGCCACCCCCTTCAAACTCTTCCTGCGCAGGATCGCGAACATCTTCGTCCCGCTGATCCCCGCCCTCATCGGCTGCGGCATCATCGCCGGATTCAACGGCCTCATGGTCAACCTCGGATGGCTCCCCGCCGTCACCCCCGCCCTCGCCGCGATCGCCACCGGCTTCATGGCCCTGATCGCGGTGTTCGTCGGCCTCAACACCGCGAAGGAGTTCGGCGGTACGCCGATCCTGGGCGGCGCGGTCGCCGCGATCATCGTCTTCCCGGGCGTCGCGAAGATCGACGCGTTCGGCCAGTCGCTCTCCCCCGGCCAGGGCGGAGTCCTCGGCGCGCTCGGCGCGGCGGTCCTCGCGGTGTACGTCGAGAAATGGTGCCGCCGGTGGGTCCCGGAGGCCCTCGACGTCCTCGTCACCCCGACCCTCACCGTCCTGGTCTCCGGCCTCGTCACCGTCTTCGGCCTGATGTTCGTGGCCGGCGAGATCTCCACCGCCATCGGCGACTTCGCGGACTGGCTGCTGGCCACCGGCGGCGCGGCGGCCGGCTTCGTGCTCGGCGGCCTGTTCCTGCCCCTGGTCATGCTCGGCCTGCACCAGGCCCTCATCCCGATCCACACCACCCTCATCGAGCAGCAGGGCTTCACGGTCCTCCTGCCGATCCTCGCCATGGCCGGCGCGGGCCAGGTCGGCGCGGCCGCCGCCGTGTACGTCCGCCTCCCCCGCAACGGCTCGGTCCGGCGCACCATCAAGTCCGCGCTCCCCGCCGGTTTCCTCGGCGTGGGCGAGCCCCTCATCTACGGCGTCTCGCTGCCCCTCGGACGCCCGTTCGTCACCGCCTGCGTCGGCGGCGCGTTCGGCGGCGGCTTCGTCGGCCTGTTCAACCAGCTCGGGGACGCGTTCGGCTCCACCGCCATCGGCCCGTCCGGCTGGGCCCTGTTCCCGCTCCTGGCCGGCAACCAGGGCATGGGCGTGATGGTCGCTGTGTACGCCGCCGGGCTGGCCGTCGGTTACGCCGCCGGATTCCTCGCCACGTACTTCTTCGGCTTCAGCAGGCAGATGCTGACCGACCTGAACGCGGACGACGACACCGGCACCGGCCTGATCGCCGCCTCGGGCACCCCCGCCCCGCCCGCTC
>NZ_VBVX01000477.1 GCF_005981925.1 Streptomyces albidochromogenes
CACCCGTGAGGTGCCCCCCGCCATGACGACAGTGACCGAACGCGACGCGCTCAGGGACGCACTCGGCGTCCTCAAGGACCGTGAGCAGGTGGCCGAGCGCCTGCTGGAGTCGTCCGCCAAGCACTCCTTCGACCCTGAGGCGGAACTCGACTGGGCCGCGCCGGTCGAGGAGGGCAAGTGGTTCTGGCCGCCGGAGCTCGTATCGCTCTACGACACCCCGCTCTGGCGGAAGATGTCCGAGGAGCAGCGCATGGACCTCGCCCGGCACGAGGCGGCCTCGCTCGCGTCCCTCGGCATCTGGTTCGAGATCATCCTGATGCAGCTGCTGGTCCGGCACATCTACGACAAGTCCGTGACCAGCAACCACGTGCGGTACGCGCTCACCGAGATCGCCGACGAGTGCCGGCACTCGATGATGTTCGCCAAGATGATCCAGAAGGGCGGCGCCCCCGCGTACCCGGTGCCCCGGCTCTACCACAACCTCGCGCGCGTCCTGAAGACCGTCTCGACGACGCCCGGTTCGTTCGCGGCGACGCTGCTCGGCGAGGAGATCCTCGACTGGATGCAGCGGCTGACCTTCCCCGACGAGCGCGTCCAGACCCTGGTGCGCGGCGTGACCCGCATCCACGTGGTCGAGGAGGCCCGCCATGTCCGGTACGCCCGCGAGGAACTGCGCCGCCAGATGGTGACCGCGCCCGCCTGGGAGCGCGAGCTGACCCGGGTCAGCTGCGGCGAGGCGGCCCGCGTCTTCTCGACGTGCTTCGTCAACCCGCAGGTGTACGAGAACGTCGGCCTCGACCGCCGCGAGGCCGTCGCCCAGGTCAAGGCGAGCGGCCACCGCACAGAGGTCATGCAGAACGGCGCCAGGCGGCTCACCGACTTCTTCGACGACATCGGTGTGCTCCAGGGCGTCGGCCGCAGGCTGTGGAAGAGCTCGGGACTCCTCGCGTAAACGGTCAAACGCGGGGTTACCCTGCCGACATGACCCCGGCAGCGACCACCCCCGCGTACCGCAGGCTCAGCGTCGAGGAGCGTCGTACCCAACTCCTCGGCGCCGCCCTGTCCCTCTTCGCGCACCGGGCCCCCGAGGACGTCTCGCTCGACGACGTGGCGGAGGCGGCCGGGGTGTCGCGGCCGCTCGTGTACCGCTACTTCCCGGGCGGCAAGCAGCAGTTGTACGAGGCCGCGCTCGGCTCCGCCGCCGACGAGCTGAAGCTGTGCTTCGCCGAACCGCAGACCGGTCCGCTCACCCGGCGGCTCAGCCGCGCCCTCGACCGCTACCTCGCGTTCGTCGACGAGCACGACGCCGGGTTCAGCGCCCTGCTCCAGGGCGGCAGCGTCGCCGAGACCTCCCGGACGACCGCGACCGTCGACGGGGTGCGGAGGGCCGCGGCCGAGCAGGTCCTCACCCACCTCGGGGTCGCCGGCACGGCCGGGCCCCGGCTGCGGATGATGGTGCGCACCTGGATCACGACCGTCGAGGCGGCCTCCCTGATCTGGCTGGACGAGGGCAAGCAGCCACCGGCCGGCGAGCTGCGGGACTGGCTGGTCGACCACTTCGTCGCGCTGCTGACCGCCACCGCGGCGACCGACCCGCAGACGGCGGCCCTGACCCGGGCGGCGCTGGCGACGGAGACGGCGGACGGCCCGGCGGGGGTACTGGCGCGGCGGGTGATCCCGGTGATCGCGGAGGCGGCGCACCTGCTGTGACCGCCCGCCCTGCGAGACTGGCCGGGTGAGAAGCGAGAACACGCCCTTCGTGGGCGGCCCCCTGGACGGGCGGGTGCTGCCGGTCCTCGTCGGGCCGACCGGACACCCGCCGAAGTGGTACGAGGTGCCCGTGCCGGACGACGACGGCGGCCCGCCGACCGTCCACGCGTACCTGCGCGTCCCCGCCGGGTACAGCAAGCGGCTCGGGCTCCAGCGCGGCTGGAAGTACGAGTACGCGCCGGGCGGGCGCGAGCGTCAACGGCCCAGGTGGCCCTGGTCGAAACCGGACAGCACCCCATAAGATCGGCGGTTGTGCCGGACGTGGCCGCTGTGACCGCAGGAGCGGCCACGGCACGGCGACCACGGTGACCACAGGGGGTGCGCCTTGGAGGCGCTGCGTCAGGACGATCCACGCCGCATCGGGCCGTACGTCCCGCTGTCACGCCTGCGCGAGACGGCGAGCGCCGTGCAGTACCTGGCGCACGGTTCGGACGGTGCGGTGGCCGTGGTCGCGGTGGCCCGGCCGAAGCTGGCCGGTCTGCCGGCGTTCCGCCGCCGCTTCCAGGCCGAGGCGCAGACGGCCGAACGCCTGGCCGGTGGCTGGGTGCAGACCCCGCTCGCGTCGCGCACCGACGCCCCGGCAGGCGCCGAGGGCCCCGGGAGCGCCGACGGACCCGGCCTGTGGACGGCGACCGCGTACGTGCCGGCGCTGACGCTCGCCGAGGCGGTCGCGCTGGCCGGGCCGCTGCCCGAGCGCACCGTGCGCATCCTGGGCGCCGCGCTCGCCGAGACCCTGTCCCGGGTGCACGCCACCGGCGCCGTACTGCACGGCCTCGCCGCCGACACCGTGCTGCTGGCCGCCGACGGGCCGCGCCTGACGGCGTTCGGCGCGCTGGGCGCGGCGGCGGCCGCCGAGGCGGGCCCCGGTGGGCAGTTGTCCGTACGCCTCGGCTACCTCACCCCCGAGCAACTGGCGGGTCAGGAGCCCGGCCCCGCGTCGGACCTGTTCGTCCTCGGCCTGCTCCTGGCGTACGCCGCGACCGGTGCGACCCCGTGGGCGGCGGGCCCGCACGACGCGGCGGCCGACCGCATCGCGCACGCGGAGCCCGAACTCGCTGCCGTTCCGCATCAGTTGCGTTCCCTGATCGCCCGCTGTCTGGCCAAGTCACCGGCGGACCGCCCGTCCCCCGGCGCCCTGGCGGCCGAACTGGCCCTGGAGGGCGCGGCGGCGCTGGCCCGCCCCGGCTGGCTTCCCGACCCGCTGGTGTCGGCCCTGGCGGACCAGGCGGCGCGGGCGGCCGGGCCCGCGCGCGTCGCGCCGCCGGTGAACGGCGACGGGACGGCGACGGCGGGCCAGGCCCCCGCCCGGCCGGCCACGGAGGACCGGTCCGAATGCGGCCCGGCGGCGGCCGCCTCCCTCGTCCCCGGTCAGGTACCCGGACGGCCGGGGGAGATCCCGGCGGGTCCCACCGGCGCGGCGGATGTCGGCGGCGGTCTGACCCGGCGGCTCGTGACCCGGCGCAATGCCGGTGCGCCCGCCGAGGACCCCAGCGGGGTGACCCGGCGTCTGGCGCCCAGGCGCGAGGCGGAACGTGCGGCGGGAGGCCCGCCGCCCGCCGACGCACAGCCCACCGGGGCGCTCGTCCCCGTACAGCCCCTGGCGCACCCCGCCGCCGCCCTCACCC
>NZ_VBVX01000047.1 GCF_005981925.1 Streptomyces albidochromogenes
CGCCCACCCGATGGCCAAGCCCGGGTTCGGAAAGCGGTCCGCGCCCGACCAGGAGCCGCGCCGCGCCGGGGATTTCGCACATCTGCCCAAGAGGGAAGCCGCGATCGCCGGTTACATCGACCGGCTGCCCGAGGGCGCGGACATCTCCATCAAGGCGCTGGCCAGGGAGCTGGAGGGCTTCGGGCAGTGCGCCGTCGGCACCGTGCTGCGCAGGCTCTCCGAGGCCGGGCACCTGCGGCGCGTACGCCGGGACGTGCAGGACGCCGAGGGCGCGCGGTGGGTGTACCGGACCTTCTTCACGCGTACCGCCCGGCCGGACGCCTGGTGGGCCGCGTTCCTCGGGGGCGACGTCCCGCAGTCCGGGATGGCCGCCCCCGCGCCGCTGCGGGAGCCGGAGGCGCGCGGTCATGACGCGCTCGCCCGGCTCGTGCACCAGCACCCCCGGCTCGCCCTGTCCGCGCTGGAGTGCGAGGCGCTCGCCGGGGTGGCCGGGGACTGGTTCCGGCGGGGCGCGACCGAGGCGCAGCTCGTCGCGGCCGTCGCGACGATGCTGCCGGACCCGGTCCGCCACCCCTTCGGCTTCGTGCAGAACCGGCTGATCAGCCGGATGCCGCCCGAGCTCCCGGCTCCCGTACGGGGCCGGTTCGTCATGCAGTGCACCGACTGCCACACCCCCGGCACGCCGGACTCGCTGCCGGGCGGCCTGTGCCGCGTCTGCCGGAGCGAGCCCTACGAGCACCCGGACGACGGCCGCCTCCCGGCCGACCTCGTGCGCGGCAAGGCGGAACGCCTGCGGGACACCGTCCGCAGGCACAAGCTCCGGCCGCCGCGCTGACGCTCAGCGCAGCAGCCCGTGGGGGGCCGGGGAGCTGAGCGGGGCCAGCGGACCGGGCGCGGCCCGGCGCAGGGCGGCCGAGGGCTTGCCCGGGACGCCGCCGAGCGCTCCGCCGACGTACTGGAACAGCGCGTCGCCTATCGGGTCCGGCTTCGGCCGGCCGTCGTCCTCGAACCGCTGGTACTTCATCAGGTTGTAGCCGACGGCGACCTGCCTGCGGCCGTCCTCGGTGGACAGCGCCCAGGTCCCGGCGCCGAAGACGCCGCCGTCGTGGCCCCAGTACCAGCGGCCGTCGGGCATGCGCAGGGTGTAGATGCCGAGGCCGTAACGCATCGCGGCCTCCTCGCCCGGCTCCGTTTCGTGGGCGGGGACGGTGGTCTTCATGGCGCGCAGTCCGGCGGGTCCGAGGAGCTTGCCGCCGAGGAGCTGACGGTAGAAGTCGTTGAGGTCCCGCGTCGTGGACACCATCGCACCGGCCGTGCCGGCCCAGGACATGTCGTAGACGCTGAAGTCGCGGGCGGGCTCGATGAGGCCGAACATCGATTCGTACATCTTGGCGTGCGGCCCGGACAGGCGGGGCGATGCGGGGAAGTAGGTGTGCCGCAGCCCGGCCTTACGGATGACGTTGCGGGTGATGTACGTTTCCGCGTCCTGGCCCGTGACCTTCTCCAGCAGCAGCCCGGCGAGTATGTAGTTGGTGTTGGCGTACGCGTACTTCCCGCGTTCGGCGGCCGGCGGCGCGGCGAGCCCGAGGCGGACCAGGTGTTCGGGGTCCAGGCGGCGGAAGCGGTGGGACTCAAGGACCGCGCCGGGGTTCTCGATGATGCCGGGGAAGGCGGGGAGTACGTAGTCGGCTATCCCGCTGGTGTGGTTGAGCAGCATGCGCACGGTCACCTGCCGACCGCGCTCGCCCGGCACCAGCTCGGGCAGGTAGCGCCCGATCGGCGCGTCCAGCTCGACGCGCCCCTTGTGGACCTGCTGGAGGACGGCCACGGCGGTGAAGGTCTTCGTGATGCTGCCGATCCGGTGCTCGAAGCCGGGCCGCATCCGGCGCCCGGTGTCCACATCGGCCAGTCCCGTCGCGCCGTGCCACTGCTCGGAACCGTCGCGGACGGACGAGAACGCCCCGTACATGCCGGCCCGGTGGATCGCCGCGAGGGAGTCGCGCAGGGCCGCCCGGTCGAGGCGGTGGCCGGCCACGCCCGGCGGCGCGGCGGGCTGGGCGGTCGCGGGGCCGGCCGTCACCGGCCCGGCGGCTAACGCCTGCGTCGGCACGACACCGACCGCGAGCGACAGCACGGCGGCCGAGGCCGCGGCGGCCAGGCGGGCTCTTTGGCGCTGCGGGCGGCGGGCGTTGGGGCGGGCGGGGCTCATGGGCACTCCTGTGGTTCGACTCGCGCACCCGTCGTACGCGGTGTCACCATCCTCGGCACGCGGCGGCGCCGGGCCCTCAGCCCACAGGACGATCTCGTGCACGAGAACCCATGACATTTGTCAGGCGTGGGGCGACGCCGGTGCACGGGGAAGTACGACGCGGACCGCGCGGGCACCTCAGCGGGGGCCGGACGGGCGGTCCGGTGCACGCACGACGGAGGGCCGTCGTTCCCGGGCGCGGGAACGACGGCCCTCCGTCGAACGGGAAGACGCTCAGAGCACGCGGACCGCACCGGTCGCGGGGTAGCCCGAAAGGTCCTGGATGACGACGCCCTTGCTCGGGTTGGCGGCGTCGAGGTACTGGCCGTCACCGATGTAGACGCCCACGTGGTACGCCGATCCGGCGCTGCCCCAGTAGAGGATGTCGCCGACCTGGAGGTTGGACGTGCCCACCTGGGTGCCGAACACCGACTGGTCCTGCGAGACGCGCGGCAGGTCGACGCCCACCGTGCGGTACGCGGCCTGGACGAGGCTGGAGCAGTCCCAGGCGTTGGGGCCGGAGGCGCCCATGACGTACGCGTCGCCGAGCTGCGCCTTGAGGAAGGCGACGACGGTCGCGGCGTTGCCGGTCCCGGTGGAGACGGAGGCTTCGGAGGAACCGACGGAGGCGGAGGCGCTGAGCGTCGTGCGCTCCGTGGAACGCGAGGCGCGCTCCTTCGCGGCGGCCTTCTCTGCCGCTTCCTCAGCGGCCTTCTTCTTCGCGGCCTCTTCGGCCTTGCGCTCGGCCTCGGCCTTGCGCTCGGCTTCCGCCTTTTCCTTCTTGGCGGTCTTCGCGGCCTTGGCGGCGGCGGCGTCCTGCTGGGCCTGGAGGTCGTAGGCGTGCGCGACCTGCTGGGTGGCCTCGGCGGAGACCGCGACGGTGCTCGCCAGTTCCGCGGTGATCGTGGGCATTTCGATGGTGGCGGTCACCGGCTCGGCATTCGCCGGCCCGGCAGCGCCGGCCACACCGATGGTGCTGAGGACGCCACCGGCAACTCCGGCACGCAGCGCGACCTTGGAGGCGCTGCGACGGGGTTTCCGGTGGCTGGGTATGTGAGCGGTGAGGGACATGGGACAACCGCTATCAGGCGTTCGCGGTTCCCATCAAGAAAGGTGTGCTGCGCCACAGTTGCGCCCCGGCGGCCCGAATCCGACTGCCGCCGGGCTTTATTGACGCCGTAACGGGCATTACGGGCACTCGTGATCATGCCTGTGATCATGGGCTTTCCGTGTTACGTCCCAATTGCCCGTCGCTTACCATCCGTTCACACCGTTGGCCAAGCCCGCTTGTATCGGAGCCTCCGGCACGTGGTGCAGGTCACAGATCGGCAACCCTTCCCGGCTCTCGTGCGCTCGTGAACGCGTGCACGCGTCCACATCGGTCCGCGCCGCTCCCCCGGAGTGATGAGGCGGCTTTCCTTTATCACCGACCGGCCGTCTCATGCGAATTTGCCTGTACTGGCCATCGCTTGATAGCGCGCACCCCTTGCGACCAGCGGTAACACCAGCGTTTGTCACGTCTGGTAGCCACTCGTGCACTTCGCGTATGAAGATCACCGCACAGCCGCGTTAATGATCGTTCGTCTGGTGGTGGAGATCACAAAGACGTTGTCGCAACCCGTGTCGCAGATCACAGACGGGCAGGCATAGGATGCGAAGCAGCCGGGCTTGTGAACTGCCTCACATAAGCGTGATCTTCGCGTGGCGAAGATCGCCGAGGCGGCGCGAAAACGCAGGCCCGGGGTGCGGTCCAACGGTCAAGGACGACTGGAAGGAGCGAGGAGCGTGAATGCCTACGCGCCCATCCTCGTGCTCGGCGCCCTCGGGGCAGGGTTTGCGATCTTCTCCGTGGTCATGGCCACGCTTATCGGCCCAAAGCGCTACAACCGGGCAAAGCTTGAAGCGTACGAGTGCGGCATCGAGCCGACACCCACACCCGCCGGTGGCGGCCGCTTCCCCATCAAGTACTACCTGACGGCGATGCTCTTCATCGTCTTCGACATCGAGATCGTCTTCCTCTACCCCTGGGCCGTCTCCTTCGACGCCCTGGGGCTTTTCGGGCTCGTCGAGATGCTGCTCTTCGTGCTCACCGTCTTCGTTGCCTACGCGTACGTATGGCGGCGCGGCGGCCTGGAATGGGACTGAGGGGCTGAGGGGTCACCAATGGGACTCGAAGAGAAGCTGCCCAGCGGCTTTCTGCTGACCACCGTCGAACAGGCCGCGGGCTGGGTGCGGAAGTCCTCCGTCTTCCCCGCGACCTTCGGCCTCGCCTGCTGCGCCATCGAGATGATGACGACGGGCGCCGGCCGGTACGACCTCGCCCGCTTCGGCATGGAGGTCTTCCGCGGTTCGCCGCGGCAGGCCGACCTCATGATCGTCGCGGGCCGGGTCAGCCAGAAGATGGCGCCGGTGCTGCGGCAGGTCTACGACCAGATGCCCAACCCCAAGTGGGTCATCTCCATGGGCGTGTGCGCCTCTTCAGGCGGAATGTTCAATAACTACGCAATTGTGCAGGGTGTTGATCATATTGTTCCTGTTGACATCTATTTGCCCGGCTGCCCGCCCCGCCCCGAGATGTTGATCGACGCGATTCTGAAGCTCCACCACAAGATTCAGAACTCCAAGCTCGGCGTGAACCAGGAAGAGGCGGCTCGCGAGGCGGAGGAGGCGGCCCTCAAGGCGCTCCCCACCATCGAGATGAAGGGGCTGCTGCGGTGAGCGACGTCAACGAGCCGAACCCCGACAAGGACCTGGGCGCGCAGAACCTGCCCGGCCAGCGCGGTGATCGCGGCGAGGAGATCCGCGTCCAGCGCGGCATGTTCGGCGCGCGCGACGGCGGCGACACCACCGGCTACGGCGGCCTCGTCCGCTCCGTACGCCTGCCGGGACCGGCCACCCGTCCCTACGGCGGCTGGTTCGACGAGGTGGCCGACGAGCTCGAAGGCGCCCTGGAGGAGCAGGACCTCCTCCCGGAGAACGCCATCGAGAAGACCGTCGTCGACCGCGGCGAGCTCACCTTCCACATCGCGCGCGAGCACCTGGTGCGGGTGGCGAAGACGCTGCGCGACGACCCGGCCCTGCGCTTCGAGCTGTGCAAGGGCGTCAGCGGCGTCCACTACCCCGAGGACGCGGGCCGCGAGCTGCACGCGGTCTACCACCTGCGCTCGCTCACCCACGGCCGGCTGATCCGGCTGGAGGTGAGCGCCCCGGACAGCGACCGCCACGTGCCCTCGCTGGTCTCGGTCTACCCGACCAACGACTGGCACGAGCGCGAGACGTACGACTTCTTCGGCCTCGTCTTCGACGGGCACCCCGCCCTCACCCGGATCATGATGCCGGACGACTGGCAGGGCTTCCCGCAGCGCAAGGACTATCCCCTCGGCGGCATCCCCGTCGAGTACAAGGGCGCCCAGATTCCCGCTCCGGACCAGCGGAGGTCGTACTCGTGACTACCCCACCCGCCTCAGCGCGCGAGACCACCGAAGGTCCCGTCTACACCGTCACCGGCGGCGACTGGGACGAAGTCGTCCAGGCGGCGACCAAGGCCGACGACGAGCGCATCGTCGTCAACATGGGTCCGCAGCACCCCTCGACCCACGGCGTGCTCCGCCTCATCCTGGAGATCGACGGCGAGACGGTCACCGAGGCCCGCTGCGGCATCGGCTACCTGCACACCGGCATCGAGAAGAACACCGAGTTCCGGAACTGGACGCAGGGCACGACCTTCGTCACGCGCATGGACTACCTGACGCCGTTCTTCAACGAGACGGCGTACTGCCTGGGCGTCGAGAAGCTGCTCGGCATCGAGGAGCAGGTCCCGGACCGGGCGAGCATCATCCGCGTGATGCTGATGGAGCTCAACCGGATCTCCTCGCACCTGGTGTGCATCGCCACCGGCGGCATGGAGCTGGGCGCCACCACGATCATGATCTACGGCTTCCGAGATCGTGAACTGATTCTCGATGCCTTCGAGCTGATCACCGGACTGCGCATGAACCACGCGTTCATCCGGCCCGGCGGCCTCGCCCAGGACCTGCCCCCGGGCGCGATGGACCAGCTCCGCGAGCTCGTGAAGACCATGAAGAAGAACCTGCCGGAGTACGACAAGCTCGCCACCGGCAACCCGATCTTCAAGGCCCGCATGCAGGACGTCGGGTACCTCGACCTCACCGGCTGCGTGGCGCTCGGCGCGACCGGCCCGGTCCTGCGCTCGGCGGGCCTGCCGCACGACGTGCGCAAGAGCGACCCCTACTGCGGCTACGACACGTACGACTTCGACGTGCCGACCGCCGACACCTGCGACTCCTACGGCCGCTTCCTGATCCGGCTCGAAGAGATGCGGCAGTCGCTGCGGATCGTCGAGCAGTGCCTGGACCGGCTCCGCGAGCCGGGCCCCGTGATGGTCGCCGACAAGAAGATCGCCTGGCCCGCGCAGCTCGCGCTCGGCCCCGACGGCCTCGGCAACTCGCTCGACCACATCAAGAAGATCATGGGCACCTCCATGGAGGCCCTGATCCACCACTTCAAGCTGGTGACCGAAGGCTTCCGGGTCCCGCCCGGGCAGGCGTACGTCACCGTCGAGTCGCCCCGGGGCGAACTCGGCGTGCACGTCGTCTCCGACGGCGGCACCCGCCCCTACCGGGTCCACTTCCGCGACCCGTCCTTCACCAACCTCCAGGCCATGGCGGCGATGTGCGAGGGCGGCCAGGTCGCCGACGTCATCGTCGCCGTCGCGTCCATCGACCCCGTGATGGGAGGCGTCGACCGGTGACCGCCACACCAGCGAATCAAGAGGTGAGCCTGGGGATGCCGCAGCTCCCCGCTCCCGACTACCCGGCCGACGTGCGCGCCCGGCTCGACGCGGACGCCAAGGAGGTCGTGGCCCGCTACCCCGACAGCCGGTCCGCCCTGCTGCCGCTGCTGCACCTCGTGCAGTCGCAGGAGGGGTACGTCACCCGCACCGGCGTCCGGTTCTGCGCCGAGACGCTGGGTCTCACCACCGCCGAGGTCACCGCGGTCTCCACCTTCTACTCGATGTACCGGCGCAAGCCGGGCGGCGACTACCAGGTGGGCGTCTGCACCAACACCCTGTGCGCGGTGATGGGCGGCGACGCGATCTTCGACGAGCTGAAGCAGCACCTCGGCGTCGGCAACAACGAGACGACCGAGGACGGCAAGGTCACCCTCGAACACATCGAGTGCAACGCGGCCTGCGACTTCGCGCCCGTGGTGATGGTCAACTGGGAGTTCTTCGACGACCAGACGCCCGAGTCCGCCAAGCGCCTCGTCGACGACCTGCGGGCGGGACGGCCCGTGCGGCCCACCCGTGGCGCGCCCCTGTGCACGTACAAGGAGACCGCCCGCATCCTGGCCGGCTTCCCCGACGAGCGCCCCGGCGCGGTCGAGGCGACCGGCGGCGCCGGGCCCGCCTCGCTCATCGGCCTCAGGCTCGCCAAGGGCGAGACGCCGCAGCACCGTGTGGTCCACCCGCGCGCGGAGACCCCGCAGGACGGGCCGCCGCACGATCCTTCGCCGTCCGAGCACCTCAGCTCGAACGACGCTCCGCAGCAGACCTCGGCGTCCGACCCCGCTCACCCGGCCGGACCGGCAGCCGAGGAGGGGGAGTGATGACCTTGGCAGCCGAGATCAACGAGACCAGCCCGGAGAAGCTGCTCTCACCCGTCCTGTCGGCGTTCTGGGACGAGCCCGAATCGTGGACCCTGGACACCTACCGGCGCCACGAGGGGTACGAGGGCCTGCGCAAGGCCCTCGCCATGTCGCCGGACGACCTCATCGCGTACGTCAAGGACTCCGGTCTGCGCGGGCGCGGCGGCGCGGGCTTCCCCACCGGCATGAAGTGGCAGTTCATCCCGCAGGGTGACGGCAAGCCGCACTACCTGGTGGTCAACGCCGACGAGTCGGAGCCCGGCACCTGCAAGGACATCCCGCTCCTCTTCGCCAACCCGCACTCCCTCATCGAGGGCATCGTGATCGCCTGCTACGCGATCCGGTCGAGCCACGCGTTCATCTACCTGCGCGGTGAAGTCGTCCCCGTACTGCGCAGGCTGCACGAGGCGGTGCGCGAGGCGTACGCGGCGGGCTACCTCGGCGAGAACATCCTCGGCAGCGGCCTCGACCTCGAACTGACCGTGCACGCGGGCGCGGGCGCGTACATCTGCGGTGAGGAGACGGCGCTGCTCGACTCGCTCGAAGGCCGGCGCGGCCAGCCCCGGCTGCGTCCCCCCTTCCCTGCCGTCGCGGGTCTTTACGCGTGTCCGACTGTTGTCAACAACGTCGAGTCCATCGCGTCGGTTCCCGCGATCCTCAACAAGGGCAAGGACTGGTTCCGTTCGATGGGCAGCGAGAAGTCCCCGGGCTTCACGCTGTACTCGCTGAGCGGCCATGTCACCAGCCCCGGCCAGTACGAGGCCCCGCTCGGCATCACCCTGCGCCAGCTGCTCGACATGAGCGGCGGCATCCGGGCCGGCCACCGGCTGAAGTTCTGGACGCCCGGCGGCTCCTCGACGCCGATGTTCACCGACGAGCACCTCGACGTACCGCTCGACTACGAGGGTGTCGGCGCGGCGGGCTCGATGCTCGGCACCAAGGCGCTCCAGTGCTTCGACGAGACGACGTGCGTGGTGCGGGCGGTGACCCGCTGGACCGAGTTCTACGCCCACGAGTCGTGCGGCAAGTGCACACCCTGCCGCGAAGGGACGTACTGGCTCGTGCAGCTGCTGCGCGACATCGAGGCCGGCAAGGGCCGCATGAGCGACCTCGACAAGCTGAACGACATCGCCGACAACATCAACGGCAAGTCGTTCTGCGCGCTCGGCGACGGCGCCGCGTCCCCGATCTTCTCCTCGCTCAAGTACTTCCGGGCGGAGTACGAGCAGCACATCACCGGCAAGGGCTGCCCCTTCGACCCGGCCAAGTCGACCGTCTGGGCCGACAAGCCCGCCCACCCCACGGAGGTGAACGCATGACCGTCACGACAAGTGCTCCCTCCGGAGGCGGCGAGGCGGCGGTCCCGCCCGAAGATCTGGTGTCCCTGACGATCGACGGCATCGAGATCTCCGTCCCCAAGGGGACGCTGGTCATCCGGGCCGCCGAACTGCTCGGCATCGAGATCCCGCGCTTCTGCGACCACCCGCTCCTCGACCCGGCCGGCGCCTGCCGCCAGTGCATCGTCGAGGTGGAGGGCCAGCGCAAGCCCATGGCGTCGTGCACCATCACGTGCACCGACGGCATGGTCGTCAAGTCCCAGCTCTCCTCGCCGGTCGCCGAGAAGGCGCAGCGCGGTGTGATGGAACTGCTGCTGATCAACCACCCGTTGGACTGCCCGGTCTGCGACAAGGGCGGCGAGTGCCCGCTCCAGAACCAGGCCATGTCCCACGGCGACGCGGAGTCCCGCTTCGAGGGCAGGAAGCGGACGTACGAGAAGCCCGTACCGATCTCCACCCAGGTGCTGCTGGACCGCGAGCGGTGCGTGCTCTGCGCGCGCTGCACCCGCTTCTCCAACCAGATCGCCGGCGACCCGATGATCGAGCTGATCGAGCGCGGCGCACTCCAGCAGGTCGGCACCGGCGAGGGCGACCCCTTCCAGTCGTACTTCTCCGGGAACACCATCCAGATCTGCCCGGTGGGCGCGCTGACCTCGGCGGCGTACCGCTTCCGGTCGCGGCCCTTCGACCTCGTGTCGTCGCCGTCCGTCTGCGAGCACTGCGCGGGCGGCTGCGCGACCCGCACCGACCACCGGCGCGGCAAGGTCATGCGGCGCATGGCGGCCGACGACCCCGAGGTCAACGAGGAGTGGATCTGCGACAAGGGGCGCTTCGGCTTCCGTTACGCGCAGCGCCCCGACCGGCTCACCACACCGCTCGTGCGGAGCGAGGCGGGCGTGCTGCAGCCGGCGAGCTGGCCCGAGGCGCTCGAAGCGGCGGCCCGGGGGCTCTCGGCGGCGCGCGGGCGGGCCGGTGTCCTGACCGGCGGCCGGCTCACCGTCGAGGACGCGTACGCGTACGCCAAGTTCGCCCGCATCGCCCTGGACACCAACGACATCGACTTCCGCGCGCGCGTGCACAGCGGCGAGGAGGCCGACTTCCTGGCGTCGCGGGTGGCCGGGCGCGGACGTGATCTCGACGGCGGCGGCGTCACGTACACCGCGCTGGAGAAGGCGCCCGCCGTACTGCTCGTCGGCATCGAGTCCGAGGAGGAGGCCCCCGGCGTCTTCCTGCGGCTGCGCAAGGCCCACCGCAAGCACGGGCAGCGCACGTTCGCCGTCGCGACGCACGCCACCCGGGGCCTGACGAAGGCGGGCGGCACGCTGCTTCCGGCGGCGCCCGGCACCGAACCGGAATGGCTCGACGCGATCGCCGACCGCACCGAGCTGGGCGGCGACGGGAACGCCGCGGCCGAGGCACTGCGCGGCGAGGGCGCCGTGATCGTCGTCGGCGAGCGGCTGGCCGCCGTACCCGGCGCGTACACCGCCGCGGTACGGGCCGCCACCGCGACCGGCGCCTCCCTGGTGTGGATCCCGCGCCGGGCCGGTGAGCGCGGGGCCGTCGAGGCGGGCGCGCTGCCCGCGCTGCTGCCCGGTGGCCGCCCGGCCACCGACCCGCGCGCGCGGGACGAGGTGGCGGCGGTCTGGGGCGTGGCCGAACTGCCGAGCCGCTACGGGCGCGACACCGGCCAGATCATCGAGGCCGCGGCCACCGGTGAACTGGCCGCGCTGCTCGTCGGCGGCGTCGAGGTCGCGGACCTTCCCGACCCGGTGCGCGCGCGTGAAGCCCTCGACCAGGCCGGTTTCATCGTCTCCCTGGAGCTGCGGCCCAGTGAGGTGACGGACCGGGCGGACGTCGTCCTTCCGGTCGCCGCCGTCGCGGAGAAGTCCGGCACCTTCCTCAACTGGGAGGGCCGGGCCCGGATGTTCGAGGCCGCGCTCAAGCCCGACCAGATGACGCGCACGCTCGCCCCCGGCGACGCGCGCGTGCTGCACATGCTCGCGGACGCTCTCGCCCGCGCCGCAGGCGCTGACAAATACAGTCACTTCGCGCTGCCGGACGTACGGGCCGTACGCCGCGAGATGGACCGCCTCGGCGCCTGGAGCGGGGCCCACGCCACCGACCCCGCCGAGTCCGCCCTGCCGCTGCCGCGCCCCGGCGCCGGCGAGGCGGTGCTCGCGGGGCACCGGCTGCTGCTCGACCAGGGCCGGCTCCAGGACGGTGACGAGGCGCTCGCGGGCACCCGCCACACGCCGGTCGCCCGGCTCTCCGCGACCACCGCGGCCGGCACCGGCGTGAAGGACGGCGACCTGCTCGCCGTCACCGGCCCCGCCGGAACCGTCGAACTGCCGCTCCAGGTCACGGCGATGCCGGACCGCGTGGTGTGGCTGCCGCTGAACTCCACGGGCGGCGGCGTCGCCACCGACACCGGCGCGGTCCCCGGACAGGTCGTCCGTATCGGCCCGGCCGCCGCCGCCTCCGTCACCGACGTACCGGAGGTGCTCGCGTGAACACGATGCTTCTCGCGGCCGAGGACCTGTCCATGTTCGGGCGCGACCCGTGGTGGCTCGTCGCGGTGAAGGCCGTCTTCTGCTTCGCCTTCCTGATGATCACCGTGCTCTTCTCCATCGTGTGGGAGCGCAAGGTCGTCGCCTGGATGCAGCTGCGCATCGGTCCGAACCGGCACGGTCCGTGGGGGCTCCTCCAGTCCCTCGCGGACGGCGTCAAGCTGATGCTCAAGGAGGACGTGATCGTCAAGCGGGCGGACAAGGTGGTCTACATCCTTGCTCCGGTCGTCGCGGCGATCCCGGCCTTCATGGCGATCGCGGTCATCCCGTTCGGCCCGGCCGGCAACGAGGTCTCGATCTTCGGCCAGCGCACCACGATGCAGCTGACCGACCTGCCGATCGCGATGCTCTACATCCTCGCCGTCGCGTCGGTCGGCATCTACGGCATCGTCCTCGCGGGCTGGTCGTCCGGGTCGACGTACCCGCTGCTCGGCGGCCTGCGCTCCTGCGCGCAGATGATCTCGTACGAGATCGCCATGGGCGCGGCCTTCGCCTCGGTGTTCCTCTACTCCGGATCGATGTCGACGTCGGCGATCGTCGAGGCGCAGCAGGACCGCTGGTTCATCATCCTGCTGCCGGTGTCCTTCATCATCTACGTCGTCACGATGGTGGGCGAGACGAACCGCGCCCCCTTCGACATGCCGGAGTCCGAGGGCGACCTGGTCGGCGGCTTCAACACCGAGTACTCGTCGATCAAGTTCGCGCTGTTCATGCTGGCGGAGTACGTCAACATGGTCACCGTCTCGGCGGTCTCGGTCACCCTCTTCCTGGGCGGCTGGCGGGCCCCGTACCCGATCAGCACCTTCTGGGAGGGCGCGAACCACGGCTGGTGGCCGATGCTCTGGTTCGTCGTCAAGGTCCAGCTGCTGCTGTTCTTCTTCATCTGGCTGCGCGGCACGCTGCCGCGCGTGCGCTACGACCAGCTGATGAAGCTGGGCTGGAAGGTCCTGATCCCGGTCTCGGTGGTCTGGCTGATGCTGGTCGCCACGGTGCGCGCGATGCGCAACGAGAACATGGAATTCCAGAACATCGTGCTGTACGTCGCCGGGGCGATCGTCGCGATCCTGCTCCTGTCCTTCGTCGCGGAGATCTTCCGCGACAAGAAGGAGAAGGAGCGGGCCGCGAAGGACGGGGAGGAACCACCCGCCTTCGACCCGATGGCGGGCGGATTCCCGGTCCCGCCGCTGCCCGGGCAGGAGTTGCCACCGGTGCCCCGCAGGCGGCCGCGCCACGAGCGCGAGCTGATTGTCAGTGGTGGGCCGGACACTAAGAGTGACGGTAAGGAGGCCGACGATGCCTGACACCCCAAAGCCCGGGGAAGCCCCCCGGACGCCCTGGCAGAATCCGTTGGCCGGCTTCGGCGTGACCTTCAAGGCCATGTTCAAGAAGCGGCTGACCGAGCAGTACCCGGAGCAGCAGAAGACGACGGCGCCGCGCTTCCACGGCCGGCACCAGCTCAACCGCCACCCGGACGGTCTGGAGAAGTGCATCGGGTGCGAGCTGTGCGCCTGGGCCTGTCCGGCCGACGCGATCTACGTGGAGGGCGCGGAGAACACCGAGGAGGAGCGTTACTCCCCGGGCGAGCGCTACGGCCGCGTCTACCAGATCAACTACGCCCGCTGCATTCTGTGTGGGCTGTGCATCGAGGCGTGCCCCACCCGCGCGCTGACCATGACCAACGAGTTCGAACTGGCCGACAGCAGCCGCGAGTCGCTCATCTACACCAAGGAGCAGCTCCTCGCCGGCCTGGAGGAGGGCATGGTCGAGGCACCGCACTCGATCTTCCCCGGCACGGACGAGCAGGACTACTACCGGGGCCTGGTGACCGAGGCCGCGCCGGGCACGGAGCGGCAGGTGGCGCACAGCAGGGGCGAGCGGCCCCAGGAGGCCGCGTCGACCTTCGGCGAGGGCGAGCCGACGACGGAGAAGGTGGTCGGGGGATGAACGCTCTCGCCGCCTCCGCAACGTCGACGGGCGAGGCCGTGCAGTTCTGGGTCCTCGGTACGGTCGCCGTCATCGGCGCCCTGTGCACGATCCTGATGAAGAAGGCGGTGCACAGCGCGCTGTGCCTGGCCGGGACGATGATCGTCCTGGCCGTCTTCTACCTCGCCAACGGCGCGTACTTCCTCGGCGTCGTCCAGATCGTCGTCTACACCGGCGCGATCATGATGCTCTTCCTCTTCGTCGTCATGCTCGTCGGTGTCACCGCCGCCGACTCCCTGAAGGAGACGCTCAAGGGCCAGCGCTGGCTGGCCGCCGGCTGCGGTCTCGGGTTCGGGATCCTGCTGATGGCCGGCATCGGGCAGGCCTCGCTGTCCACCTTCAACGGGCTGGGCAGGGCGAACGCCGCCGCCGGCGGCAACGTCGAGGGCCTGGCCGAGCTCATCTTCACCAAGTACGTCTTCGCCTTCGAGCTCACCGGCGCCCTGCTGATCACGGCGACCGTCGGCGCGATGGTGCTCACGCACCGCGAGCGCACCGAGCGCGCCAAGACGCAGCGGGAGCTGTCCCAGGAGCGCGTACGCGGCAAGCACCTGCCGCCGCTGCCCGCGCCCGGGGTCTACGCCCGGCACAACGCGGTGGACATCGCCGGTCTGCTGCCGGACGGCACGCCGTCGGAGCTCACGGTCAACAAGACGCTGCGCGGGCGCGGTCAGATCCGCGACGTGTCGGGCGGGGCGATGGCCGACCTCAAGGCGCTGGAGCAGCGCTCCGAGGAGCGGCTCGGCCGCGAGGCCGGCCGTGAGAACGGCCGGGACCAGGACGCATCGGAGGTCGCCAAGTGAACCCGGTCAACTACCTGTATCTCGCGGCGCTGCTGTTCACCATCGGTGCGGCGGGAGTGCTGATCCGGCGGAACGCGATCGTCGTCTTCATGTGCGTCGAGCTGATGCTCAACGCCTGCAACCTCGCGTTTGTCGCCTTCTCCCGGATGCACGGCAATCTCGACGGCCAGATCATCGCGTTCTTCACGATGGTGGTCGCCGCGGCCGAGGTCGTGGTGGGTCTCGCGATCATCGTGTCGCTGTTCCGGTCCCGCCACTCGGCCTCGGTCGACGACGCCAGCCTGATGAAGCTGTAAGGGGTCGCAAGAATCGTGGAGAACTTGATTGCGCTGCTCGTAGCGGCGCCTTTGCTCGGAGCGGCGGCCCTGCTGTGCGGCGGGCGGCGGCTCGACCGTGTCGGCCACTGGATCGGCACCGCGCTCGCGGCGGCCTCGTTCGTGCTCGGACTGGTCCTGTTCGGCGCGATGCTGGGGTACGACGTCGAGGCGCGGACGATGCGTCAGCACCTCTACACCTGGGTGCCCGTGGAGGGCTTCCAGGGGGACATCGCGTTCCAGCTCGACCAGCTGTCGATGACGTTCGTACTGCTGATCACGGGTGTGGGCACGCTGATCCACCTGTACTCGGTCGGCTACATGGAGCACGACGAACGCCGTCGCCGCTTCTTCGGCTACCTGAACCTCTTCCTCGCGGCGATGCTCCTGCTGGTCGTCGCCGACAACTACCTGCTGCTGTACTTCGGGTGGGAGGGCGTCGGCCTGGCGTCGTACCTGCTCATCGGCTTCTGGCAGCACAAGCCCAGCGCGGCGACGGCGGCCAAGAAGGCGTTCATCGTCAACCGCGTCGGCGACATCGGCCTGTCCATCGCCATCATGCTGATGTTCACCACCTTCGGTACCTTCGCCTTCGGGCCGGTCCTCGGGGCGACCGGGGACGCGACCGAGGGCAAGATGACGGCCATCGGGCTGATGCTGCTGCTGGCCGCGTGCGGCAAGTCGGCGCAGGTGCCGCTCCAGTCGTGGCTCGGTGACGCGATGGAGGGCCCGACCCCGGTCTCCGCCCTCATCCACGCCGCCACGATGGTGACCGCCGGCGTCTACCTCATCACCCGGTCCGGCGCGATCTTCAACGCCGCCCCCGACGCCCAGACGGCGGTCGTGGTGGTCGGCGCGGTCACGCTTCTCTTCGGTGCGATCGTCGGTTGTGCGAAGGACGACATCAAGAAGGCGCTGGCCGGCTCGACGATGTCGCAGATCGGCTACATGATCCTCGCGGCGGGCCTCGGACCCATCGGCTACGCCTTCGCGATCATGCACCTGGTGACGCACGGCTTCTTCAAGGCGGGCCTCTTCCTCGGCGCCGGTTCGGTCATGCACGGCATGAACGACGAGGTCGACATGCGGAAGTACGGCGGCCTGCGGAAGTACATGCCGGTGACCTTCGTGACGTTCGGACTCGGCTACCTCGCGATCATCGGCTTCCCCGGTCTGTCCGGCTTCTTCTCCAAGGACAAGATCATCGAGGCGGCCTTCGCCTCGGGCGGCACCCAGGGCTGGATCCTCGGCACGGTGACGCTGCTGGGCGCGGGCATCACGGCGTACTACATGACGCGCGTGATGATCCTGACGTTCTTCGGCGAGAAGCGCTGGCAGCCCGCCCCCGACCCGGACAAGGCGGCGAGTGTCGAGCCCGGCATCGAGGTCACGCCCGGCGCGATGCCCCACCCGCACGAGTCGCCCAAGTCGATGACGATCCCGATGATCGTGCTCGCCTTCGGGTCGGTGTTCGCCGGAGGGTTCTTCAGCATCGGCGACCGGTTCGTGAACTGGCTGGAGCCGGTGACGCAGTTCGAGCACCCGCACCCGCCGATCAGCGTCCCGGTCATCACCGGCATGACGGTCGTCGTCCTGCTGGCCGGCGTCGCGATCGCGTACCTCCAGTACGGACGCGGGCCCGTCCCGGTCGTCGCCCCGCGCGGCTCGCTGCTGACCCGCGCCGCCCGGCGCGACCTGCTCCAGGACGACTTCAACCACGTCGTCCTGGTCCGCGGCGGCGAACACCTCACCCGCTCGCTGGTGTACGTCGACCACACCCTGGTCGACGGAGTGGTCAACGGAACGGCGGCCTCGGTCGGCGGGCTCTCCGGCCGGCTGCGCAAGCTGCAGAACGGCTACGCCCGCTCGTACGCGGTCTCGATGTTCGGCGGTACGGCGATCCTCATTGCCGCGACCCTGCTGATGAGGGCGGTCTGATCACGATGTCTTTTCCCCTTCTGACGGTCACGGCGGCGCTCCCGGCGGTCGGCGCGGTCCTGACCGCCGCCGTGCCCGCCGGGCGCCGCACGGCCGCCAAGTGGCTGGCGCTGCTCTTCTCGCTCGCCACGCTGGTTCTGGCGGCCGTCGTGTTCATCCGCTTCGAGCCCGGCGGCGACCGCTACCAGCTCACCGAGTCCCATGCCTGGATCCCCGACTTCGGGGTCCGCTATGAGCTGGGCGTGGACGGCATCGCCGTCGCGCTCATCGCGCTCACGGCGCTGCTGATCCCCTTCATCATCCTCGCGGGCTGGCACGACGCCGACCCCCTGGAGACCAAGAGCTCACGCTGGCGGCCCACCCAGGGCTTCTTCGCGCTGATCCTGATGGTCGAAGCGATGGTGGTCATCTCCTTCGAGGCCACCGACGTCTTCCTCTTCTACATCTTCTTCGAAGCCATGCTCATCCCGATGTACTTCCTCATCGGCGGCTTCGGGGACCGGGCGCACGCGGGCACCGACGGAGCGGCGGCCACCCAGCGCTCGTACGCCGCCGTCAAGTTCCTCCTCTACAACCTGGCCGGCGGACTCATCATGCTGGCCGCCGTCGTCGGCCTGTACGTGGTCGCCGGGAGCTTCTCGCTCTCGGAGATCGTCGAGGCGCGGGCGAGCGGCGAGCTGGAGATGGCGACCAACACGGAGCGGCTGCTCTTCCTCGGCTTCTTCTTCGCGTTCGCGGTGAAGGCGCCGCTGTGGCCGCTGCACACCTGGCTGCCCAACGCCATGGGCGAGGCGACCGCCCCGGTCGCCGTGCTGATCACGGCGGTCGTCGACAAGGTCGGCACCTTTGCGATGCTGCGCTTCTGCCTCCAGCTCTTCCCGGAGGCCAGCAAGTGGGCGACGCCCGCGATCATCGTGCTGGCGCTGATCAGCATCATCTACGGCGCGCTGCTGGCGGTCGGCCAGCGGGACATCAAGCGCCTGATCGCGTACGCCTCGATCTCGCACTTCGGGTTCATCGTCCTCGGCATCTTCGCGATGACGAGCCAGGGCCAGTCGGGCGCGACGCTCTACATGGTCAACCACGGGATCTCGACCGCCGCACTGATGCTGGTGGCCGGCTTCCTGATCACCCGGCGCGGGTCGCGGCTCATCGCGGACTACGGCGGTGTGCAGAAGGTCGCCCCGGTGCTCGCCGGGACGTTCCTCGTCGGCAGCCTGGCGACGCTGTCGCTGCCGGGTCTCGCGCCGTTCGTCAGCGAGTTCCTGGTGCTGGTCGGCGCGTTCGCGGCGTACCCGGTGGCCGGGATCGTGGCCACGCTGGGCATCGTCCTCGCCGCGCTGTACACGCTCGTCCTGTACCAGCGGACGATGACGGGGCCGGTCAAGGCCGAGGTGCGGACCATGCCCGACCTCAAGGCCCGGGAGCTGGTGGTCGTGGCTCCGCTGATCGCGCTGCTGCTGCTCCTCGGCGTCTTTCCCAAGCCGCTGACGGACGTCGTCAACCCGGCCGTGCAGCACACCATGAACGACGTCCGCAAAACGGACCCCACCCCCGAGATTGAGGCGGAGGCGGCCAAGTGAGCGCATCAGCTGTCCACAGCCTGTGGACGACGGTCGCGGCGCCCGGCGCCGAGGGCGGTTTCACGGCCCCGCACATCGAGTACGCCCAGCTGTCGCCGACGCTCATCGTCGTGGGCGCGGCCGTCGTCAGCGTACTCGTCGAGGCCTTCGTGCCGCGCAAGGCCCGGTACTACACGCAGCTGTTCCTGTCGGTCGTGGCCGTCACCGCCGCCTTCGCGGCCGTCGTGGCGCTCGCGGCCGGCGGGTACGGCACCACGAAGGCGCAGATCGCGGCGGAGGGCGCCATCGCGGTCGACGGCCCGGCGCTCTTCCTGCAGGGGACCATCCTGCTGGCCTCCCTGGTCGCCGTGTTCACCTTCGCCGAGCGCAGGCTCGACCCGGACGCACACGGCAACCGCGTCGACTCGTTCGCCGCGCAGGCCGCGTCCGTACCGGGCAGTGAGAGCGAGAAGGCGGCGGTCAAGGCCGGTTTCACCACGACCGAGGTCTTCCCGCTGATGCTGTTCGCGGTCGCCGGGATGCTCGTCTTCCCGGCCGCGAACGACCTGCTGACGCTGTTCGTGGCGCTGGAGGTCTTCTCGCTCCCGCTGTACCTGCTGTGCGCCGTCGCCCGCCGCAAGCGGCTGATGTCGCAGGAGGCCGCGGTGAAGTACTTCCTGCTGGGAGCCTTCTCGTCGGCGTTCCTGCTGTTCGGCATCGCCCTGATGTACGGCTACGCGGGCTCGGTGTCGTACGCCAGGATCGCGAGCGTCGTCGACGGGACGGTCAAGCAGATCGACCCGGCGCTCGCCGACACCATGGGCAACGACGCGCTGCTGCTGATCGGCGGCGCGATGATCCTGATGGGCCTGCTGTTCAAGGTCGGCGCGGTCCCCTTCCACATGTGGACCCCGGACGTCTACCAGGGCGCTCCGACCCCGGTCACCGGCTTCATGGCCGCCGCGACCAAGGTGGCCGCCTTCGGCGCCATGCTGCGGCTGCTGTACGTCGTCCTGCCCGGCCTGCGGTGGGACTGGCGTCCGGTGATGTGGGCCATCGCGATCGTCACCATGCTGGGCGGCGCGATCGTTGCGATCACCCAGACCGACATCAAGCGGCTCCTGGCGTACTCGTCGATCGCGCACGCCGGGTTCATCCTGGCCGGTGTGATCGCGACCCGGCCCGAGGGCATCTCGTCCGTCCTCTTCTACCTGCTCGCGTACTCCTTCGTGACGATCGGCGCCTTCGCCGTGGTCACGCTGGTGCGGGACGCGGGCGGCGAGGCGACGCACCTGTCGAAGTGGGCGGGCCTGGGGCGGCGCTCGCCGCTGGTGGCCGCCGTCTTCGCGGTGTTCCTGCTGGCCTTCGCCGGAATCCCGCTGACGTCCGGCTTCGCCGGCAAGTTCGCGGTCTTCAAGGCGGCGGCCGAGGGCGGGGCCGGGGCGCTGGTCGTGGTCGGTGTGATTTCGTCGGCGATCGCCGCGTTCTTCTACATCCGGGTGATCGTCCTGATGTTCTTCAGCGAGCCGAAGGCGGACGGCCCCACGGTCGCCGTGCCGTCGCCGCTGACGACTGCGGCGATCGGGGTGGGCGTCGCGGTGACGCTGGTGCTCGGCGTCGCGCCGCAGTACTTCCTGGACCTGGCCGGCCAGGCGGGAGTCTTCGTCCGCTGACCGCACGGCCGACCGTCGGTGCGTGACCGCCGCCCGGTTCCCCTCCTCGCGGGGGTGCCGGGCGGCAGCTTTTGGGCCGGGGTGTCAGTGCGTGCCCCTATCGTGGGGTGCCGGGGGACGGAACGTACGGGGGACAGAGCGATGGACGGGACAGGTGGCATGGTCGAGGCGGTCGAAGCCGGTGCGGTGACGCGGAGCGACGCCCTGGAGACGCTGCATCGCGTGTTCGGGTACGACGCGTTCCGCGGCGAGCAGGCGGCGGTCATCGAGCATGTCGTGGCCGGCGGAGACGCCGTCGTGCTGATGCCGACCGGCGGCGGAAAGTCGCTCTGCTACCAGATCCCGGCGCTGGTCAGGCCCGGTACGGGCATCGTGATCTCCCCTCTGATCGCGTTGATGCAGGACCAGGTCGACGCGCTGCGGGCGCTCGGTGTGCGGGCCGGTTTCATCAACTCCACGCAGGACTTCGGCGAGCGGCGCGCGATGGAGGCGGAGTTCCTGGCCGGCGAGCTGGACCTGTTGTACCTGGCGCCGGAGCGGCTGCGCCTGGACGCGACGCTCGACCTGCTGTCCCGGGGCAAGATCTCCGTCTTCGCGATCGACGAGGCCCACTGTGTGGCCCAGTGGGGCCACGACTTCCGGCCGGACTACCTGACCCTTTCGGTGCTGGGGCAGCGCTGGCCGGAGGTGCCGAGGATCGCGCTGACGGCGACCGCGACGGACGCCACGCACCGGGAGATCACGCAGCGGCTCGGGATGGAGCAGGCGCGGCACTTCGTGGCGAGCTTCGACCGCCCCAACATCCAGTACCGGATCGTCGGGAAGTCGGACCCGAAGAAGCAGCTGTTGTCGTTCCTGCGCGAGGAGCACGCGGGCGACGCGGGCATCGTCTACTGCCTCTCGCGCAATTCCGTCGACAAGACGGCGGAGTTCCTCTGCCGCAACGGCATCGACGCGGTGCCGTACCACGCGGGGCTCGACGGGGGGACGCGCGCGGCGCACCAGTCGCGGTTCCTGCGCGAGGAGGGGCTGGTCGTCGTCGCGACCATCGCCTTCGGCATGGGCATCGACAAGCCGGACGTGCGGTTCGTCGCGCACCTGGACCTCCCGAAGTCGGTCGAGGGCTACTACCAGGAGACGGGCCGCGCCGGACGTGACGGGCTGCCGTCCACGGCGTGGATGGCGTACGGCCTCCAGGACGTCGTGCAGCAGCGCAAGATGATCCAGGGCGGCGAGGGCGACGAGGCGTTCCGGCGGCGTGCGGCGTCGCACCTCGACGCGATGCTGGCGCTCTGCGAGACGGCGCAGTGCCGCCGGGCGCAGCTCCTCGCCTACTTCGGGCAGGAGCCCGGCGCCGCGTCCTGCGGCAACTGCGACACGTGCCTGACGCCGCCCGAGACGTGGGACGGGACCGTGCCGGCGCAGAAGGTGCTGTCGACGGTGGTGCGCTTGCAGCGGGAGCGCCGCCAGAAGTTCGGGGCGGGCCAGATCATCGACATCCTGCTGGGGCGCAAGACCGCGAAGGTCATCCAGTTCGACCACGACCAGCTGTCGGTGTTCGGCATCGGCGAGGAGCTGTCCGAGGTCGAATGGCGGGGCGTGGTGCGGCAGTTGCTCGCCCAGGGGCTGCTGGCGGTCGAGGGCGAGTACGGCACGCTGGTGATGACCGACGCGAGCGCGTCCGTGCTGAGCCGGGAGCGGGAGGTGCGGCTGCGCAAGGAGGCGAAGCCGGTGCCGGCCGCCCGGGCCGCGAAGGGCGAGCGCAAGGCGAAGGCGGCCTCGGCCAACGCGGACCTCCCGGCGGAGGCCGTCCCGGTCTTCGAAGCGCTGCGCGCCTGGCGGGCGGAGCAGGCGCGGGAGCAGGGCGTACCGGCGTACGTGATCTTCCACGACGCGACGCTGCGGGAGATCGCGACGGTGCGGCCGGGTTCGGTGGCGGAGCTCGGCGGCATCGCCGGGCTCGGCGAGAAGAAGCTGGCCACGTACGGGGAGGGTGTGCTGGGGGTACTCGGCGCGCTGGGCGGAGCGGAGGCTCCGGCGGGCGAATCGGCCCCGGCGGCCGGATCCGCGGCCCCGGCCGGGGCGGTGGCCCCGGCGTCACCGGGTGCCGACGGTGGGGCGGCGGACTGGGACTGGGACGCGGAGCCCGAGTGGGACACGGAGCCGCCCGAGTCGCAGTGAGCGCCAGTGGCGGGGCGGAGCCGGGCCCGCAGGGCCCAGCCCGTCCTACTGCCGGCCGCCGGCCTTCCGGCGAGGTGTGATGCGGCTGAGGTCGAGATCGACGGGGAACGGGACCGGGACCTTCATGCGGTCGTGGAAGATCCCCGTGCTCGTGTACGCCCCGGTGCTCGGCTCCAGCTCGAAGACGTAGACGACGGCGTGGCCGCCGTTGTTCTCGACCCTCCAGAAGTGGGGAATCCTGGCGCGCGCGTACTTCACAGGCTTGGTTTCACGGTCCCGCGACCTGGACTCGGGGGAGACGACCTCGATCGCCAGCCGCACCGACCCGGCGGGGAACCGGGTCTGCTCCGGGTCCTCGATGACGTCACCGTCCACGACGATCACGTCGGGCTCGGGCCGGTTGTAGCGGTCGATGTCGATGGTGAATTCGCGTACCACCTCCAGTTCGGGCGGGACGACGGACTGCAGTTGCCACTCGAAGAAGCTGACCGCCCGCGAATGAAAGAGGGTCTGTGGACTCACGAAGACGAGGCTCCCGTCGATCAGCTCCGTGTGCGGAGGCAGATTCGGAAGCCGGTCCAGGTCGTCGGCGGTCCAGCCGCCCGGGGGCGGGACCGGCCACGTGGGCTCCGGGTCCTCGGGTACGACGCTCATCAGTGCTCCCATGGGACGGAGTCTGGCGGGTCCGTCCAGCGTACGGCGGGTGCTCGCAAGCGGCTCCCCCGTTCGTGTGTACGGGGGGAGACTCGCTCACCCCGTCACTCCGATGCCGGAACGATCCGCCCCGTGACCTCGCCCAGGCCGACCCTCGTGCCGTGCGGGCCGGGGGCCCAGGCCGTCATCGTGACCTCGTCGCCGTCCTCCAGGAACGTCCGCTTGCCCGTGGCGAGTTCGATCGGGTCCCGGCCGTTCCAGGTGAGTTCGAGGAGCGAGCCCCGCTGGTTCACCTCGGGACCGCTGACCGTGCCGGAGCCGAAGAGGTCACCCGTGCGCAGCGACGCGCCGTTCACCGTCATCTGGGCCAGCTGCTGCGCCGCGGTCCAGTACATCGTGGCGAAGGGGGGAGCCGAGACCACCTCGCCGTTGATCTTCACCTCGATGCGGATGTCGTAGCCGCCCGGCTCCTCCTCGTCGGAGTCGTCCAGGTAGGGCAGGAGGGGGAAGTCGCGGGCCGGCGGCGCCGTGTGGGCCGCGTCCAGCGCTTCGAGCGGGGTCACCCACGCCGACACCGAGGTCGCGAAGGACTTGCCCAGGAAGGGGCCGAGCGGCACGTACTCCCACGCCTGGATGTCCCGCGCCGACCAGTCGTTGAGGAGGAACAGGCCGAAGACGTGCTCCCGGTAGTCCGCGAGCGGGACCGGCGTGCCGTGCGTGGAGGGCGTGCCGACCACGAAGCCGACCTCCGCCTCGATGTCCAGCTTGACCGAGGGGCCGAAGACCGGCGCCGGATCCGTCGGCGCCTTGCGCTGGCCGCTGGGGCGCACCACCTCCGTACCGGAGACGACGACCGTGCCGGCCCGGCCGTGGTAACCGATCGGCAGGTGCTTCCAGTTGGGGGTCAGCGCGTCGCCGTCGGGGCGGAAGATCCTGCCGACGTTCGTGGCGTGGTGCTCGCTGGCGTAGAAGTCGACGTAGTCGGCGACCTCGTACGGAAGGTGCAGGGTGACCGCCGTCACCGGGTGCAGCAGCGGCTCGATGTCCGCCCGGTGCGCCGGGCTCGTGACCCACGCGGTGAGTGCCCGGCGTACGTCGCGCCAGGCGGTGCGCCCCGCCGCGAGCAGCGGATTGAGCGTCGGCTGGGCGAGCAGCGCCGCGTACGGAGAGCCCAGGGTGAGCGCCGCCGCCCCCGCGTCCAGCACGTGGCCGCCGATCCGCACACCGACCCGGCGGCGCTCGGGCTCGTCCGCGGTGGAGAAGACGCCGTAGGGGAGGTTGTGCGGGCCGAAGAGGTCGCCTTCGGCCAGGTCGAGCGGGCTCTGCTCGGGCATCGGTGCTGCCTCGCTTTCCAGGTCGTGGAGGACAACACGTTACGTGGGAGTCGCCTGGGACGGCAGTGCTTAAATAGTTCCCGATGTCCGGAAAGGTCCTGCTGGAGTGGGGAATTGGGGCCGCTGTCCCCCGGGGGCGCTTGAGGGGTGGCGCGGACGCTCCGCGAGTCTCGGCGGACCGGGTGCGGGGGGTGTGCCCGGGGCGACAGATCTCTCCGTACCGGCTTCACGGTCTGTGCCGGGAATGTCGTGGGTGGCGTCGGCCGGACGCGCTGCGGGACGAAGCGGCCACTCCTGCCGGTATCAGCCGAGAGGGAACAGAGCGGTGCTCATCGGACTGTGCTCAGGGCCACGGGAAGGCGCTCACTGTGATCGAAAGGCGACCGGATAGGCTGACTTGAGTGAAGACAGCGACACATCGGCAAACCGTGTGATCGTCAGCAGACAGGAGTGACCCTCGTGACCGTCGTCGGGCCGTTCGGACTGAGCGTGCGGGACCAGGCTCTTGAGACCGATGTCCAGACCGGACTGGCAGCTGTCGAGGAAGGACTGCTCGACGCCACCAAGAGCGAGGTCCCCTTCATCACGGAGGCCGCCCGCCATCTGGTCCGGGCCGGGGGCAAGCGGTTCCGCCCGCTGCTGGTGATGCTGGCCGCGCAGTTCGGTGACCCCCACGCGCCGGGCGTCGTGCCCTCCGCCGTGGTCGTCGAGCTGACCCACCTGGCGACGCTGTACCACGACGACGTGATGGACGAGGCGGACGTACGCCGCGGCGTCCCCAGCGCCAACGCCCGCTGGGGCAACTCCGTCGCGGTCCTGACCGGCGACTTCCTCTTCGCGCGCGCCTCGCGCATCCTGGCGGACCTCGGCCCGGAGGCCGTACGCGTCCAGGCGGACGCCTTCGAGCGCCTGGTCACCGGGCAGATCCTGGAGACGGCCGGCCCGCGCGAGGGCCAGGACCCCGTCGGGCACTACCTGGACGTCATCGCGGGCAAGACCGGCTCGCTGATCGCCGTCTCGGGGCGCTTCGGCGCCATAATGGCGGGCGCCGACGAGCGTGTCGTCGACATCCTCACGCAGTACGGCGAGCGCCTCGGCACCGCCTTCCAGCTGGCCGACGACGTACTGGACATCGCCAGCGACAGTCACGAGTCCGGCAAGACGCCCGGCACGGACCTGCGCGAAGGCATCCCCACCCTGCCGGTGCTGCTGCTGCGCGCCCAGGCCGCCGAGTACGGCCGCCCGGAGGACGTCGAGCTGTGCGCCCTGCTGGACGGCGACCTCACGGACGACGCCAGGCTCGCCGAGGTGCTGCGGCGCCTGCGCGCGCACCCCGCGCTCGACCAGGCGCGGCGCGACACCATCCGGTACGCCGAGGAGGCCAGGGCCTCGCTCGCGCCGCTGCCCGAGTGCTACGCGAAGGCGGCTCTGGAGGAGCTGTGCGACGCCGTGGTGCACCGCGCCGGATAACAATGCGAGTGTGACCCGGGTCACGCCGTCGCGTTGAGTGTGCGCCCGGATTCACTCCGTACCCCTGCTCGGAGGCCGGCGCGACGGGCGGCGGCACGGGAACGGGGAGATGTACGGGCATGAGCGGTATCGCACGGACACGCAGTCGCCGGAGCACCGTCATCGGCGCCGCCGCGGTCGCGGCGGCGGGCGTCATGACGGCCGTGATGCCGGCCGCCGCCGACAGCAAGGGGTCCCACCCGCGAACCGGCGGGCACGGCGACAGCGCCGCGTCGTACTTCGTGGCCAGCCTCAAGGGCGCCAACGAGGTGCCGGTGGAGGGCGGACCCGCCGCCGGCGACAAGGACGGTGTCGCGCTGGAGTTCGTCAGGATCGAGGGCGCCACGGTGTCGTTCGCCGTGAAGTGGCGCGGCACCGGCAAGCCCACCGCCCTCCACATCCACCAGGGCGCCAGGGGCACCAACGGCGGCCTCAAGATCGACTTCACCGCGCGGCTCGGGAAGGGCCACGGCGAGGCCGCGGGCGAGGGCCGGGCCACGGGCAAGGGCGATCCCGCGGGCAAGGGCAGGCCCGCGGGCAAGGGGCTCGGCAAGGGCTCGGGCGGGTGGCGGACCGCGACCGGTGCGGTCGAGGTCGCGAACGCGGCCCTGCTGGCGGACTTCAAGGCGAACCCCACCGGGTTCTACGCCAACCTGCACACCGCCGAGTTCCCGGGCGGCGCGGTGCGCGGCCAGTTCCACCGGGTCACCGACGGGTTCGACCTCGCCCGCGCGCTGCACGGCTTCCAGGCCCGGGTCCTCAAGGGCGAGCAGATCTACACCTGCCAGGAAGGGGCGGACGGCACGCGCGCGTTCCAGCAGTACGACGTACGCGCCGTACTCGCCGGCGGCATCGCCCACTCCTTCGTACGGCCCGGTTCCGGTACGCCGCAGTGGATCGCGCCGGACCGCAGCGCGGTCACCGGCTCGCTCATCGCCAGGAGCCCGAACGGCGCCGGCAACATCCCCGAACTCGACCTGCGGGCCCGGTCCACCGGCGCCGAGCACGGGCTGCTCGCGCGGACCACGGAGATCCTGCGACTGAACACGGTGGGCGGCACGGCACCGGCCGGCGACTGCGAGCCGGGCGCGCTCGCGGCCGTTCCGTACCGGGCGGACTACGTCTTCATCCAGCGCTGACCACCCACTGGATGCAAGGGGCAACCGGCGCCTTCGCTCTCTGACGGGGGAGGCGCCGGAGCCTTGTGTCATCCCCGAGCAGTACATGAGTTGATCCCGGGGTCTGACGCTTCCCGCCCGCCGATTTGGTCAGATGGTAAGCACCACTCCCCACCCGTACGGGTGAGAATGGCGGCGCGGGGTGGACGAGTGCAACTGACGACGGCCGCCAACCACGGAGGTAGGGCACAGATGGCACCGAACGACAGCGCACAGACCACCGAGGACAGGGACTCCACCGCGGGGCGCCGGAAGGCCGCGCGCTACATCGTCCCGGTCGCGGTGGCGGGGGTGGCGGCGGCGACCTTCGGGCTCGTCCCGGCGCTCGCCGACTCCGGCGACCCCGACCTGCCGAAGATCACCGCTCAGCAGCTGATCGAGAAGATCGCGGCGTCGGACACGCAGCAGCTCTCCGGCACCGTGAAGATCAACACCGACCTGGGCATTCCCTCGCTCGGCGGCCTCGCGGGCAGCCTGGCGCCCAAGGGCGAGGGCGACGGTGAGGGTTCGTCGGCCGACCCGCAGGCCAAGCTGATGGAACTGGCCTCCGGTACGCACACGCTGCGTGTGGCGGCCGACGGTCCGGACAAGCAGCGGGTCTCGATCCTGGACGACGCCGCCGAGTACAGCCTCATCCACAACGCCGGTGAGGTGTGGGCGTACGACAGTGCCTCGAACGAGGCGTTCCACGCCGAGGCCCCGGCCGGCGCCGAGGGCTCGGGCAAGGACGGCAAGCACGAGAAGCGGCCCGAGGGCGTCCCCACGACCCCCAAGGCACTGGCCGAGGAGGCGCTGAAGGCCGCGGACAAGACCACGTCCGTGACGGTCGACGGCACGGCGCAGGTCGCGGGCCGGGACGCGTACCAGCTGCTCATCAAGCCCAAGCAGGCCGGCTCGACGATCGAGTCCATCAGGATCGCGGTCGACGCGGAGAACGGCGTACCGCTCAAGTTCACGCTCGCGCCGACCAGCGGCGGCAAGGCCGCGATCGACGCCGGCTTCACCAAGGTCGACTTCGCCCGGCCGGCGGCGGACACCTTCAGCTTCAGCCCGCCCAAGGGCGCGAAGGTGACCGAGGCCGACGAGCAGGGTCACGAGAAGGACTTCGGCAAGGACTTCGGCAAGGAGTTCGGCAAGGACTTCAAGGGCGAGGAGGACCCGAAGGACTTCGAGGGCCTCAACGTCATCGGCGAGGGCTGGACCACGGTCGCCGAGATCTCGTCCCCCGGCGGCGCGAAGGACTTCAAGGCGCCCGAGAAGGGCGAGGTGCCCCCGGAGGCCGAGCAGTTCCTGGACGCGCTGGGCGACAAGGTGTCCGGCGAGTTCGGCTCGGGAACGGTCTTCAAGACGCGTCTCGTCAACGCCCTGATGACGGACGACGGCAAGGTGTACGTCGGCGCGGTCACCCAGGACGCGCTGGTCAGGGCCGCGAACGCGGCGAAGTAGGCGAGCGGGGAAGACCGGGAGGCAGGAGTTGTCCGCCGTGGACCGTGACGCCGCGACCGACACCGTGATCGAGACGCGGGGGCTCACGAAGCGGTTCCGCGGCGGGCAGCTCGCCGTCGACTCCCTCGACCTCGGCGTGCCGGCCGGCAGCGTCTTCGGCTTCCTCGGGCCCAACGGCTCGGGCAAGACGACCACCATCCGGATGCTCATGGGTCTGATCGCACCGACCTCCGGTACGGCGACGCTGCTCGGCCACCCCGTGCCGCGCGCCTCGCGCAGCGTCCTGCCGCAGGTGGGCGCGCTGATCGAGGGCCCCGCGCTGTACGGGTTCCTGTCGGGCCGCGACAACCTGATCCGCTACGACTCGGCCGACCCGGCGGCCGACCCGCGCACCCGCCGGGCGCGGGTCGCGGCGGCGCTCGACCGGGTGGGCCTGACAGCGGCGGGCGGCAAGAAGGCCAAGGCGTACTCGCTGGGCATGAAGCAGCGGCTGGGGCTCGCGTCCGCGCTGCTCCAGCCGCGCAGGCTGCTCGTGCTGGACGAGCCGACGAACGGTCTCGACCCGCAGGGCATGCGGGAGATCCGCTCGCTGGTACGGGAACTGGCGGCGGACGGCACGACGGTCTTCCTCTCCTCGCACCTGCTCGACGAGATCGAGCAGGTGTGCACCCACGCGGCGGTGATGGCCCGGGGCCGGCTCGTCGTCCAGGGCCCGGTCGCCGAACTGGCGGCCGGCGCGCGCGGGCGGCTCGCCGTCAGCACACCGGACCCGGCGCGGGCGGCGCGGGTCCTCAGGGAACACGGGGTCACCGACCTGACGGTCGCGCAGGAGCGGGTGACCGGCGAGCTGCCGCCCGGCGAGGTCGAGCCGGCGGACCTCAACGCGGCGCTCGTACGGGCCGATGTACGGGTGAGGTCCTTCGGCGTGGAGCGGGCCTCGCTGGAGGACGCCTTCGTGGCGCTGACGGGGGAGGGCTTCGATGTCGCGGGCTGAGACGGCGGTCCGGCGCGAGGACGGTGCGCGGGGTCCCGGCGCGCTGTGGGCCCTCGGCCTGCTGCGCTCCGAGCTGACCCTCACCTTCCGGCGCTGGCGCACCCTCGCGCTGCTGGCGGTGCTGGCCGCCGTACCCGTCCTCATCGGCATCGCGGTGAAGATCGAGACGAGCGACGGTTCGCGGGTCGGCGGCCAGCACCGC
>NZ_VBVX01000478.1 GCF_005981925.1 Streptomyces albidochromogenes
CCCTCGACGCCCGCTCCCGTGGCTCCGTCCCAGGAGGCCCCGCCCGCCTCCGAAGCCCCACCGGTCACCGAGAGCCCGCAGCGCCGGGAAACCCCCGAAGCACCCGAAGCCCCCTCCGGCTTCCGCACGGTGAACGACCCCGCCGGTTTCTCCCTGGCCGTGCCGGACGTCTGGTCCCGTACGGACGAGACCTCCGGCCAGATCACCTACGCCGGCTCCACCGGCATGGAGCACCTGCTCATCGGCGTCGTCCCGAGCCCGCCGTACGCCTCCTCGTACGACAACTTCCTCACCATCGAGAGGAAGGCCAGGGTCAACCAGCGGGACTTCCGGCGGCTGCGCCTCGAACGGAACACCTTCCAGGGCCGTCCGGGCGCGATCTGGGAGTACACCTTCACCGACAAGCAGACGGGCGAGACCCTGCACGCCATCGACCAGGGCTACATCGCCCCGAACGGCACCGACTACTCGATCTACATCAAGAGCCGGGACCGGGACTGGCAGCACTCCCGCGAGATCTTCGACGCCGCGCTGTCCACCTGGACGCTGGGCTGACCCCGTACTCCGCGCGCACCCTTCCGAAGGCCGCTCGCCGCGCCGCAATAGACTGCCCCTGACCTGTGCCCCACGGCACGCGACGCCGAGTCTTACGGGAGATCCCGCCGTGACCGAGCCCCTCTCCGAGCACACCGCAGATGTGATCGTCGTCGGGGCCGGACCCGCCGGCTCCACCACCGCCTACTACCTCGCCAAGGCCGGGCTCGACGTCCTGCTGCTGGAGAAGACCGCGTTCCCGCGCGAGAAGGTCTGCGGCGACGGCCTGACGCCCCGCGCCACCAAGCAGCTGGTGTCGATGGGCATCGACATCTCCGAGGAAGCGGGCTGGCTGCGCAACAAGGGCCTGCGCATCATCGGCGGCGGCGTCCGCCTCCAGCTCGACTGGCCGGACCTGGCCTCGTACCCGGACTACGGCCTCGTCCGCAAGCGCGACGACTTCGACGAGCAGCTCGCCCGGCAGGCCCAGAAGGCCGGCGCCCGCCTCCACGAGCGCTGCAACGTGGGCGAGCCCGTCATCGACCCCCGTACGGGCCGCATCACCGGCGTCCACGCCAAGCTCGGCGAGGAGAAGACCCCGGTCACCTTCCACGCCCCGCTGGTCGTCGCCGCCGACGGCAACTCCACGCGCCTGTCGCTCGCCATGGGCCTGCACCGCCGCGAGGACCGCCCGATGGGCGTGGCGGTGCGCACGTACTTCACCTCCCCGCGCCACGACGACGACTACCTGGAGTCCTGGCTGGAGCTGTGGGACCGCCGCGGCCCGCAGGACCGCCTGCTGCCCGGCTACGGCTGGATCTTCGGCATGGGCGACGGCACGTCCAACGTCGGTCTCGGCATCCTGAACTCCTCCAAGGCGTTCCGGGAACTGGACTGGCGCGAGGTGCTGAAGGCGTGGTGCGCGTCGATGCCGGAGGACTGGGGCTACACCCCGGAGAACATGACGATGCCGATCCGCGGCGCCGCGCTGCCGATGGCCTTCAACCGCCAGCCGCACTACACCAAGGGCCTGCTGCTCGTCGGTGACGCGGGCGGCATGGTGAACCCGTTCAACGGCGAAGGCATCGCGTACGCCATGGAGTCCGGCCAGATCGCGGCCGACGTCATCGTCCAGGCGCAGGCCCGCGCGACCCCCGCCCAGCGCGAGCTGGCCCTCCAGTCCTACCCGAAGGTCCTCAAGGAGACCTACGGCGGCTACTACACGATGGGCCGCGCCTTCGTGAAGCTCATCGGCAACCCGAAGGTCATGAAGCTCGCCACCCAGCGCGGCCTGACGCACCCGGTGCTGATGAAGTTCACGCTGAAGATGCTGGCCAACCTGACCGACCCGACGGGCGGCGACGCGATGGACCGCATCATCAACGGCCTGGCGAAGGTGGCGCCGAACTCCTGACCCGCGTGCGGGTGTCAGCCGCGCGGCAGTCGGTCGTCCTTCACAGCGGTGACGAAGGACGACCACGCGGCGGTACGGAAGGTGAGGGCGGGACCGCCGGGGATCTTGCTGTCCCGCACCGGCATGACCCCGGGCAGACCGTCGGCCACTTCGACGCAGCTCCCGCCCTCGGCGTTGCTGTGGGAAGACGTGCGCCACGTCGCCGTGCTCAGGTCATGCGCGTTACTCATGGTGCGAAGTCCTCCGCCGCCGATTCGATCAGGGCCAGGGACGCCTGGGGTGACAGCGCGGCGGCCCGGATCAGATCGTATGACCGCTGGTACTTGGCGACCAGCGGCGGCATGTCGACCAGTTGACCCGAATGCTGCCCCTCCGAGTATGCGACGGGTGGCGCGTCGTCGAACGTCATGACCGCGAACATGCCGCTGCTCGCCGCGTGCGCCCCGGCGGAGAAGGGCAGAACCTGAACCAGGATGCGTCCGCGCCGGACCAGTGCGGCGATGTGTGAGAGCTCGCGAGCCATGACTTCCCGGCCGCCCACCGGGATGCGAAGCACAGTCTCGTGGAGGACGACCCACACCACGGGCCTTGTCGGACCGTCGAGCAGGGCGGCCCGCGCCGCCCGGGCTCGTGCCCACGTGTCCATGTCGTGGTCGAGGACCAGTGCCGCAGTAGGAGCCATGAGAGCGCGTACGTACTCCTCCGTCTGAAGCAGCCCGGGTACAAGCGTCGGCGCGTACTCGCTGATCGTGATGGCGTCCGCTTCCAAGGTGGCAGCATCGGCGAAGTAGGCCGGGTGCGGACTGCTGTCGATCAGCTCCTTGCACATGCGGGCCAGGAGGCCGTCCGTTCCCAGTTCGCTGTCGATGCGCCGCGCGAGGTCGAACCGGGGCTTGCGGACGGCCGCCTCGATCAGGCCGATGTACGCCCCCGAGACGTATACCCGGTCCCCGAGCTGCTGCTGGGTGAGCGATGCCGCTTCTCGCCGCCGCTTGAGTTCGGAGCCGAAGAACGGCCATCCGACCTTGCCCTGCGCGAAGCTCAGACCCGTGTTGGGCTTGTTCGCCATGGAACTCCCCTGCGTCGCACCACTGTTGGTCCCCGCTTCCCCACCCATCGTATGTGCGGAGCGCGACGAGTGAGCACGGAAAGTGACAAGGCGAATGAACGGCGCTTGAGCTTCGGGGGGCGAGGTCCGAGACTCTTTTGCTGGGAATGGTGGGTGGGGATCCTCCCCACCCACCCCGCCTCCGGCGCGCCAACTCGCGCTCGCGGCAACGGCGGTGACGTTTCGTGATCAGGTCGCCACGCAGCGCCGCGAAGGTGTAGCGTGCGGCACGACGAAACGACCCCCATGCGGTGGTGGAACACCGCACAGGGGTCTGACCACAAGATCGTTACGAGGTCGATCTCATGGCTGTTCAGCAGCTTAGCCCCGCCC
>NZ_VBVX01000479.1 GCF_005981925.1 Streptomyces albidochromogenes
CCCCCAAGGCCGCCCCCAAGGCCGAGGCGCAGACCCAGACCCAGAAGCCGGCCTCCGCTCCGCAGGCCAACGGCTCCGGCTTCACCGCCCCGGTCGCCGCAGGCGTCACCACCCCGTACCGCGCGGCCGGCGGCAGCTGGTCCAGCGGCTACCACACGGGCGTCGACTTCTCCGCCTCCAGCGGCACCCCGGTCAAGGCCGTCGGCGCCGGCACCGTCGTCTCCGCGGGCTGGAGCGGCGCGTACGGCAACGAGGTCGTCATCAAGCACGAGGACGGCCGGTACTCGCAGTACGCCCACCTGTCCTCGCTGGCCGTCTCCTCCGGCCAGAGCGTCACCGGCGGCACGCAGATCGGTCTCTCCGGCAGCACGGGCAACTCCACCGGCCCGCACCTGCACTTCGAGATCCGCACCGGCCCGAGCTACGGCTCGGACGTCGACCCGCTGGCCTACCTGCGCGGCCACGGCGTCACCGTCTGACCCCCGCGACCCGTCAGAGTGCTTCCCTGACAGGGCACTTCTGGCACTTCCGTACGCCCCCTTTCGCCGCCCCGCGCGACGGCGAAAGGGGGCGTACGCGCGTTCCGCGTCTATTCCGGGTTGGGTGAATCTTGACCGGTGTCCTATATCACCCCGCGTCAACCCCTCCCTACGGTGGCGTAGGCCACTCGCCGCAGTGAAGGATGTGCCGACGTGGCAGACGATTCGAGAACATTCAGGGCAGGCACCATCGGGTCGTACGCGGCGATCGGCGACAGCTTCACCGAAGGCGTCGGAGACCCCGGCCCCGGCGGTGCGTTCATCGGCTGGGCCGACCGGCTCGCCGTGCTCCTCGACGACCGCGTCCCCGAGCACACGTTCCGCTACGCCAACCTCGCGGTGCGCGGCCGGCTGCTCGACCAGATCGTGGCCGAGCAGGTCCCGCGCGCCAAGGAACTGGCCCCCGACCTGGTGACCTTCTGCGCCGGCGGCAACGACATCCTCCGGCCCGGCAGCGACCCCGACGCGGTGGCCGAGCGCTTCGAGCGGGCCGTCGCCGACCTCGCCGGCGCCGTGGGCACCGTCATGGTGACCACCGGCTTCGACACCCGCGGCGTCCCCGTGCTGCGGCACCTGCGCGGCAAGATCGCGACGTACACCGCGCACGTACGGGCGGTCGCCGACCGGTACGGCTGCCCGGTGCTCGACCTGTGGTCGCTCAAGTCCGTCCAGGACAGGCGCGCCTGGGACGGCGACCGCCTCCACCTCTCGCCCGAGGGCCACACCCGCGTCGCCCTGCGCGCCGCCCAGGTGCTCGGGCTCGACGTCCCGGCCGACCCGGACCAGGCATGGCCGCCGATGGCGCCGCGCAACTCGCTGGAGGCGCGCCGGGACAACGTCCAGTGGGCGCGGGAGCACCTGGTGCCGTGGATCGGGCGGCGGCTGCGCGGCGAGTCCTCAGGTGATCACGTCGAGGCGAAGAGGCCCGACCTGCTGCCCCTGTGACCGGGCGGCGGGGACCCGCTCCAGGACCCCGCCCGCGAACACGTCGTACAGCGGCAGCGTCTCCAGGTGGACGTACCCGATGTGGCAGTCGCAGACGGCGAGCGGGCAGGCGCGGGGCCGCAGGGCCCGGCGGTACGAGCCGTCGTAGAGGTTGCCGAGCTCCGCGGGGACGAAGTGGCAGCGGCGTACCGTGCCGTCGCCGTCCACGGAGATCACCGACTCGCCGGTCCGGCAGGGGAGACCGGCCGAGCGGTGCGGGTGGCGGCTGTACGGGAAAAGGGGGTCCAGGGCCGTCCACCGGGCGGCCTCGGCGTCGGTGTAGGCGCGGCCCTCCGCCGCGTTGACCCACAGGTAGACCTCGGGGGGCAGCGCGGCGCGCAGCCTGCGGGCCTCGGGCAGGTGCTCGGGGAGACCGACCACGCCCACGCTGAAACGCACGCCGCGTGCGGCCAGTTCGCGGCACTTGGCGAGGAAGCGGTCGTACGGCGTCTGACCGGGGTGGTACGTGCACCACAGCGCCAGCGTGCCGAGGTCCGCGCCGCCCTCGGTGAGCCAGTCGGTGCGGCAGCTCAGATTCGTCTGGATGGCGACGCGCCGGATGTGCGGCAGCCGGGACAGCTCGGTCAGGGCGCGGCGGTACCAGGAGCGGACCAGGCCCTCGCCCCACGGCGTGAAGAGGACCGAGAGCCGGTCGCCGGTCTGCGCGGCGGCCCACGCGCTGAAGCGCTCCAGCGCCGCGCGGTCGGCGCGCAACTGCTCGGAGCTGTCCCTCCGCTTGGCGAACGGGCAGTACGGGCAGTCGTAGTCGCAGGAGGCGAGCGGGCCGCGATAGAGAAGCGTCAGGTCCATGGGCGTGCTCACTTCAGCTCGTACGCGGCCATGGCGGCCCGTACGGCGGGGGAGAACAGCTCGGGGCCGAGCGCGTCCGAGTGCGCCAGGCCCTCGGGGGACAGGCGCAGCAGGCCCTCCGGCGCGCTCTCGTCGAGCCAGCCGAGGGCGGCGAAGCGGCCGAGTTCGACGGGGAAGTCGTCGGCCGGCGCCGCACCGAACCGCGTGGCGTAGTCGGCCGGCGGCATGCCCTCGGCCTGGAGGAGCGACTGGAGCAGATGACGGCGGCGGGCCTCGTCGGCGTCCACGTACCGGCCCGTCACGGCCCGGGAGAAGTCCTCGGTGGCGGTGTAGTCGTCGATGATCTTCCGGATCTCGCGCATGTCGACGGCGTAGGCGAACGAGTAGTGCAGCGCTGAGGTGTACGAACGGGCTCCGCAGCCCAGGCCGATCATGCCGTCGGTCTGGCAGGCGTAGTCGTCCGCCGCCTGCCGCGGCGCGTCCGCGCGGCGGAACATCCGCATCGACACCTGCTCATAGCCGTGGGCGAGGAGGTGGTCCCTGCCCTGGCGGTAGAGCCGCAGCCGCTGGGCGTCCCAGGCCGCGTCGGCGTCGGCGCCGATGCGGCCGAGACCGGTGAGCGGGCGCACGTACAGGGGATAGAGGTAGAGCTCCTCGGGCCGCCAGGCGAGCGCCGCGTCGAGCGAGGTGCGCCAGGTGGCGGCGTTCTGGCCCTCGATGCCGTAGATGAGGTCGATGTTGAGGACGGGGATGCCGGCGTCGCGGACGGCGGCCAGGGCCGCCTCGACGTCGGCGCGCCGCTGGGGACGCACGGCCGCGCGGGCCTCGGAGTCGACGAAGCTCTGCACGCCGAGGCTCAGGCGGGTCGTGCCGCGGGCGGCGAGGACGGCGAGCCGGTCGGGGG
>NZ_VBVX01000480.1 GCF_005981925.1 Streptomyces albidochromogenes
GCCCCCCGTGCTCCGCGTCACAGCGCCCGGCCGTGCGCCGCGTACTCCTCCACCAGCGCTGCCGTGTCGGCCCCGGTCAGCGGCGTGTACGCACCGCGCTCCCGCGCCCACCACACCGGGTCGGCGCAGCGGAACCCCTCGCGGCGCAGGGCCACCCGGTGCACCTTGTTCGTCGCCGTCGCCGGCATCCGGGGGACGACGCGCACGAAGCGCGGGGCCATCTTGGTGCCCAGGTCCGGCTGCGCGGCGAGGAACCGGGCGAACGCGGCCGGGGAGAACGCCGCGCCCTCGCGCAGCGCGACCGCCGCCATCACCTGGTCGCCCGCCACCGGGTCCGGTACGGCGTAGACCGCGACGGCCGCCGCGTCCGCCCAGCGGGCCAGGATGTTCTCGATCATCGCGGCGGCCAGGTTCTCGCCGTCCACCCGCAGGCGGTCGTCCGTCCGGCCCGCGAAGTGCAGGAAGCCGGCCGCGTCGCGGAAGAAGAGGTCACCGGTCCAGTACCAGCCGCCCCGGCGGCGTTCCGCCTCCGCCGCCTCGTTGCGCCAGTACCCCTCGAAGGGATTCGGGCCCCGGTTCACCAGCTCGCCTATCGCCTCCGAGCCGTTCAGGAGGCGGCCTCGCGCGTCCAGCACGCCGGGCGGCCGTTCCTCGCCCGTCGCCGGGTCGACCACGGCGAGGTCGTCACCCGGCGCCGCGCGCCCGACGGCGCCGGGCGGTGTGTCCGGGGTCCGCCGGATCGCGGCGCCGCCCTCCGAGGAGCCGTACCCCTCGACGAGGCGCACCCCGAACCGCGCCTCGAAGCGGGCCGCGTCGACCGCGCCCGCCTCGGTGCCGAAGCCGAGCCGCAGCGAGTGGTCCCGGTCGTCGGGGCGCTCGGGGGTGGCCAGCAGGTACTGGACGGCCCGGCCGACGTAGGTGAAGTACGTCGCGCCGTACTCCCGTACGTCGTCCAGGAACCGGGACGCCGAGAAGCGCCGCCGCAGGCCGATGCCGGCGCGCCCGGCGAGGGCGGGAGCCCAGTCCGCGATCACCGCGTTGCCGTGGAACATGGGCATGCAGATGTAGTGCACGTCGTCGGGCCGGACGCGGAAGTGCGCGGCGAGCGAGGCGCCCGCCGCCGCGAGGCGCCCCTGGGTGCAGATCGCGGCCTTGGGCGCGCCGGTCGAGCCGGAGGTGAAGTACAGGAGCAGGCGGCTGCCGGGAGCGGGGCCGCCGGCGAGGGTCGCGCTGCCCGGCGTCGCACCGGCACAGGCGCGCAGGCGCTGCTCGTACGCGTCGGTGCCGGTGACCAGGACGCGTACGCCCGGCAGGTCGAGGCCGTCGAGCAGCGGCAGGTGGGCCCGTTCGGTGACCAGCACCCGGCAGTCGGTGTGCAGGACGTCGCGGGCGAGTTCGGCGCCGCGCCTGGTCGGGTTGACGCCGGCGACGGCGGCCCCCGCGAGGGCCGCCGCGCTGAGCCACAGCGGGTACTCCGGCGTGTTGTCGAGCAGCACGGCGACGTGCGGCTCGGCTCCCCGTGGCAGCAGATCCACGAGGAGCGCGGCCCGCGCGGCGGCGCCCGCGGCGACCTGGTGGTGGCTGAGAACCAGATCCCCGGATCTCAGCCCCGGCCGATGGTCGCCCCATTGGCGCTGTACGAGCTCCGCGACGGTGCCTGCGCTCCCCATGGCGCCGGAGGTTAGCTGACCCTACGTCAGAACTGAACGTCGGAGCAGGCGTAGAACGCGTTGGTGGTGTCCGCCACGTTCCAGACCGCCAGGATGATGTGACGCCCGGTCTTCTGGGTCGGGACCGTGCCCTGGTGGGTCAGGGTGGACGGCGGCTGCTGGCCGCCGTACGGCACCGTCATGAACGGCTGCGATTCCAGAGCCGCCCGGGTGAGCGGCCTGCTGGAGTCCCAGCCGTTCTTGGTGATGTAGTACCTGAAGTCGCTGGTGGCGTGCCGGGCGGTGAACTGCCAGCGGAAGCCGTAGCCCTGTCCGGCGGTGAGCCTGGTGGCGGGCCAGGCACCTCCGCGCGGGTCGTCGAGCTGGGCGAACTGGCCGTTGCCGCCGGAGCAGATCTTGCCGTCCGCCGGGCCGGAGGCGGGGAATCCCTTCGGCCCTTCGACGCTCTGCGGTTCCCATTGGATGTTGCCGCAGCCGGTCACCGTGCCGTTGGCACAGAGTTTCTGACGGCTGATCGGGGCGTCGGTGTAGCCGTGGCTGCTCGCGCTGCCGGTGGCGAGGAAGGACACCCCGGCCATCGCGAGGCCGACGACGGCCGCACCTGTCTTTATTCGCATGCTTGCTCCTGAACGTGGGGGCAGTTCTGTGAGCTGTGCTGCGCGCGTTGTCTTGCGGTCTAGACCAAGTTCCAATGTATTAACAGGTCATGAACATGTCCAGACCAATCGCGGAGGCGTTCACAGTCCCTCCCCGCGGCCCGTGTAGAAGGCCACCGTCAGGTCCTTCACGAGCGCCTTGCGCTCGTAGTCGTCCAGTTCGACCAGCCCGCGCGAGGTCAGCCGCGTCACCGTGTCGTCCACCGCGTCCACCACCGACGACAGCACGCTGTCCCGGTGCTGCGCGTCGAGCGCCGCGACCCGCCTGCGCCGCATCGCCGCCGCGACCTCGGGGGCGTACTCGATCCGCGTCGGCTGCACCGAGAAGACGTCGATGCCGACCGGCGCCGCCTCCGCCGCCAGCATCCCGGTCAGCGCGCCGCCGACCGCCTCCGCGTCGCGCAGGGTCGGCGCGCTGTCGTGGAAGGCGTCGGCCGGAAGCTGCGACAGCACCCGCGCCATGGCCGCCTCCACCTGCTCGCGCAGGTACTGGACGTGGTCCTCGACCGCGAGCACCGCCCGCGCCGTGTCCTTGATCCGCCACACCACGAGCACCACCACCCGCAGCGCCACCCCGTTCGCGTCGACGGCCTCCATCGGTTCGCTGCGCCAGTGCCGCAGCCGTACGTCGACCCGGCGGCGCAGCAGCAGCGGGCTCACCCACACCAGGCCGCTGCGGCGCACGGTGCCCCGGTAGTCGCCGAACAGCGAGAGCACCCACGCGTGTCCGACCCGCCCCCGGGCCAGACCGCCGAACGCGAACAGCACGACCGTCACCAGCGCGGCCAGCACCGCCCAGGTCCCGAGCGCGATCCCGTCGTACGGACGCAGGGGCAGCCCGAGCAGTACGGCCGCCGGCGGCGGCACCGCCCCCGTCCACCACACCAGCGCCGCACCAGCCGCGAGCC
>NZ_VBVX01000481.1 GCF_005981925.1 Streptomyces albidochromogenes
GCCCCCGGCCGAGCCCCCGCTCGAGGAGCTGCCGGCCGAGGAGCCGTCCGTCAACAAGCCGCCGGTGGAGGAGCCCCGCGCCCAGGAGCCGCCCACGCAGGTGCTTCCCGCCGCGCAGGAGGCCCCCAGCCTGGCCGCCACGGGCGCCGGCGAGGTCGGAGCCGCCGCCGCGCTCAGTGCCGCGCTGCTCGGCGGCGGTGTGCTGATGTTCCGCCGGAAGGCGTCCGCGCAGGTCTGAGTCACAGGACGCACAGCACGATGGAGCGGGTTCTCCGGAACCCGCTCCATCCGTGTGTCCGAACGCCTTTGGGGGCGTGACCCGTTCGCCGCATCCGAGTGAATCGGCAAGAACGGCGTAGGCTGTCAGTTTCTCACCGTCCTGGCCTTCGTTAGTCCTGGTGTAAGTGACATGGAACAGCAGCGTCGGAATGTCACGGGATTCGTAGTTCGCGGATACGCCAGCACGAAGAGGGATTACTGGAATGAAGTACATGAAGGCCGCCTCGTCCATTGCCGTCTCGATGATGGCCGCGGGAGCGGCAGCGGCCGCCGCGTCTCCGGCGGCCGCCACCGACTACCAGTCGATGAGCCTGAACGGCGGCGTGCAGCAGCTGACCGACGCCCTGAACACCCACCAGCCCGTGGACTCCACCGTCCAGCCCCTCCTGCACACCGCGACCGACACCGCGCAGGCCGTCAACGAGGCCCGGAACGGTGACCCCTCCAAGCTGCTCGGCAACGCGCAGGAGACCGCCAAGATGACGACCCCGATGCTCGGCGGCGTGCCGCTCGGGGGCTGACGCCCACCTCCCGCGCTCCCGCGCGCGGCGCCGGAAGGCCGGTGCGTACACCAGACGGTGTGCGCACCGGCCTTCCGGCATGTACGGGACGGGCACGCGGGGGTACGGCGAGATCCGCACGCGGGGTACGGCGATGTGCCGGGCCCGCGTCGGGCGACGGTGCGTGCCGGCGTGCGGGGACGCAGCAGTGCGCCCCTGACGACGGTCAGGGGCGCACTGGTGGTCAGGCTGCGATCAGCGTCACTCGTTCGACGCGCCGTTGCCCGCGATGGCGTTGTCCAGCAGGTGCGACAGGGTCTCGTCGTCCTTGTTCTGGGTGGAGTTCTCGACGCACTGCTGGTTCTGCGGGTTGGACAGGATGTCCTGGACGCCGACGTTGACGAGGCCGACCACGTTCTGGATGTTCTTGATCGGGACGGTGACGCACGGCTTGTTGAGCGTGCCCTGGATGATGGACAGCTGCGGGCTCTGCTTGCCCTTCGTGATGGAGTTGCCGTACTTCTGCACCGATCCGTTGCCGCTCGCGTTCGCGGTCGTCTGGTCGTCGCCGGCGGCGATCGCCTGACCGGCTCCGGCAGCGCCGAACCCGACTACAGAGGCAGCGACCGCGGCCGTGGCCATCATCTTCTTGAGCATTTGATTTCCTTGTTAGTCCGGTACCAGGGTTCTGCGTCAGGCTCAACTTTAGTTAAGAGGATTGGTTGCGCCGATTCACTCGAATGGTATTTGCGGGCCTTCTGGCCCAATCCCGCACGGCCAAATGGGTGATGCAGAAGAACTAACCCATCGTTGCGGAGTTGGTCAGTGAGCCTCACCTCGGGGTACGACATGGAAAGAGGAAAACAGTGATCAAGAAGGTCATGGCTACCGCTGCCGTCGCCGTCTCCGTCATGGGCCTCGGTGCCGCGGCCGCCCCGCAGGCAATGGCGGCCGCTGACGACCAGGACACCCGCACCGCGAGCGGCAACGGGTCGAAGCAGATCTACGGCAACTCCGCCACGCACGGCGACATGAGCCCCCAGATGTCACTCATCCAGGGTTCGTTCAACAAGCCGTGTGTCGCCGTTCCGATCAAGAACATCCAGAACGTGGTCGGCCTCGTCAACGTCGGCGTCCAGGACATCCTGTCCAACCCGCAGAACCAGCAGTGCGTCGAGAACTCCACCCAGAACAAGGGTGACGAGACGCTCTCGCACGTCCTGGACAACCTGCTCGCGGCCAACGGCGCGGACAACAGCTGACGCTCGCCGGCGACGGCCCGGACCACCGCGCTCCCTCCTGCGCGGTGGTCCGGGCCGGGACCCGGCCGGGAGGCGACGGAGACCCCAGCCACTCCTTTCGCCCCTGGTCACAGCCTTCAGGCCCCGTAGATGGATCACATCTACGGGGCCTGAAGGCTGTGGGGTGCGGGATGCGAAGGCGGGTGGCTACTTGCGCAGGGTCGTCACCGGAATGACGCAGTGCGCCGAGGCGGCGAGTACGTCCTCGTCGGCGACGAACGCCTTCAGGGCCTCCGCCTCGACGGGGACGCCGGGCCTGCCCTCCGGCCACGGGCGGGTCGTGAAGATGAAGTGGACCTGCTTGCGCCGGAGGGCCGCCGCGATCCACTCCTCGGGCACGAGGCTCTGGACCCGCAGGCTCGGCATCGTCAGGGACGCGCTGCCGCTCTCGACGAGCAGGCTGATCGGCTCCTTGGACTTGGAGGCGTCGGTGATGCCCGCGCCGACCGGCAGGCCGGTCTGTTCCAGCAGGAGGCGGACGGCCCGCTCACCGGCCTCGGGGCCGGCCGTTCCGTCACCGAGGGAATACGCGAGCAGGAACGCCATGTCGCGGCCGTCGTCAATATTCTCGCCCGACCATGCGATTACCGAGATGGTGCCCAAGTGGCTCTGTTCGACAGGCGTTTGAGCGGTTTCAGCGGTCTGTGAGGTCATACAGCGGGACCCTAATTGCCCGTGCCGGGTGCGCTCGCCCACAAGTCACCCGGTCGGCCTAATCCGCTTTCCTCAATACCTCTTACGAGGAAGGCTCTCCGGCCGTGTCCGGCCGCTCCTTCGAGGGGACGTCCCGGGCGTCGAGGCGCAAATGCTCAATGTGATAAACGGCTTCGTCGAGAAGCTGGGCGACGTGATTGTCGTACAGGCTGTAGACAATGCGGTGGCCCTGCCGGACTCCTGTGACGAGGCTCAGAGCGCGCGGGAGGCGGAGTTGATGGGAGACCGCCGACTGTTCCATCCGGACGGCTTCGGCCAGTTCCGTCACGCCGCACGGGCTCTGGCGCAGGCGCGTGAGGATCATCAGCCGGGACGGGGTGGCGAGGGGTCGACTGTGCTCGTGGGGTTGAACGGGCTGCGGCTGCTGCGGGAGTCGGCGTGGCGGAGGGCGGTGCGGGACGCGTAGGGCGGCGCCGGTGGGG
>NZ_VBVX01000482.1 GCF_005981925.1 Streptomyces albidochromogenes
GTCGTGACCAGCCCGCTCGGCCACGCGCGACGGGGACGCACCGATGCTGACCGTTCTCCTGAGAGAAGTGATCGATGGGCTCCGAGTACTCCGACGACGCGGCCGGTCAGACGTCCGCCCTCGCGTTGAAAATCCTGGTCGCCGGTGGCTTCGGGGTCGGCAAGACCACCCTCGTCGGCGCCGTCAGCGAGATCCGGCCGCTGCGCACCGAGGAACAGCTCAGCCAGGCCGGCCGTACGGTCGACGACACCGGCGGCGTCGACCGGAAGACCACCACCACCGTCGCCATGGACTTCGGACGCATCACCATCCGGTCCGGGCTCTCGCTGTACCTCTTCGGCACGCCGGGGCAGGACCGGTTCTGGTTCCTGTGGGACGAACTCTCCCTGGGAGCCCTGGGAGCCGTCGTCCTGGCGGACACCCGCCGCCTCGAGGACTGCTTCCCGGCCGTGGACTACTTCGAACACCGGCACATCCCCTTCGTCGTCGCGGTCAACTGCTTCGCCGGGTCCCGGGCCTACGGGGCGCACGACGTCTCCCGCGCCCTCGACCTCGACCGGGGAACACCGGTGGTCCTGTGCGACGCGAGGGACCGCGACTCGGGCAAGGAAGTTCTCGTACGCCTCGTCGAGTACGCGGGAAGGATGCACACCGCCCGGCTGCTCGACACGGTGGGCTGAAGCGCCCGCACACCCAGTGCCCCACCGAGCCCAGGAGCACCAGTGGAAACACGTGCTTGCCGCGACGACGACAGTGGGGAAGGCTTGTCGACGACCAGGGCAACGGGGAACAAATGAACGGGGAGGCCGAGACATGGCTTTGGACAAAGGACTCGACTGGCTTCTTGACGACCTGACCAGTCGTGTCGAACACGTGCGGCACGCGCTGGTGCTGTCCAACGACGGCCTCGTGACCGGAGCCAGCACAGGTCTGGCGCGGGAGGACGCCGAGCATCTGGCCGCCGTGTCGTCGGGCCTGCACAGCCTCGCCAAGGGGTCCGGCCGGCACTTCCGGGCCGGCAAGGTCCGCCAGACGATGGTCGAGTTCGACGAGGGGGTCCTGTTCGTCACGGCGGCGGGCGACGGCAGTTGCCTGTGCGTGCTGAGCGCCGCCGAAGCCGACATCGGGCAGATCGCGTACGAGATGACCCTGCTGGTGAACCGCGTCGGTGAGCACCTCGGCGTGGCCGCGAGGCAGCCGGGACTCGGCTCGACGCACGAGTTCTGACCTGCGCGTTCCCGCCCGGCCGTGGAGTTGTCCACAGGCCGGGCGGGGAACGCGCCGGCCAGGCTACGGTCGTCACCGAGAGTATTCGGATCTCACGGGGAGACGATCATGGCCGTACAGGCAGTACACCGCACCACCGTCGCCGCGCCGACGGGAAAGCCGCTCGCGGCATCCCGGGCCATCCAGGAACTGGGCCTGAAGCGCAGCGAGTTCGACCTCGCTGTCCTGCTGGGTCACATCGTCACGTCGGTGGACAGCGACGGCGGCCACCGAAGGGTCGCCCGTGAGGAGGTCGACCGGCTCCGGGCCGCTGACCCGCTTCTGGAAACGCTGCGTGAGCGTGTCCGGACCGTGGGAACCACCGAGGGCTCGCAGCTGATGGGCATCAGCCCCGTACGGTTCGGCAAGCTGGCCCGCGCCGGGTACATCACCCCCGTCAAGTTCTACTTGAACCGCTACCGGGCCGTCGTCTGGCTGTATCTCGCCGCAGAACTGACGGAGTTCGCGGACCGTCATCCCGCGCTGCTCACCGGCAGGTCCCCGCAGAAGATGCGGGCCGTGCTCGACGCGGGGGAGGACCGCCGGGCCCGCAACTGGCGGAGCCGGCGCCTGAGTCTGCTGACGCGGCAGACGGAGGACCCGTGGGAGCAGGCGGCGATCACGAGTTCCGTACTCGATCCCGTCCAGCTCGCGGAGGTTGTCGACGACCCGTACGAGCGCGCGTACCTCAACAAGCTCCGGCCGGGACTCGTCGAGCGCCACGGCGAATCGCCCGCCGCGCGCGAGGCCATGGACCGGCTCGTGCTGGCCGACGACCCGGACGAGATCCTCTGGCAGCGGGTGAGCCTCGCGCTGTGCCTGGACGAGGCGCGCGAGCACCGCGCCGCGCCGCGCCCCGAGACGTGCCGGCAACTCCCGGCCACCGCCACCGCGCACGCCGCTGCCCCTGCGCCGGAAACCACCCGGGGGCTGCGGGCGTGGCTGCGCCGCCGGGTGCGGGAGGAGCCCGGCGATCTCTGATGCCTCTGGCCGCGCCGGGGCACCTGCGACGGCTGCCGAAGCACAGCCTTTATCGGCCGATAAACAAGGTTGATCTGGGCTAGGATCGCATCCGTGGAGTGAGCAAGGAATCTGACGGGACGGGGACGGATGCTCGCGGTGGACGTGAGGCAGTCGCTTCGCAGCGGCCAGACCGTCGCGGAGGGCGCGGCCCGGTGGTGGCGCTTCTCCCGGCAGACGGTCGGGAAGCACGGGGACTTCCTGCTCGCCTTCGTCGACGGCGGGGTCTGCGTGGGTGCCTTCCGGATCGTCGGATCCGAGCCGGACGACACCGCGGGCGGCAAGTACGCCTTCGACCTGGCCCCGGCCGCCCGCTTCCAGTGGGCGCTGGGGCGCCGGCTTCCGCTGCCCCCGGGCCGCAACCCCGCCCGTATCCTCACCGGCCGGCACCTGCGCGAGTTCCTCGACGCCGCCCCGCACCGCACATCCGCGACCGACAACGACTGACACCGAAGGAGCGTGCGCCGCATGGCGAGCAAGCCCGACCCCGTCGACGCCCTCCTGAAGTCCGGGCCGCGCCGCACCCACCTGCCCGAGCCGGCCGAGCGCGCCAGGCTGCGGACCGACTACGGCCTCACCCAGGCGGAGATCGCCGCCGCGCTCGACGTCACCCGCACCACCGTGGCCGGATGGGAGGCCGGCCGCAGCGAACCGCAGGGCGCCACCCGCGCCGCGTACGCCAAGCTCCTCGAAGGCATCGCCACCCAACTGGCCGCCGCGTCACCGTCCTCAAGCGCGCCCCCCGCGGCGGAACAGCCGGCGCCTTCCGCCCCCCGGGCACCGCAGGCCGCTCCCACTACGCCAAAATCGCCGAGCGCGCCCCCGGTCGGGCCGGGAGCAGCCGCGCCGCCCCAGGCCCGCACCCCGTCCGAGGC
>NZ_VBVX01000483.1 GCF_005981925.1 Streptomyces albidochromogenes
CCGCCCCCTCACCAGGGCCCGCGGGAGCCGCCGGCGTACGCATCTCCCGTACGGAATCGGCACCCAGCACCCTCTCGTCACCCACCGCCAGGAACGCGGCGAAGCGGCACAGGTCGTCGGCCGTCGACCAGAGCTGACCGGCCGGAGCCATCAGCCCCAGATCCACGGCCGGCTCCGGCAGCATCACGTCGGCCCACGGGTGCACCGCCCAGCCGCCCGCGTACGGCGCCTCCGGCTCCGGGCCCGTACGCCGCATGCCCAGCGGCTCAAGCACCTCGCTCCGCAGCACCTCGGCCCACGAACGCCCACGTACCGCCTCGACGAGCCGCCCGAGCAGCGTGTAGCCGGGATTCGAGTAGTGGTGCGTGCGCCCGACCGGATGCATCCGCGCCCGCCGGCCCAGCACGTCGGCGAGCTCGGGCCGCAGCGATCCCGGTGTCCGCTCCCACCAGGGCGCCGGGGTCTCCGCGGGCAGCCCGGCCGTGTGACTCAGCAGCTGAGCGACGGTCACCTCCCCCACCCCCGTGCCCGGAAGGTGCTTCTCCAGTGGATCACCGAGGTCGAGCAGCCCTTCGTCGCGCAACCGCAGAACCAGCACGGCGGTGAACGTCTTGGTGATCGACCCGACCCGGTACTGCGTGTCCCCGTCCGGAGCGTGCCCCTCGACACACGTACGCGCACCCGCCCACACGGTCCGCCCCGCACGTTGCACGGCGGCCACGCACGAGGGCGCCCTGCCCTCGGCCTGTGCGGTGGCGATGCGGTACGCAAGGGCACGTCGCGTACCGGGAAGCAGTTCTTCGAACGATGAGGTCATGGTCAACACCTACCTCCACCGCCCCCGGCCCGTCGAGCTCGCTTCGGAATAACCCCCGTGTGTACGCCAGTTGACAGCGAGGTACTCGCCGTCTTCCCCGGAGCAGACATGACCACCGACACGCCCCCTGGCCCGGACCGCTCGTTCCTCTTCGTCCTCGGCAGCTCCCGCCCCCACGGCAACACCGAGATACTCGCCCGGGCCGCCGCCCAGCAGCTGCCCGCCGGCACCCGGCAGCGCTGGGTCGACCTGGCCCAACTCCCGCTGCCCGACTTCCGGGACGGGCGGCACGAGAGCGACGGGTGGACCGTAGGAGAGACCGAGGAGGAACTGCGCCAGGCCACCTTGGAAGCCACCGACATCGTCCTCGCATCACCCCTGTACTGGTACACCCTCTCCGCGCACACCAAGCGCTACCTCGACTACTGGTCGGGTTGGCTGACCGTGCCCGGGTCGGACTTCAAGCAGCGGATGGCCGGACGCACCCTGTGGGGGGTGACGGCCATGGCGGACCACGACGAGGTCGTCGCCGACGGCCTCGTGACCACCCTCAACCACACCGCGGCCTACCTGCGGATGCGCTTCGGCGGCCTGCTGACCGGCAACGGCTCCCGTCCCGGCCAGATCCGCGACGACGAGCTGGCGATGATCCGCGCCAAGACGTTCTTCCAGCGCGCGACCCCCTTCGCCCGCTTCCCCTACGAGGAACAAGCGGAATCGCGGTAACCCGTCACCGCCCCCGACCCACCACTGGGAGCACCCACCCCGCTCTGGCAAGATCGACGGCGATTCAGAACCCGGCCGCGCCGCCAACACCCGGCCGGGCACAGGGAACAGCCAACGGGGAACAGAGGATCAGATGCGTACGTCGACTCGTGCCATACCGGCAGCGGTGGGTGCCCTGGCACTGACTTTGGCGCTGACCGGCTGCAACGACTTCGGCTCGGGGAAGAACCGGGGCAGCTCCGGCTCCCACTCCTCCGGCTCGGGCTCCGACGCCTCGGACGAGAAGAAGACCTACCGCCTGGGCGAGGAAAGTCCCGAGCAAGAAAGCGACATGCAGAAGTCGTCCGGCGCGAAGTACACGGTCACACCGACCAAGGTGGAAACCGGAACCAAGGCCGACATGGACAACTCGGGCCTGAAGAAGGACAAGAAGGACGGCCCGCAGATCCCGGTCTACGTGTGGACGACGCTCACCCACAAGAGCGGCAAGACCATGGACGCGAGCGACATGGACGACGACCTGGTCATCCGGACCGACGCCGGCATGCGCACCCGCGCCCTCCTCGTCCTGATGGGCGAGGCGACCTGGCCCGACTGCCCCGCCCCGGACCTCGAGAAGAAGCTGAGCAAGGGCCAGTCGGAGAAGATCTGCACCGCGTTCCTCATCCCGGAGGGCCAGAAGCCCGCCGCCGTCGAACTGACCCGGGGCTTCTACAAGGAACCCCTGGAGTGGCCGGTCAAGAACTGACCGCCCGGACGCCCAGGAACGCCCGCCGGGGCGGCGTAGGCCGACACGGTGTCGGAGTACGCCGCCCCGTCGGGCGGAACGAGGTGCGGTGGCGGCCCGCGCTGTCACCGCGGTCACTTCGGGTCGCGGTTGAACTTCGCCGTCGACCAGAAGTAGCCGAGCACCGCGAGGCCCAGGCACCAGCCCACCGCCAGCCACCCGTTGTGCCCGATCCCGGTACCCAGCAGCAGGCCGCGCAGGGTTTCGATGGCCGGGGTGAACGGCTGGTACTCGGCGATCGGCTGGAACCAGCCGGGCATGGAGTCGACCGGGGTGAAGGCGCTGGAGAGGAGCGGCAGCAGGATCAGCGGCATCGCGTTGTTGCTGGCCGCCTCGGCGTTCGGGCTGACCAGCCCCATGCCGACCGCGATCCAGGTGAGCGCGAGGGCGAAGAGCACGAGCAGCCCGAACGCCGCCAGCCACTCCAGGGCGGTGGCGTCCGTGGCCCGGAATCCGATGGCCACCGCGACGGCTCCCACGAGGACCACGCTCACGACCGACTGCAGCACGCTGCCGACGACGTGCCCGACGAGCACCGAGGGGCGGTGGATCGCCATCGTGCGGAAGCGGGCGATGATGCCCTCGGTCATGTCGTTGGACACGGACACCGCGGTCCCGATCGTGGTGCTGCCGATGGTCATCAGCAGCAGCCCCGGGACGACGTACGCGATGTAAGCCGAGCGGTCGGCGCCCCCGCCGTCACCGATGCCGGCGCTCATCGCGTCGCCGAAGATGTAGACGAAGAGCAGCAGCAGCATGACCGGCGTGAGCAGCAGGTTCAAGGTCAGGGACGGGTAGCGCCGGGCGTGCAGGAGGTTGC
>NZ_VBVX01000484.1 GCF_005981925.1 Streptomyces albidochromogenes
CTGCCCGTAAGACCCCGGTCCCGGGGTCGCGAGAGGAGAACCCATGTCGCTCGACGTCTCACCGGCACTGTTGGAACAGGCCGAGCGAGGCGATGTCGACGAAGCCGCCTTCGTCGACTGCGTCCGGACCTCCCTGCCTTACGCATGGGAGATGATCAGCTCTCTGGTGGCTCAGCTGAAGGTCGACGGTGGCGAGTTCGCCGACAACCAGACGCCTCCGCCGGACGAGCAGGCACGTGGTCAGCTGCTGCGCGCACTCGCGAGTGACGCGATTCGCGGTGCGCTCCAGCGGCACTTCGGCGTACGTCTCGCATTCCAGAACTGCCACCGCGTAGCGGTGTTCCCGGTGGACTCCTCGTCGGACGAGCGGCTCAGCCGCTTCACGTCGATCCGGGGCCAGCTGCTCAACCAGTCGCCCACCCTGCGGGACTGCTGAGGCAGTGCTGTCGTCGCTCCGCATCGTGCGTGCCGCACTGATGCGGAGCGGCGGCGCCGGGCCGCCGTGATCAGGACAGCAGGGGCAGTACGTCGGATCCCAGCAGCCGTACGTTCTCCTCGGTGGCCGCAAGGTCGCCCGAACCCTCGACGAGCAGCGCGAAGCGCGTGATCCCGGTCCGCTCCGCGGTGGCAGCCAGCCGGTCGGCGGCCAGCCGGGGCGGGCCGACGGGGTGCAGCGCGCACAGCATCTCCGTGTAGGCGACGGGGTCCCGCATCGCGCGGTGGCGCCCGTCGACCGTCACATGGGCGTCGAGACCCTGCTTGAGCCAGCCGGGCATCGCCTTGGTCAGCGTCTCCGTGGCGTCGGCCGCGGTGTCCGCGATCTGCGCCACGCCGGCCGACACATGGCCCGCCGCGGCGACCGTTTCCGGCTCATGTCCCGCGGCGAGCGCGAGCCTGCGCCACAGCGCGACCATCTCCGCCTTGTCCTCGTCGCCGCAGTGCATGCCGAGCAGCATCGGCAGCCCGCGCTCGGCGGCCAGCCGCACGCTCTTGGGGGAGGTGCAGGCGACCACGACCTCCGGGCCGCCCGGTTCCCCCGCGTCCGGCGCCGCGCGCAGCAGCTCGTCCGGCCTCGGTACGACGGCGACCTCACGGAAGCCGAACCGCTCGCCCCGCGCTTCGACGCGCGGTTCGCGCAGCCAGCGCAGCAGCAGATCCAGCGACTCGGGGAAGCCGTGCTCGTACGCCGCGAGACCCTGCCCGAACACCTCCAGGTCCACCCACGGGCCGCCCCGCCCCACGCCGAGCGTGAACCGCCCGCCGGAGGTGAGGTGCAGCAGCGCGGCCTGCTCGCCCAGGGCGACCGGGTGCGCGGTCGGCAGGACGCTGACCGCCGTGCCCACCCGGATGCGCCGGGTGCGCCCGAGCAGCAGCGCGGCAAGCGTCACGGCCGAGGGACACACGCCGTACGGTACGAAGTGGTGTTCCGCGAGCCATACGGAGTCGAGCCCGGCCTCCTCGGCGACCTCGGCCGACCGCACCGCCCGGTGCAGTGCCTCGCCCTGGCCCTGACCCGGGAATTGGGCCGCCAGTACAAACGTTCCGACACGCATCGCCTTCTGCCTCCTTGCGGCCGACGCGGCTTCCCCCTTACTGGCAACAACGTCTGACACGTGCCAAAGGCACGGCCACGCGCGAAGTTGTTGCGATTTTCCGGTAAGCCGCGCCGGACGGGCGGCGTTTCCGCACGCGCTGCGGTACGTGTACCCCTGCCGGATGGCCCTAGGCTGGGGGAAACCAGTGCCGTCCGACCCGTGAGGTTCCAGGTGTCCCCGCGTCGCAACCGCCCCAAGGGCGGCGAGAATCCCGCCGAGCGACCGACCGGCGCGGTCGGAGACAGGTTCGGGCTCCAGAGCACCGAGTCGTGGCAGGGCGAGGAGTGGTCGGTGCGCCACGTCGCCGGCGCCAGCGCGGCGGGCAAGCGGTACCGCTGCCCGGGCTGCGACCAGGAGATCCCGTCCGGGGTCGCGCACCTGGTGGCCTGGCCGGAGTACGGCGGCGTCGACGACCGCAGGCACTGGCACAAGGCGTGCTGGAACGCGAGAGACCGCCGCACCACGAAGGTGCAGCGGTCCCGCAACGCTCCGCGCCACTGACCGGCGCCGCCCCGGGGGCGGGCCGGTCCGCGCGGTCACACGTCGCGCTTCTCCAGGGCGAGGAAGGCGCCGCCCAGGGCGGCGGCCGTGACGCCCGCCAGGATCCACAGCGGGTCCCAGCCGGACGGTCCGGAGTCGGTGACGGAGGCGTCGTAGAAGACGCCGAGCTGGTTGGGGATCGAGTACTCGAAGAGCGCCTGCTGGAGGTCGGCCAGCGTCTCGGAGAACATGAACATCGCCAGTACCAGCGGCAGCAGCACCACACCGATCATGATGGTGATGGCGCCCGCCGAGTGGCGGATGAGCGAGCCGATGGCGAGCGACAGCAGGCCGAGCGTCGCGACGTAGAGGCTGACGCCGAGCGTCGCGCGCAGCCAGTGCTCACCCGTGGGCGCGACGCCGTCGAGCATCGCCGTCTGGAGCAGTCCGACGAGGGCGGTGGTCACCAGCGTGATGACGAAGGCCACGACGAAGAAGACGATCGCCTTGGCGGTCAGCACGCGGGAGCGGCTGGGGCAGGCCGTGAGCGTCGTACGGATCATTCCCGTGCCGTACTCCGACGCGACGGTCATGACGCCGAGGGTGATCACCGGGATCGCGCCGAGGAGCACTCCGAAGAAGCCGAGGCTCAGGACCGGGGTCTCGCCGAGGTCGGCGCCGGACGAGCTGACGGCCACCGACGAGAGCAGCCCGATGCCGAGCACGAGCACGATCATGACGCCGAGGGTCCACATCGTGGAGCGCACCGACCGGATCTTCGTCCACTCGGAGGCGAGCGCGTCGCCGAGCGTCGCCCTGCGCACCGGGATGGGGGAGACGTACGACGCGACGCCCTGCGGTGCGTACGGCTGGTGGGCCTGCTGAGGGGCCTGCTGCTGGTACGGGGTCGTCATCGGGCGTCCTCGGGGCTGTCGCTGTCGCTCTTGGTCAGGTCGGGTGCGGGCGCGGCGGCGGGCGGCGCGACGGGCGCGGGAGGAGTCGCGGGCGGCGCGGCCGGCGCCGCGTAGGGGTTGTGGCCCGGCGCGGGCGCCTGGCCGGGGGT
>NZ_VBVX01000485.1 GCF_005981925.1 Streptomyces albidochromogenes
CCGAGCGGATGCCGTCGTCCGCGTCGGCGGCGAGCCAGCCGTCGTACAGGCCCACCAGCATCGGCAGCGACAGCGCGTTCTTCGCCTCGGGCCGGTTCAAGGTGAGCACCAGCGTGGCGCCTTCGCGCCGTACGTCGAGGTGTTCCGTACCACCCATGGACTGCCTCCCGTCTCAGGAACGAGAACAGGTTGCAGTAGGGCGGCCCCCACTTCAATAGTTTTCTGACAGGCAGTCAGTTTTCTTCGTGCGGCCTCTTCCCACTTGGTGCGGGCTTTGCTCTGATGAGCATCGAGTGACCGTCGTGCGGTTCCGCAGCCCGGGTCAGGAGGAACGGTGGAGTACAACCTTGCCGACCTGTTCGAGTCGGTCGTCGACGCGGTCCCGGACCGCGAGGCGCTCGTGTACGTCGACCACCCGGGCACCGGCGCCGAGCGCAGGCTCACGTACGCAGAGCTGGACGCGGCGGCCAACCGCGTCGCGCACCACCTGGCCGACGCCGGCGTGAAGCCGGGCGAGCACCTGGGGCTGCACCTCTACAACGGCGTCGAGTACCTCCAGACCGTGCTGGGCTGCCTCAAGGCGAGGGTGGTGCCGGTCAACGTCAACTACCGGTACGTGGCGGAGGAGCTGGCCTACCTCTACCGGGACGCGGACCTCGCGGCACTGGTCTTCGACGCCGAGTTCACCGAGCGGGTCGCGGCCGCCCTGCCCCGGACGGACAAGCTCCGCCATCTGGTGCGCGTGGGCACCGCGCCGGCCGGTGCGCCGGAGCCGGCCGTCCGGCCGGTGCCGTTCGCGCAGGCCGAGGCGTCGGGCTCGGACGGGCGGGGCTTCGGACCGCGCTCGGGCGACGACCAGTTCATCATCTACACCGGTGGCACCACCGGCATGCCGAAGGGGGTGATGTGGCGCCAGGAGGACCTGTTCTTCTCCGGCCTCGGGGGCGGCGCGCCGACCGGCGAGCCGGTGAAGGCGCCCGAGGAACTCGCGGAGCGGGTGGCGGCAGGCGGGGACGGCATCACCTTCTTCCCCACTCCCCCGCTGATGCACGGCACGTCGACGCTCACCGCTTTCATCGGGTTCTTCTTCGGCCAGCGCGTGGTCGTGCACCGCAAGTTCGTGCCGCACGAGGTGCTCCGTACGATCGAGAAGGAGAAGGTCAGCAGCGTCTCGCTGGTCGGCGACGCCATGATGCGGCCGCTGGTGGACGCGCTGAACGGGCCGATGCGGGACACCGACTGCTCGTCGCTCTTCAGCGTCTCCTCGTCGGGCGCGATCCTCTCGCAGACGGTGCGCGACCAGTTCCGGGCACTGGTGCCCCACGTCATGCTGCTGAACAACTTCGGCTCGTCGGAGTCCGGCTTCAACGGCACCGCGACGGACGACTCGGGACCGGGCAAGGGGTTCAGGCTGCGGGTCAACTCCCGTACGGCCGTGGTCGATCCGGCGACGTACGCACCGGTCGCACCCGGCGAGGTGGGGCGCATCGCGCAGCGCGGGCACGTACCGCTGGGCTACTACAACGACCCGGGGAAGACGGCGGAGACCTTCTTCGAGGCGGGCGGCGAACGGTGGGTGCTGCTGGGCGACATGGCGACGGTGGACGAGGAGGGCATCGTCACGGTGCTCGGCCGGGGCTCGCAGTGCATCAACACGGGTGGCGAGAAGGTGTACCCGGAGGAGGTCGAGCAGGCGCTGAAGTCCCATCCGGACGTGTACGACGCGCTGGTGGCCGGGGTGCCCGACGAGACGTGGGGCAACCGGGTGGCGGCCGTGGTGCAGGTGCGCGCAGGCGCGGACGCGCCGGGCCTCGGCGCCATCCAGGCGCACTGCCGGACCCGGCTCGCGGGGTACAAGGTCCCCCGGCAGCTGGTGATAGCGCCGGAGATACAGCGCTCGCCGAGCGGCAAGGCGGACTACCGGTGGGCCCGTTCGGTCGCGGCGGGCTCCGGAGGCCACCCGGGGTGAGCGCGCGGGCTCCGGAACAGGCGGCGCCGGTCCGCTCCGGGCGCCTGTCGCGCCCGGAAGCGGACGCCGTGTCAGTCCCGGTCCACGTCCTCGCTCAGGACCTCGCCCGTCGTGGCGTCGATGTCGAGCGTGGTCTTGTTCCAGTCGTCGGTGGACACGACCTCGACGGACCAGATGACGTCGCCGCTGTCGGCGTCGTCGAGCTCCATGGAGGTGATGGTGCCCTTCTTCCGGTCGGTGGCGGCCTTGGCCACCTGCTCCGGGGTCTGCTTGATCTTCGTGATCCAGGAGGCGCGCTCCGCCTTGTCGTCGGCGTCCTGACCGGCGTCCGTGCGGGACCGGAGGACATCGCCGGACTCGGCGTCGATGCGGACGGTGTGCGCCGTGCCGTCCTTCTCGGACACCTCCGCGATCCACACCGGTTGCCCGGCCTGGGGGCTCGCGGTCGGGCTCGGGCTGCCGGTGGGACTGGGGCTCGCGGTGGAACCACTGGCCCTGCGCTTCAGCTCGATCGAGAGCAGCGTGCTGCCCGACACCTCGCCCACCGCCGTGGCGGCGGCCTTGTCGGCCGTCACCTTGGCGGTCGGTACCAGGGCCTTGCGTGCGGTCTGGTCCTCGGTGAGCCGGCCGGTGCCCGAGGGACTCGGAGAGGTGGTCTGCCGGACGTCGGGCTGCCCCGGCGCGGGGGACGTGCTGGTGTCGCCGCCGCTCCCGCACCCGCTGACGAGCGCGCCGGCGGCCACGGCGCAGAGGGCGGCCATACGGACGCGCCGGGCACGCGGGCTGCCGGCGCGGTTCCTGCTGAGAGACTGAAGGTTCATGACCGCACGATTAACCTGCCCGCCGCTCCGGCATGTCGCCGGACGCCAAGAGTCACCCGATCGCACGGCCGTTCGCCGCCGCCCGCGCACCCCGGGGAGCGGACAGGCCGGGAGGGCGCCCCGGTGCGGTCACCGGCCGGGCGGCCGGGCCAGGAGCCCCCTGAGCGCCCTGCCGAAGACCAGGCGGCCCGCGCGCGCGACCACCCCGTCGAACGCCCCGGGGAGCCCCCGCAGCCGCAGGTCCTCCGTCCAGCCGGCCACCGCCCCGCCGGGCGCGGGGCGTACGT
>NZ_VBVX01000486.1 GCF_005981925.1 Streptomyces albidochromogenes
GGGTCATTCTTGGGGCGTGGCGGGGTGGGGTGCGGCCTGAGAGGAGGATCAGGCGGGCCGCTCGGTGGCGTTGGCCGGCGTACGGGGCCAGGAGTTCAAGCATCGCGTCGTCGTCCGCGTCGCGGTTGCCGGCCAGGGCGTAGCCGACCGTGCTCGGCAGGTGGTAGTCGCCGACCGATACGGCGTCAGGGGCCCCGTTGCTGCGCTGCAGGGTTTCCGCGGCCGTCCAGGGGCCGATGCCGGGGATCAGCTGCAGGCGGGCCGTGGCCTGTTCCAGGGGCATCGTGGCCGCCTCCTCCAGGCGTCCGGCCACCCGTACGGCTCGCAGGATCGTCGCCGAACGCTTGCTGTCCACGCCCGCGCGGTGCCACTCCCAGGACGGGATGAGCGCCCAGGTCCGGGGCGAGGGCGTGATGTGCAGGTCCACCGGGCCGGGGGCCGGGTCGCCGTACTTGCGGATCAGCAGGCGCCAGGCGCGGTACGCCTCGTGGGTGGTGACCTTCTGCTCCAGGATGGACGCGATCAGGGATTCGAGGACCAGTCCCGTGCGGCCCAGCCGCAGGCCCGGGCGGCGGCGCCAGGTGTCGGCGACGACGCGGTGGCGCGGCACGAAGGCGGAGGGGTCGTCCAAGGAGCCGAGGAGGGGCGGCAGTTCGTCGAGGAGCCAGTCGGCTCCCTCGCCCCAGGCGGTCGCCTCGACGAGGGGCCCGCGCGCGGTGACCCGCAGGGTGCCCGGGCCCGCCGGGGTGCGGCAGGTGCGCCAGAAGGCGCCGTCGGGGGTCGCGCGGAACGTCGGGTCGGCCGGGCCGCGGCGGAGCGGTCCCAGGGCCAGGGCGAGGTCGAGAGGGCCCGGCGGGGTCCAGGTGCGGGTGCGCGCGGACGGTGCCGGTGCGCTCTGGCGCGGGACGGACCCGGTCGCCGCCGTGTCTCCGCCCCGCACCGTGGTGCGGGTGACGGGGCGGGGCGCGAAGCGGCCTGACACGGGTGCGGTCCTTGGGTCGGGAGGTGCGTGGGCTTCGAGCCTACTGGTCCGACGAGAAGCGGAGCGAGGCGTCGGGCAGCGTCGCGCCGCACCACACCCGTACGCCTTCGCGCAGCTCGTTGTCCGCGCCCACCGTGGCGCCGTCGCCGACGACCGCGCCGGACACGAGGGTGCGGGCGCCGATCCTCGCGCCCGCGCCGATGAGGGAGTCGGTGATCACCGCGCCGGCCTCGATCACGGCACCGGCGAGGATCGCGCTGCCGTCGACGCGGGCGCCCTCGCCGACCGTCGCGCCCTCGCCGACGACCGTGCCGCCGGTCAGCTTCGCGTCGGTGGCGACGGACGCGGTCGGCAGGACCAGGCGGTCGCCGCAGCGGCCCGGCACCGCCGGGGACGGCGCCCTGCCGAGGACCAGGTCCGCCGAGCCGCGGACGAACGCCTGGGGGGTGCCCAGGTCCAGCCAGTACGTCGAGTCGACCATGCCCTGGAGGTGCGCGCCCGAGGACAGGAGGTCGGGGAAGGTCTCGCGTTCCACGGAGACGGGGCGGCCCGCGGGGATCGTGTCTATGACCGAGCGGCGGAAGACGTACGCACCCGCGTTGATCTGGTCGGTGACGATCTCCTCGGGGGTCTGGGGCTTTTCGAGGAACGCCGTGACCCGGCCCGTGGGGTCGGTGGGGACGAGGCCGAAGGCTCTGGGGTCCTCGACCCGGGTGAGGTGCAGGGAGACGTCGGCGCCCGAGGCGGTGTGGGTGGAGACGAGGGCGCTGATGTCGAGACCGGTGAGGATGTCCCCGTTGAAGATCAGGACCGGGTCGTCGGGAGACGAGTGCAGGCGTGAGGCGACGTTGCGGATGGCGCCGCCGGTGCCGAGCGGCTCCTCCTCGGTGACGTACTCCAGGTGCAGACCGAGGGCGGAGCCGTCGCCGAAGTACGGCTCGAAGACTTCGGCGAGGTACGACGTCGCGAGGACGATGTGTTCGACTCCGGCCGCCCGCGCGCGGGCCAGCTGGTGGGTGAGGAAGGGCACACCGGCCGCCGGGACCATGGGCTTCGGCGTGTGCACGGTGAGCGGGCGCAACCGGGTGCCCTTGCCGCCGACCAGGAGGATCGCTTCAGTCACCTTGTCGTCTCTGCTTCCTGCTGGGGCCGGCCGGGGTACGGGCAGGCCAGTGTATGCAGACCGTTCGATACGACCCGGTCAGCGGCCCTGTAGGCGAGCGGAGGCGTCCCGGGTCTCGTCGAGCTTGCTGTAGAGGCGGCCTCCCGGACAGTCGGTGGCGTATCCGTCCCGGTGTCCGGAAATGACGTTGAGCTTGACGACGGTTCCCTTCTTGTAGCGGTTGCCGCCACCGGACTTGAGCGTGGTCTTGGCGCGCGGGTCGGCGCCGTACAGACCGAGCTTCCAGGCGGTGAGGCGGGCAACCGCGTTGACGACCGCGGCGGGTGGGTTGGACTTGCTGTAGGTACCGAGGACGGCGATGCCCGTGCTGTTGCTGTTGAAACCGAGAGTGTGCGCCCCCAGGACCGGCTTGGCCACACCGCCTGCCCTGCCTTCGTAGATGTTTCCGCACTTGTCGACGGCGAAGTTGTAGCCGAAGTCGCGCCAGCCGCTGCTCTTGACGTGGTAGCGGTAGATACTGCGCAGGACGGAGTCGGCCTGCGAGCAGCTGTAGTTGTTGCCGGTCGCGCTGTGGTGCACGAAGGCGGCCTTGACGCTCTTCGTGTAGACGAAGTTGCGCTCGCGGAGCTGCTCGTTGGCGCCCCAGCCCTTGCGGGTGACGATGCGCGGGCGGGGCCCGATCAGGGGCTTCCCACCGCCCAGTACGAAGGTCTGCTCCTCCGTCTCCGCCTTGCTCAGCGCCGGCACTTCGGTGGCGCCGAGCGGGACGAGGTCGGCGTTGACGGCGGAGGCCGCGGCGTCCTCCGCGGTCAGGAGGGTGGTCCGGGGGTCGTCCGCGTCGTCGGCCGCGGTCTGGGCCGCGGTGTCGTCGGCGCCGGCCTCGGCGGTGTCGGCCGCCGCGTCGGCGGTGGTCGTCGTGCCGACGGGCGGGTCGTCGCCCGGGTCGACCAGTTCGAGGCGCAGGCCGGACG
>NZ_VBVX01000487.1 GCF_005981925.1 Streptomyces albidochromogenes
CCCCCACCCTGAGCATCACCCGCAGCCGCACGGCGTGGGCGCTGGCCTGCTTCTTCGGCCTCCAGGCCACTGCGGCGTACATCACCATGGGGTGGATGCCGCAGATCTTCCGCGACGCCGGGGTCTCCGCCGGCACTGCCGGTGTGCTGCTCGCCGTGACCATGGCGATGGGCATCCCGCTCGCGTTCGTCATTCCACGGCTGGCCTCCCGCATGCGCAACCAGGGCCCGATCGTCGTCGCCCTCGGCCTGTCCGGCCTTCTGGGGTACGCCGGCCTCTACCTCGCCCCCGCCTCCGGCGCCTGGGCGTGGGCCCTGCTGCTCGGCGTCTCGAACTGCGCCTTCCCGCTCGCCCTGACCATGATCGGGATGCGCGCGAAGAGCGGCGCCGGCGTCGTACGCCTCTCCGCCTTCGCCCAGAGCACCGGGTACCTGATCTCCATCCCCGGCCCGCTCCTGGTGGGGGTGCTCTACCAGCACAGCGGCAGCTGGGGCCTGCCGATCGGCCTGATGGCGGGCCTGATGCTGCCGCAGATCGTGGTCGGCGTGCTGGCGGGACGCAACCGTACGATCGAGGACCAACTCGCCTGACCCGGCCGGGGGCGGGCGTACAAAGGGTGCGAGACTGACCGTATGCCTGTACTCGACCCGAACCCCCAGAACGGCCAGAAGAAGCTGCTGCTCGTGCTCGGCGCGATGCTCGGCATCACGGTCCTCATCGCGATCATCGCCACCCTCGCCTCCCCGTGAGCCCCGGCCGCTGACGCCTTCGCACCCGTACCGGTGGTGGGGCTGTCCCCACCACCCCTTAGGGGGCCAGGGTCAGGGTGATCTGGGTGGGTCACCGGATGGGTTCCCGCGCGCGCACTCCGTAGGTTCGACACAACAGCCGAACAGCGACGACGGAGGCGGTCATGGCGGCCCGCGCACACACCCGGACCAACCCCCCGGCCTCCGGCCTGGACACCCGGCTCCCGTGGTGGGCCGTGGTGCTCCCCGCCCTCGCCTTCGCCGTCCTGCTGCTCATGATCGCGGGGCCGGGCGAGGCGCGCGCGGCGACCGGCGATCCGTCGGTCACCCACCTCGTGGAGCGCATCCAGCAGACCCTGTCCCACTAGTCGCCCGGGCCCCGTTCACCCGCGGCGGGGCAGCCGTTCAACACCCTGCGCCCCGTGGCGCGATTCGTGCGAAGCTGGGATGCATGAGCGTCGATACACCCCGCAGGATCGTCCTACTCCGGCATGCGAAGGCCGACTGGCCGCAGGTGTCCGACCACGATCGGCCGCTCGCCGACCGCGGCCGCATGGACGCCCCGGTCGCCGGCCACAAACTGGCCGACACGGGCATCACCTTCGACCTGGCTCTGTGCTCGACCGCGACCAGGACGCGCGAGACCTGGAAGCTGGCCGTACAGGAACTGCCGAGGCGTCCCAGGACCGTCTACGAGGAGCGGCTGTACGAGGCCACCCTCGGCGACCTCCTCGCGCTCCTGAACGAGACCCCGGACGAGGTGAACGACCTCCTCGTCATCGGGCACAACCCCAGCATGCACGCCGCCGCCGACGCGCTCGCCGGCAGCGGCGAGCGCGACGCGATGGCCCGCATGACCAAGAGCGGCTTCCCGACCGCGTCGTTCGCGGTGGTCGGCTTCACCGGCTCGTGGAAGTCCGTGGAGCACGGCGTGGGCAAGCTGCTGGACTACTGGGCCCCGCACGACTGAGCCCGCGCCCCTGTCCGGTACGAACGAAGGCCCCGGCGCGCGTCAACGCGCGCCGGGGCCTCCTGTCGTACGCGGCGCTACTCGGCCAGGCCGTCGGCGGCCTCGACCTCTTCCCGGGTGATGCCGAGCAGATACAGCACGGTGTCCAGGAACGGCACGTTCACAGCGGTGTCGGCGGCCCTGCGCACGACGGGCTTGGCGTTGAAGGCGACACCCAGCCCCGCCGCGTTCAGCATGTCGAGGTCGTTGGCGCCGTCACCGATCGCCACGGTCTGGGCGAGCGGTACGCCCGCCTCGGCGGCGAAACGGCGCAGCAGCCGCGCCTTGCCCGCGCGGTCCACGATCTCGCCGACGACACGGCCGGTGAGCCTGCCGTCCACGATCTCCAGTGTGTTGGCGGACGCGAAGTCCAGCCCCAGGCGCTCCTGGAGGTCGTCGGTGACCTGGGTGAACCCGCCCGACACGACGCCCACTTGGTAACCGAGCCGCTTGAGCGTACGGATCAGGGTGCGGGCGCCGGGCGTGAGCCGCACCTCCTGGCGCACCTTGTCCACGACGTCGGCGTCGAGCCCGGCGAGCAGGGCGACGCGCGCGTGCAGCGACTGCTCGAAGTCCAGCTCTCCGCGCATCGCCTGGGCGGTGACCTCGGCGACCTGGTCCTCACAGCCCGCGTGCGCGGCGAACAGCTCGATGACCTCGTCCTGGATGAGCGTGGAATCCACGTCCATCACGACCAGGCGCTGAGCCCGCCGGTGCAGCCCCGCAGACACGACGGCCACGTCGATCCCGAGCTCGGCGGCCTCCAGCGCCAGCGCGGTGCGCAGCGCCTCGGTCTCCGTACCGGAGACCGCGAACTCCACCGCCGTGACCGGGTACTTGGCGAGGCGGAAGATGCGGTCGATGTTGCCGCCGGTGCCGGTGATCTTGGCCGCTATGGCGGCGGTCGACTCGGCGGTGAGGGGGTGCCCGAGCACGGTGACGTGCGAACGCCCGCTGCCGCGCGGCCGGTTGTCGCCCGTACCCGAGATGATCTCGGCCTGGAGGCTCAGGGAGTCGGCCCAGCTGTGCACGGTGGCCCGCAGCTCGCCGGAGGTGCTCACGGTAGGCTCGGTGACCAGGGCGCACAGGACGATGCGGCCCCGGGTGACGACCTGCTCGATGTCGACGACGTCGACGGAGTAGGCGGCAAGCGTGTCGAAGAGCCCGGCGGTGATTCCGGGACGGTCCTTCCCGAAGATCTTGACGAGAAGGGTGGGTGCGGTGTCGGGGGACTGACCGGGCAGACTCGGCTGAGATGCGCTCATGATGCCTCTACCGTATCGGGCCCTTCCCCCGCCCTCACCTCCTGTCC
>NZ_VBVX01000048.1 GCF_005981925.1 Streptomyces albidochromogenes
CGGTGATCAACCCGTCCACGGCGGAGAACTGCCCGGTCACGCCGATCGCCGCCCGTACCGCCTGCGGGTCGGCGGCCAGGTCCTGGCCCGCGACCTGGGCCTGCCCGCCGTCCGCACCGATGAGCGTCGACAGGATCTTCACGACGGTGGTCTTGCCCGCGCCGTTCGGGCCGAGCAGGGAGATGACCGTTCCCTCGGGGACGGCCAGATCGACGCCGTCCAGCACGACCTTGTCCCCGTACGACTTGCGCAGCCCGGTCGCCGCGATGGCCAGGTTGGTCATGAGGAGTACTCCTTCAGAGGCTGCGGGCGGTGACGTCGCCGTAGGCGGTCGTCGCGTGGATGTTCAGGCCGGCGGCGGCGCCGTCGGTGTTCATGAGCGCGTTGTGGATCCGGCCGTAGCCGGTGCCGGCGTCCAGCGAGGCGCAGACCCCACGGGCGGCGCCGACCGAGATCTCGCCGTACTCGGTGCGCAGCGTGACCGTGCCGCGCGTGGCCTCGGCGATCCGGAGGTCGCCCTTCTGCGTGCTGATCTCCGCGGCACCGCCCAGGCGGCCGACCGAGACGTCACCGGCCAGCAGGGTGAGGCGGGCACTGGCGGCCTCGTCGATCTTGACCGAGCCCTGCGCGCCCTCGAAGGCGACGTCCCCGAGACGGCCGACGCCCCGGAACTCGGAGCCGGCCGACTTCGCCTCGACACGGGAACCGGCGGGCAGTTGGACGGTCACCTCGACGGACCCGGAGCTGCCGAGGACCCGGTTCGCCGCCGGTGCGGCGCCGATGCGCAGGACGCCGTCGCCGTACTCGACCGTGGTCCGCTCCGCCGCCTTCACGTCGCGGCTGCTCGAGGCGTCGGCGGGCCGGACCTCGACCGCGGTGTCGGCGCGGTCGGCGGCGATGAACTGCACCCGCCCGGCGGGGATGTCCAGAACGGCGGCGATCGGGGCGGGGGTGTCGAACTTCTGCATGGTTCTCTCCTGCGACTCGTTGTTTCTGATGAGTGAAACGCTACGTTGCTTTCCACATCACTTCAACAAGTCCGTTGCGTTGAATCAACATCACAGCAGGCCAGAGCCATCATTTCGTTGCGTCGGCTTGGAAGTTAACGCAATGACAGACAGCCCTACGTTGCAATGGAATGAGGCTGAACGCTATGCTGGAGACACCACGGACCACGAAGGAGACCACGATGCCGGGAGGCAGACTCACCCAGCAGGAACGCCAGCAAATCGCGCTGGGGCTGGCCGACGGCCTCCCCTACGCGGAGATCGCCCGACGCCTCGGCCGCCCCACCTCGACCATCACCCGCGAGGTCATGCGAAACGGCGGCCCCACCGCCTACCGCGCCGACCTCGCCCACCGCGCCACCGAACGCCGCACCCAGCGCCGCCGCCAGAGCGCACCCCGTGACCCGGCGACACCCCCACCGGCACACGGACGCGACCCCGAAGCCGTACGCGAGTACGCCGAGACGTTCACCACCGTCCTCATGGGCTCGGGCATGCCCACGATGATGTCCCGGGTCATGGCCTGCCTCACGCTCACCGACACAGGCAGCCTCACCGCGTCCGAACTCGTCCAGCAGCTCCAGGTCAGCCCGGCATCCATCTCCAAGGCGATCACGTTCCTGGAAAGCCAGGGCTTCGTCCGCCGGGAACGCGACGAACGCCGCCGCGAGCGCTACATCGTCGACGACGACATCTGGTACCAGTCGATGATCGCCAGCGCCCGCTCCACCGCCCAGATCGTCGACATCGCACGCCAGGGCGTCGGCGTCCTCGGCCCCGACACCCCCGCCGCCACCCGCCTCGAGAACGTCGCACGCTTCCTCGACTTCGTCTCCGAAAGCATCACCCGCGCCGCGGAACAAGCCCGCCAGATCCTCCACACCGAACCCGAAGCACCCCCCGGCGACACCGCCAAGCCGAACCCGGACCGCGTATAGGCCGACACCAGCACCACTCCGGGCGAACGACGACCGCGCACCGATGAGTTTCCGGCGCCGCGCCGGTCAACACGGCGGACACCCACGGACGGAAGGCTGGGCCATGCGGAAACTGATCTACGGCATGAACCTGACCCTGGACGGCTACATCGCCGCGCCCGGCGACGACATCGGCTGGAGCGGACCGCCGAGCCCCGAACTGTTCCAGTGGTGGCTCGACCACGAGCAGGCGAGCGGCCTGTCCCTGTACGGGCGCAAGCTGTGGGAGACGATGAGCTCCTACTGGCCGACCGGCGACCAGCAGCCCAACGCCACCCCTGCGGAGATCGAGTTCGCCCGGAACTGGCGGGACACGCCCAAGGTGGTGTTCTCCTCGACGATCGACAAAGTCGACTTCAACACCCGCCTCGTCACCGGCGACGCGATCGACGAGATCACCCGGCTCAAGGCCGAGGACGGCGACCCCATGAACATCGGCGGCGCAACGCTCGCCGGGGCCGCCATGCGCGCCGGGCTGATCGACGAATACGCCATCGCCACCCATCCGGTCCTGATCGGCGGCGGCACGCCGTTCTTCACCGCCCTGGACAGCTGGACGAACCTGAACCTGCTGGAAACGCGGACCTTTCCCGGCGGCGTGGTCATGACCAGGTACGAGACCAGGCACTGAGCAGCCACCGCTGACTCACGGCCAGGTCAGATCTGCGCCATGTCCACGAAACGCGAGTAGTGCCCCTGGAACGCCACCGTGATCGTCGCCGTCGGACCATTACGGTGCTTGGCCACCATCAGATCCGCCTCGCCCGCACGCGGCGACTCCTTCTCGTACGCGTCCTCACGGTGCAGCAGGATGACCATGTCGGCGTCCTGCTCGATGGAACCCGACTCACGCAGGTCGGACACCATCGGCTTCTTGTCCGTACGCTGCTCCGGACCACGGTTCAGCTGGGAGAGCGCGATCACCGGCAGTTCGAGCTCCTTCGCCAGCAGCTTGAGGTTTCGGGACATGTCCGAGACCTCCTGCTGGCGGCTCTCCGCCCGCTTCGAACCACCGGACTGCATCAGCTGCAGATAGTCGATGATCACCAGCTTCAGATCATTGCGCTGCTTCAGCCGGCGGCACTTCGCCCGGATCTCCATCATCGACAAGTTCGGAGAATCGTCGATGTACAACGGCGCCTGCGACACATCCGGCATCCGGCGCGCCAGCCGCGTCCAGTCCTCGTCCGTCAACGTGCCCGAACGCATGTGGTGCAACGCCACCCGCGCCTCCGCCGACAGCAGACGCATCGCGATCTCGTTGCGCCCCATTTCCAGCGAGAAGATCACGCTCGGCAGGTTGTTCTTGATCGAGCACGCCCGCGCGAAGTCCAGCGCCAGCGTCGACTTGCCCATCGCGGGACGCGCCGCGATGACGATCATCTGCCCGGGGTGCAGACCATTGGTCAGCGAGTCGAAGTCCGTGAAACCGGTCGGCACACCGGTCATCTCACCCGTGCGGGAGCCGATCGCCTCGATCTCGTCGAGCGCGCCCTCCATGATGTCGCCGAGCGGCAGATAATCCTCACTGGTGCGCTGCTCCGTGACGGCGTAGATCTCCGCCTGGGCGGCGTTGACGATGTCGTCCACATCACCGTCGGCCGCGTATCCCATCTGCGTGATCTTCGTGCCCGCCTCGACGAGCCTGCGCAGCACCGCCCGCTCGTGGACGATCTCCGCGTAGTACTCGGCGTTGGCTGCGGTCGGCACCGTCTGCACCAAGGTGTGCAGGTACGAGGCACCGCCGACCTTCGTGATCTCGCCGCGCTTGGTCAGCTCGGCGCCCACGGTGATGGGGTCGGCCGGCTCGCCCTTGGCGTAGAGGTCGAGGATCGCCGTGTAGACCGTCTCGTGGGCCGGGCGGTAGAAGTCGTGGCCCTTGAGGATCTCCACCACGTCGGCGATGGCGTCCTTCGACAGCAGCATGCCGCCGAGGACGGACTGCTCGGCGTCGAGGTCCTGCGGAGGAACCCGCTCGAAGGCCGGGGAGCCGCCCTCCCAGCCGCCGCCCTCACCCCCGCGGTCGTGCTGCTCGTCGCGGCCCCGGCCCTCGCCACGGCGTCGGCGGGAGGGCAGACGGTCACCAGGACCGCTGTCGGCCCAGGGGTCGTCCAATGGCTCGGAAATGCTCACCGGGCCACCTCCTCCCGTCCGCAGCGCGGACCTCGCTGTGCCACTCTTTCTTACGGCACGGCTCTGACAAATGAGACGCCCGACTCCGGTTCCGGCGCATCAAGTTCGACGAGCTTCCGGGGCCGGAACGGAAGGCGGGCGCCGCACCACGGTAGGCCCGCGGGCACCGTCAGCCAATCTGGTTATCCACAGGTGGTGTGGACGACGGACCAGTTGCTGTGGAGAAGTCCCCGGAACCTGTGCACGGACCGGGGGACAGCACTGTGGACAAACTCACGGCACCTCCGCGCCCACCCGCTTGACCTGCACTTTCTCCATCCACCGGCTGTGGGGAAGAAAAACTTCTCCCCCCGCTGCAAGATCAGCACAAACGACGCGCGGACACGCCCCGACAGCGCTCAGAAGTAAGGATCACAGGGGCATTGCATCTGTTACCTGTGGAAGATTAGATTGACCTCATGACTCAGGCCCCCACGGCAGCGAAGACCAGCCGGCGCAGGCACGACCGCGAGATCATCTCGCTGGCCCTGCCGGCCTTCGGCGCCCTGGTCGCCGAGCCCCTTTTCGTCATGGTCGACAGCGCCGTCATCGGCCACCTCGGCACCCCGCAGCTCGCGGGTCTCGGTATCGCCGCGGCGCTCCTGATGACCGCCGTGAGCGTCTTCGTCTTTCTCGCCTACGCCACCACCGCCGCGGTTGCCCGCCGCGTCGGGGCGGGCGACCTCCAGGCCGCCATCCGCCAGGGTATGGACGGCATCTGGCTGGCTCTCCTCCTGGGCGCCGGCGTGATAGCCGTCGTCCTGCCCGCCGCCCCGTGGCTCGTCGGCCTCTTCGGCGCCTCCGACACCGCCGCTCCGCACGCCATCACGTATCTGCGGATCTCCAGTCTCGGCATCCCCGCGATGCTCGTCGTGCTCGCGGCCACGGGTGTGCTGCGCGGCCTCCAGGACACCAGGACTCCGCTGTACGTCGCGGTCGGCGGGTTCGCCGCGAACGCGGCGCTCAACGTGGGTCTCGTGTACGGCGCCGGGCTCGGCATCGCGGGTTCCGCGTGGGGCACCGTGATCGCCCAGTGCGGGATGGCCGCCGCCTATCTCGTGGTGGTGGTGCGCGGCGCCAGGAAGCACGGCGCGTCCCTGCGTCCCGACGTCGCCGGGATACGGGCCTGTGCCCAGGCCGGTGCGCCGTTGCTGGTCCGCACGCTGTCGCTGCGGGCGGTGCTGATGATCGCCACGGCGGTGGCCGCCCACCTCGGGGACGCGGATGTCGCGGCCCATCAGATCCTGCTGTCCTTGTGGAGCTTGCTGGCTTTCGCGCTCGACGCGATCGCCATCGCGGGTCAGGCGATCATCGGCCGGTACCTGGGGGCGGGCGACGCCGAGGGGGCGCAGGAGGCGTGCCGGCGGATGGTGTGGTGGGGGGTTGTCTCCGGTGTGGTGCTGGGTGTGCTGGTCGCGGTGTCGCGGCCGTTGTTCATTCCGCTGTTCACGGGTGACGACGTGGTCCGGGACGCGCTGCTGCCGGCTCTGCTGGTGGTGGCTGTCTCGCAGCCGATCGCGGGGATCGTGTTCGTGCTGGACGGGGTGTTGATGGGTGCGGGGGACGGGCCGTATCTGGCGTGGGCCATGCTGGCGACGCTCGCGGTCTTCACGCCGGTGGCGTTGTTGGTGCCGGTGCTCGGTGGTGGGCTGACGGCCTTGTGGTGGGCGATGACGTTGATGATGGCGGTGCGGATGCTGACGTTGTGGCTGCGTGCGCGTTCGGGGCGTTGGATCGTCACGGGTGCGACGCGCTGAGTGGTGCGGGCGGCGGGCGTGGGCGGTGGGTGTTTCACGTGAAACGACGAAGGGCCGCACCCGGTGGGGTGCGGCCCTTCTGACTGCTTCGCGTGGTGCAGCGCTTAGGCGGCGACGACCTCGACGCCCAGGTTCGCGGCGACCTCGGCGTGCAGACGCACGGAGACCTGGTGCGAGCCGAGGGTCTTGATCGGGGCGCCCAGCTCGACGCGGCGCTTGTCGACCTCGGGGCCACCGGCAGCCTTGATCGCCGAAGCGACGTCGGCCGGGGTGACGGAGCCGAAGAGACGGCCGGCGTCGCCGGAGCGAACGGCGAGACGCACGTTCACGCCTTCGAGCTTGGCCTTGATCTCGTTGGCCTGCTCGATGGTCGCGATCTCGTGGATCTTGCGGGCGCGGCGGATCTGCGCCACGTCCTTCTCGCCACCCTTGGTCCAGCGGATCGCGAAACCACGCGGGACCAGGTAGTTGCGAGCGTAGCCGTCCTTGACGTCAACGACGTCGCCGGCAGTGCCGAGGCCAGAGACCTCGTGGGTGAGGATGATCTTCATTTTTCGGTCACCCTTCCCTTATCGCGCGGTGGACGTGTAGGGCAGCAGCGCCATCTCACGGCTGTTCTTGACTGCCGTGGCGACGTCACGCTGGTGCTGCGTGCAGTTGCCGGTCACGCGGCGGGCACGGATCTTGCCGCGGTCGGAAATGAACTTCCGCAGCATGTTCGTGTCCTTGTAGTCCACGTACGTGACCTTGTCCTTGCAGAATGCGCAGACCTTCTTCTTAGGCTTGCGCACAGGCGGCTTCGCCATGGTGTTTCTCCTGTGTGATCAAGAAGTGGTGTACGGGCCCGCCCTAGAAGGGGGGCTCGTCCGAGTAGCCGCCGCCGGCGGACCCGCCGGAGCTTCCGCCCCAGCCGCCGCCGCCCTGCTGCTGACCGCCGCCGGCCGGTGCACTGCTGGCCCAGGGGTCGTCGGCGGGAGCGCCGCCGCCCTGCTGGCCGCCGCCGCTGGGGGCTCCGCCCCAGTTGCCGCCGCCCTGGCCGCCCTGCTGGCCGCCGCCGTACCCGCCCTGGCCGCCTCGGCCGCTGGTCTTGGTGACCTTGGCCGTGGCCGTCTTGAGGCTGGGGCCGACTTCTTCGACGTCCAGTTCGTAGACCGTGCGCTTTACGCCCTCGCGGTCTTCGTAGGACCGCTGCTTGAGCCGGCCCTGGACGATGACGCGCATGCCTCGCGTAAGCGACTCCGCGACGTTCTCCGCCGCCTGACGCCAGACCGAGCAGGTGAGGAACAGGCCTTCGCCGTCCTTCCACTCATTGGTCTGCTTGTCGAAGATGCGGGGAGTGGACGCGACACGGAACTTCGCGACCGCCGCACCGGACGGGGTGAAGCGCAGCTCGGGGTCGTCGACGAGATTGCCGACGACCGTGATGACGGTCTCGCCTGCCATGGGTGAACCTCTCGGCGGGGATTGCTGCTGGCTGCTTGTTGCTACTCGGACCCGATTACCGCTGAGCTAGTGGGCTCAGTGGGTTTCGGGGCGGAGGACCTTGGTCCGGAGGACCGACTCGTTCAGGTTCATCTGTCGGTCGAGCTCCTTGACGACCGCAGGCTCGGCCTGCAGGTCGATGACCGAGTAGATGCCCTCGGGCTTCTTCTTGATCTCGTAGGACAGACGACGACGGCCCCAGGTGTCGACCTTCTCGACCTTTCCGTTGCCCTCGCGGACGACGGAGAGGAAGTTCTCGATCAACGGGGAGACAGCGCGCTCCTCGAGATCGGGGTCGAGGATGACCATCACTTCGTAGTGACGCATGTGGAACCCACCTCCTTTGGACTCAGCGGCCACGGTCGTTCCGTGGCAGGAGGGTCGTGATGCGTACGCAACGGTATCGGCCGCCACTGACAAGCGGCCTTCCCGGAAGGGAGGGAGCCTGTTTTGTGGCATGGGCAGACACCGGTGCAGACCGTTCAGAGTACCTGCTCACCGCCTTCCGGTTGAAATCCGGCCGGGAGGGGCCACAATCTGTACACATCGGGTGTGTGCGGCATCACGCTCGCCGCCTTACCGCCCGCCTTCCAGCAGGAGGTGCCCCATGGCGCAGGCAATGCGACGACACTCCTCGAACTCTCTCTTCGAGACCGACGGCAAGCCTCATCCGCTGCAGGACACGCTTCTGGCGGTGACGCTCGTGCTGGGCGCGATCGCCTTCGTCTCGGCGATGTTCCACAGCCTGCACCTGCTCAGTTCGTGGACGGGTCTGGTGGGCATCCTGACGGGTGCGTACGGCCAGTTCATCTCGGCCACGACGCGTGAGCGGTTTCCGATGATCGTCGGCCTGGGCGCCTCCGCGGTCGGCTTCTTCCTCGGGATGGCGCACGGTGGGCTGTTCGGAGGGGTGCTGGGATAGGCCCGGCTGGGTCAGCGGCCAGTCGGGGCGCTCCTTGGGCGCAGTAGGCTTCGGCGCGAGAGCCGGAGCCCCTGATCCCATGGGGACAGACCTGCCGAGGAGCGCCCCGTCATGAGCCTGACCCTGAGGACCATCAGCCGAGAGCAGCATCTGGCGTACATCCAGAGCCTGCCGTCGGCGAGCCACTGCCAGGTCCCGGCGTGGGCCGATGTGAAGACGGAGTGGCGGTCGGAGAGCCTGGGCTGGTTCGACAAGGGCGGTGAGCTGGTCGGTGCCGGTCTGGTGCTGTACCGGCAGCTGCCGAAGATCAAGCGGTATCTGGCGTATCTGCCCGAGGGTCCGGTGATCAACTGGTACGCGCCGAATCTGGACGACTGGCTGCAGCCGATGCTGGCGCATCTCAAGCAGCAGGGTGCGTTCTCCGTGAAGATGGGTCCACCGGTGGTGATCCGTCGCTGGGACGCGCCCGCGATCAAGGCGGGTATCCAGGATCCGGATGTGAAGCGCCTGCGGGACATCGAGGCGACGCATATCGAGCCGCGTGCTTTCGAAGTGGCGGACCGGCTGCGGAAGATGGGGTGGCAGCAGGGCGAGGACGGCGGTGCCGGCTTCGGTGACGTGCAGCCGCGGTACGTCTACCAGGTGCCGCTGGCGAACCGGTCGCTCGACGATGTCCTCAAGGGCTTCAACCAGCTGTGGCGTCGCAACATCAAGAAGGCCGAGAAGGCCGGTGTCGAGGTCGTCCAGGGTGGTTACGAGGACCTGGCCGAGTGGCAGCGGCTGTACGAGATCACAGCGGTGCGCGACAAGTTCCGGCCGCGTCCGCTGTCGTACTTCCAGCGCATGTGGTCCGTCTTGAACGCCGAGGACCCGAACCGGATGCGGTTGTACTTCGCGCGTCACAACGGCGTGAATCTGTCGGCTGCGACGATGCTCGTCGTCGGTGGGCATGTCTGGTATTCGTACGGCGCCTCGGACAACATCGGCCGTGAGGTCCGGCCCTCGAACGCGATGCAGTGGCGGATGCTGCGTGACGCGTACGCGATGGGCGCGACCGTGTACGACCTGCGGGGCATCTCCGACTCCCTGGACGAGACCGATCACCTGTTCGGTCTGATCCAGTTCAAGGTGGGTACGGGTGGGGAGGCTGTGGAGTATGTCGGTGAGTGGGACTTCCCGCTCAACAAGATGCTGCACAAGGCTCTCGACATGTACATGTCGCGCCGCTGATCCCGCGCGACCGTACCCGCACGCGTTCTCCCTCATACCTCCGATACACCGCAGCCACGAGAAAGGTTCCGGACCGGCCATGGCGCTCACCCTCTACGTCGACACCGCGCGCTGGCGGGCGCACCAGAAGTCCGTGCTCGACCAGTTCCCCGGAATCGTGCCGGTCTGCAAGGGCAACGGCTACGGCTTCGGCCACGAGCGGCTCGCGGACGAGGCGACCCGCTTCGGCTCCGACATCCTGGCCGTCGGCACCACGTACGAAGCCGCCCGCATCAAGGACTGGTTCAGCGGCGACCTGCTCGTCCTGACGCCGTTCCGGCGCGGTGAGGAACCGGTTCCGCTGCCCGACCGCGTGGTGCGCTCGGTCTCGTCGGTCGACGGGGTGCACGCGCTGGTCGGCGCCCGTGTCGTCATCGAGTGCATGAGCTCGATGAAGCGTCACGGCGTGAAGGAGGAGGAGCTCGGGCAGCTCCACGCGGCCATCGAGGACGTACGCCTGGAGGGCTTCGCCCTGCACCTCCCGCTGGACCGCACCGACGGCTCGGACGCCGTCGAGGAGGTCATCGGCTGGATGGACCGGCTGCGGGCGGCCCGTCTGCCGCTGCACACGATGTTCGTCAGCCACCTGAAGGCCGAGGAACTGGCGCGCCTGCAGCAGCAGTTCCCGCAGACCCGCTTCCGCGCGCGGATCGGCACCCGGCTGTGGCTGGGCGATCACGAGGCGACGGAGTACCGCGGCTCGGTGCTGGACGTGACCCCGGTGTCGAAGGGCGACCGGTTCGGTTACCGCCAGCAGAAGGCGGCGTCGGACGGCTGGCTCGTGGTGGTGGCCGGCGGCACGTCGCACGGCGTCGGCCTGGAGGCGCCCAAGGCGCTGCACGGCGTGATGCCGCGTGCGAAGGGTGTGGCACGGGCCGGCCTCGCGACGGTCAACCGCAACCTGGCGCCGTTCGTGTGGGCGGGCAAGCAGCGCTGGTTCGCGGAGCCCCCGCACATGCAGGTGTCGATCCTGTTCGTCCCCTCGGACGCGCAGGAGCCGAAGGTGGGCGAGGAACTGGTCGCCCATCTGCGCCACACGACGACCCAGTTCGACCGCATCGTCGACCGCTGACCGTCCCGCCGGGCCGGGCGGGTTCGCCCGGCCCTCGTGCGCGGCGACCCCCCGGACCGCCGTGGCGATCACCCGCCCGGCGCGGTGGGGCCCCATTCCACCCGTGACCCCTCGAAGTGGTGCGCGGCGTGGCGCGGCGGGTGCGCGGCCCTGCCCAGCACGAAGGTGTCCTCCGCCCCGTCGAGGACACCGCCCGAGGGGTCGTCCGAGCCGTCGCGCCGTACGGCGTCCCGCTCCGGCATGAGGATGTCGCGTACGACGACGGCGCACAGGTACAGCGTCGCCAGCAGGTGCAGCGCGATGGCGAGCTGGTAGCCCTCGGGGGGCAGGCCGCGCTGCTTGTCGCCGCTGGTGGTGTACGCGAGGTACATCCAGATCCCGAGGTAGTACATGACCTCGCATGCCTGCCAGATCAGGAAGTCGCGCCAGCGCGGCCGGGCCAGGGCGGCGAGGGGGATGAGCCACAGGACGTACTGCGGCGAGTACACCTTGTTGGTGAGGATGAACGCGGCGACGACCAGGAAGGCCAGTTGCGCGAAGCGCGGCCGGCGGGGCGCCGTCAGGGTCAGTACGGCGATTCCCGCGCACAGCACGACCATGAGCAGCGTGGCGTACGTGTTGACGGCCTCGACGTCGAGCGGCTTCCCGGTGCGCTGCGTGATGATCAGCCAGAACGAGCCGAAGTCGACGGACCGTTCCTGGCTGAAGGTGTAGAACTTCTTCCAGCCCTCGGGGGCGAGGGCCATGACGGGCACGTTCACCAGCAGCCAGGCCCCGGCGGCGCCCAGCAGCGCAGCGCCGTACTGGCGGTACTTGCCCGCTCTCCAGCACAGCACGAGGAGCGGTCCCAGCAGGAGCACGGGATAGAGCTTCGCGGCGGTGGCGAGGCCGATGAGGATGCCGAAGGGCAGCGACCGGCCCCGCGACCACATGAGCATCGCCGCGGCCGTCAGGGCGACGGCCAGCAGGTCCCAGTTGATGGTGGCGGTCAGGGCGAGGGCCGGCGCCAGCGCGACGAGCAGGGCGTCCCAGGGGCGCCGCCGGTGCGTACGGGCGACGCAGACGGCGATGACGGCGGCACAGATCATCAGCATGCCCGCGTTGACCATCCAGTACGCCTGCTCGCGCTCCTGGATTGAGCCGTCGAACGGCAGCGTCAGCCAGGCGGCGACCTGCATGAAGAGCCCGGTCAGGACGGGGTACTCGAGGAACTCCATGTCGCCGCTCAGGCGGTCGAAGTACGGCAGGAGGCCGTCCGCGAAGCCCCGCCCCAGGTAGAGGTGCGGGATGTCGGAGTAGCAGGCGTGGGTGTACTGCGAACTGGTGCCGCGGAACCAGGCCCACTCGTAGCAGGGGATCTTCTGCACCATGCCGAGCGCGAACATGCCGAGGGCGACCAGGGCGACGACGTGGACCGGTGAGAGCCGTCCGGCGCCCGGCGCGGCCCACCGGCCGACGGGGCCGCCGATCAGCTCGCTGCCCGCCGCCGCGACCTCGTCCTCATGCGTGGGCCGTACTACGGGCCGGTCCTCGTGCACGCTCGTCATGGGGGTCATCCTGCCGTACGGAGCTGTGCGCGCGGGGCCGCGGATGCGGCGAGGGCCGCCGCACCGGAGTGCGACGGCCCTCGCCGGGTCGGGGTGGTGCGTGGCGTCAGCCGCCGCCTCCGAAGAGGCCGCCGTTGCTGTTGCCGTTGCCGGGCTTGCCGTCGGTCTCGCCTTCGGTGGTGGTGCCGTCGGTGGTCCCGCCGTCGGTGGCCGTGCCGCCGTCGGTGGCGCCGCCCGTGTCGGTGCCGCCCGTATCGGTGCCACCGGTGTCGGTGCCGCCGACGTCCGTGCCCGCGTTGCCGTTGCCGCCGTTCTGGCCGTCGTCGTCGCACGCCCAGTCGAACGGGTCGCAGGACTCGGTCTGGCTCGGCGTCACGGACGGCGAGGGCGTCTTCGACGGGGTCTGCGAGGGCGTGGCGGACGGTGTCGAGGACGGCGTCCGGCTGGGCGTCGCGCTGGGCGTCGGGGACGGGGCGCCGGTTCCGTCGGCCTTCTCGCCGATCGGGATGGCCGTCGGGAAGTCCTCGATCTTCTCGTCCTTGAGCGCGTCGATCATGTAGTTCGTCCACACCTCGGCGGGGATGTCACCACCGTGGATGGACGGGACACCGCCGGTGCCGTTCATGGAGAGCAGCTTGCGGGACTCGGGGTCCGTACGGAACAGGGTCACGGCGGTCGACAGCTGCGGGGTGTAGCCGACGAACCAGGCCGACTTGTTCTTGTCGGTCGTACCGGTCTTGCCGGCGGCCGGACGGCCGAGCTTCTGCGCCTTCTTGCCGGTGCCCTCGGGGCTCTCGATGACGTTCTTGAGGACGTCGGTGACGTTGTCGGCGACCTCGGGGTCCATGGCGCGCGTAGCCCTCGGCTGCTCGAACCCGGCCACCTTCTTGCCATCGTCCAGCACCTTCTTCACGGAGTACGGCTCGCGGTGCTTGCCGGAAGCGGCGAAGGTCGCGTACGAGTCCGCCATGCGGATGGCGCTCGGGGTGGACGTACCGAGGTAGAAGGACGCGTTGTTCTGGTCCATCGACTGCTCGAGGATCCCGGTGTCCTTCGCCATCTCGGCGACGTGCTCGTGACCGACGTCCATACCGAGCTGCACGAACGGGGTGTTGATGGACTTCTCCATCGCCTCCCTGAGGGTGACGTAACCGTAGGCCTTGTCACTCTCGTTCTTCTGCCGGAACGGCTGACCGTTCTTGCCGGGAATCGGGTCACCGTTCTGGTTCCTGATCACTATCAGGTCGTTCGCGTTGTACTTGCTCAGCGGCGAAAGTCCTGTGGGCGCGGTCTTGTAGGTGCCGTGCTGCATCGCCGCCGCGAGGACGTAGGGCTTCCAGGTCGAGCCGACGGGGACGCCGGACGTGTCGGCGTTGTTGGTGAAGTGCTTCTTGTCCCAGCCGTCGCCGCCGTACAGCGCGACGATCGCGCCGGTGTCCACGTCCACCGATGCGGAGCCGAACTGGACGAACTTGTCCGTCTCCGGGCGCTGCTTGGCGTCGAGGAACGCCTTCTTCGTCTTGTTGACCGCCTTCTCCATCGCCTTGACCTTCTCCTCGTCGAAGGTCGTGTAGATGCGATAGCCGCCGAGCGCGAGCTGCTCCGGCGTGATGTCGGCCTGCTTCATCACGTACTTCTTGGCCGTCTCGACCAGGTAGCCCTTCTGGCCACCGAGGCCCGTGGCCTGCTCGGATTCCGTGAGCGAGGGGAACCCGAGCTTCTTCCACTTGTCCGCCTCGGCCTGCGTCATCCGGCCGACCTCGACCTGGCGGTCGAGAATCCATGACCAGCGGATTTCGGCGCGCTCCCTGTTCTCGTCGCGGGAGGCGTTGTCGCCGAGGCCGCCGTCAGGGTTGTAGAGGTTCGGACCCTTGAGAAGTGCCGCGAGGAAGGCGCTCTGGGACGCGCTGAGGTCCTTGCTGTCCACGGCGAAGTACGCCTGGGACGCGGCCTGGATACCGTACGCGTCACGACCGAAGTACGCGGTGTTCAGATATCCCTCCATGACCTCGTCCTTGTCGACGGTCGCGCCGACCTTGAGCGAGATGATGAGCTCGGTGAACTTCCGCTTGATCGTCTGGTCCTGGTCCAGGTACAGGTTCTTCACGTACTGCTGCGTGATGGTCGAGCCGCCCTGCGTCTCCTGCCCCATGGCCATGTTGACGACGGCCCGGCCGATGCCCATGGGGTCGACACCCCAGTCGTCCTCGAAGGAGGCGTTCTCGGCAGCGATCACCGCGTCCTGCATGGACTGGGGAATGTCCTTGATGGAGACGGCCTGGCGGTTGCGTTCGCCACCGGTCGCGGCGAGCTGCGTGCCGTTGCTCCAGTAGAAGACGTTGTTCTGCGCCTTGGCCATCTTCTGGGGGTCGGGCTCGTCCACCCACGCGAAAGCAACGCCCATGCCCGCGACCAGGAGCGCGAAGAAGCCCAGGCAGGTGCCGCCGACCAGCTTCCAGGACGGTACGAACCGTCGCCATCCGTCACGGTCCGAACGCGGATAGTTGAGGAACCGGTCGTCGGACTGCGCGGCTGCGGCGCGACCCCGGCCCGCTCCCCGCCCGGCCTGCTCGGCGCCTCGTCGGCGCGAGCCGCCCGACGCTCCCCGCTGGGCGGCGCGGCGGGCTTCCGCTCTGCCGCCGGCAGGGCGTTCCTCTCCGTGCGAACCGGAGAGCATCTCAGTGGTGCTGTGGGTGTCCCGCGGCGGGGCAGCGCGGCGGCCTGCCGGCTGCTGGGCGGCTCGCCGGGCCGCGGCACGTCCTCCGTCCTGCGGCTGCGACGGTTTGCGACGGTGCTCGCTCATCGAACGACTACTCCTCGGGCAGGCGAGATCGCCTGGAAGCGGCAGGTGAGTTCCGGTCCCCCCGAAGTACGGACCAGCCCGGGGCCGGGCTCGTCCGTACGGCCTCATGTGCATCCAGGACGAGGACGCTTCCTGGCGTCACTTGGTTCCCGGTGGACTGCATGCCGCACAGACTACGCACCGTCAAAACCCACCCAGTGCCGATGTTCACCCCAAATCAGGCAAGTTGCGTGCACCGAATCGGTGATGTGACGCCGTTCACGATGGCCCCCCTTGTCCCATCGGCACTCCCGTTCTATCGTCTGGATGTATCGAGTCGATACATCAGCTCGGCATAAGGGCCCACAGCGACCGAGGAGGCGAAGGATGAGCAGACGCTCAGGCATCCTCGAATTCGCCGTGCTCGGCCTGCTGCGCGAGTCCCCGATGCACGGCTACGAGCTGCGCAAGCGGCTCAACACCTCGCTGGGGGTCTTCCGCGCCTTCAGTTACGGGACGCTCTACCCCTGCCTCAAGACGCTCGTCGCAAACGGCTGGTTGATCGAAGAGCCCGGCAGCGCTCCCGAGGACGCGCTCGCCGCTTCGCTCGCGGGCCGCCGGGCGAAGATCGTCTACCGGCTGACGGCCGAAGGTAAGGAGCACTTCGAGGAGCTGCTCTCCCACACCGGCCCCGACACGTGGGAGGACGAGCACTTCGCCGCTCGTTTCGCCTTCTTCGGACAGACGGAGCGCGAGGTGCGGATGCGGGTGCTCGAGGGCCGCAGGAGCCGGCTGGAGGAGCGTCTGGAGAAGATGCGCGCCTCCCTGGCCCGTACCCGCGAGCGCCTGGACGACTACACGCTTGAGCTGCAGCGGCACGGCATGGAGTCCGTGGAGCGCGAAGTGCGCTGGCTGAACGAGCTCATCGAGAGCGAGCGGGCGGGGCGGGATCAGCGACGATCCGGCCCCGGTGGTCCGGCTCGTGACGACATCACATCTGGAAAGACGGACGGCCTGCCCCGGCACCGGGACGACACCGGTCCGGATCCGTCCGACGACACCGTCAAGTGAGGCCCTGCACTTCCGCAGGCCTCGTCGAGAACACAGGGAGCAACCGCCAATGGGTTCGGTTCGCGTAGCCATCGTCGGCGTGGGCAACTGCGCCGCCTCACTGGTGCAGGGCGTCGAGTACTACAAGGACGCCGACCCGGCGGGCAAGGTGCCGGGTCTGATGCACGTGCAGTTCGGCGACTACCACGTGAGTGACATCGAGTTCGTCGCCGCGTTCGACGTCGACGCGAAGAAGGTCGGCCTCGACCTCGCGGACGCCATCGGCGCCAGCGAGAACAACACCATCAAGATCTGCGACGTGCCGAACACCGGCGTGAGCGTCCAGCGCGGCCACACCCACGACGGTCTGGGCAAGTACTACCGCCAGACCATCGAGGAGTCCGCCGAGACGCCGGTCGACGTCGTCCAGGTCCTGAAGGACACGCAGGCCGACGTCCTCGTCTGCTACCTGCCCGTCGGCTCCGAGGCCGCTGCGAAGTTCTACGCGCAGTGCGCCATCGACGCGAAGGTCGCCTTCGTCAACGCCCTCCCGGTCTTCATCGCCGGCACCAAGGAGTGGGCCGACAAGTTCACCGAGGCCGGTGTCCCGATCGTCGGCGACGACATCAAGTCGCAGGTCGGCGCGACCATCACGCACCGCGTCATGGCGAAGCTGTTCGAGGACCGGGGCGTCGTCCTGGACCGCACGATGCAGCTGAACGTCGGCGGCAACATGGACTTCAAGAACATGCTCGAGCGTGAGCGCCTGGAGTCCAAGAAGATCTCGAAGACGCAGGCCGTCACCTCGCAGATCCCCGACCGCGACCTCGGTGCGGACAACGTCCACATCGGCCCGTCGGACTACGTGGCGTGGCTCGACGACCGCAAGTGGGCGTACGTGCGCCTCGAGGGCCGTGCCTTCGGTGACGTCCCGCTGAACCTGGAGTACAAGCTCGAGGTCTGGGACTCCCCGAACTCGGCGGGTGTCATCATCGACGCCGTGCGCGCCGCGAAGATCGCCAAGGACCGCGGCATCGGCGGCCCGATCCTCTCCGCGTCCTCGTACTTCATGAAGTCCCCGCCGGTGCAGTACTTCGACGACGAGGCGCACCGCGCCGTCGAGGCGTTCATCAAGGGCGAGGTCGAGCGCTAGAGCTCAGCCTGCTGGGCCTGAAGCTTCATCGCGGGCCGATCGTCGAGGGTCCCCGGGCAATCCGCCCGGGGACCCTCGACGTGTGTGACCCTTGCTCGCATGCCTGCCGTACGTGATCTGCGCGTACTTCTGCGCCTGACCGACTTCCGCCGCCTGCTGACGGTCCGGCTGCTCTCGCAGTGCGCGGACGGTGTGTACCAGGTCGCTCTCGCCGCGTACGTCGTCTTCTCCCCCGAGAAACAGACCTCGCCCGCCGCGATCGCGTCGGCGATGGCCGTACTGCTGCTTCCCTATTCGGTGGTCGGCCCCTTCGCCGGTGTGCTGCTCGACCGGTGGCAGCGCCGCCAGGTGTTCCTGTACGGGAACCTGCTGCGGGCGGTGCTCGCCTGCGGGACGGCGCTGCTGATCCTCGCCTCGGTGCCCGACTGGCTCTTCTACGCCTCGGCGCTGTCCGTCACCGCTGTGAACCGGTTCGTGCTGTCCGGGCTCTCGGCGGCGCTGCCGCGCGTCGTCGACGCGGAGCGGCTCGTCATGGCCAACTCGCTGTCTCCGACGGCGGGTACGCTCGCCGCCACCGCGGGCGGTGGCCTCGCCTTCGCCGTACGGCTGGTGGCGTCCGACTCCGACGCCGTGGTGGTGCTGCTGGGGGCACTCCTGTATCTGTGCGCCGCCCTGTCGTCGCTGCGTATGGGCCGCGAGCTGCTCGGCCCCGATCCCGAACAGGTGCAGCCGCGCCTGGGCGCCGCGCTCGCCTCCACCGCGCGGGGCCTGGCCGACGGCGTGCGGCATCTGTCGCAGCGCCGGTTCGCGGCGCGCGCGCTGGCGGCGATGACGCTGATGCGCTTTTGCTACGGCGCGCTGACGGTCATGGTGCTGATGCTGGCCCGGTACGCCTGGTCCGACGAGCGGGGCGCCGGGTCCGAGGGGCTCGCGCTGCTCGGGATCGCCGCCGCGTTCTCGGGGGCCGGGTTCTTCGCGGCTGCGGTACTGACGCCGTGGGCCGTGGGGCGACTGGGACCGTACGGGTGGATGATCGCGTGCGCGGGGTCGGCCGCCGTGCTCACACCCGCACTCGGGCTGCCCTTCGCGCCGGCGCCGATGATGATCGCCGCCTTTGTTCTCGGCCTGACCACCCAGGCCGCCAAGATCACCACGGACACGGTGGTGCAGTCGTCGGTCGACGACGCGTACCGGGGGCGGATCTTCTCGATCTACGACGTGCTGTTCAACGTCGCCTTCGTGGGTGCGGCGGGGGCGGCGGCGCTGATGCTTCCGGCCGACGGTCGCTCGGCTCCGCTGGTGGTCACGATTGCCGTCCTCTACGCGGCGGTCACCGCGATACTGCTCAGCTGGAACCGGAGCGCCGAGAACACCTCGTGACGGGCGTCGCCGCACGGCACATGCGTGAGGGGCGGTGTTTCACGTGAAACACCGCCCCTCACCGCGTTCGCCTCCGCCATGTTTCACGTGAAACACGGCCTCCGTCTCAGCTCTGCGCGGCCCACCAGTCCTTGAGTGCCGCGACCGCCGCTGCGTGTTCCATCGGCCCGTTCTCCAGGCGCAGTTCCAGCAGGAACTTGTACGCCTTGCCGATCTCGGGGCCGGGGCCGACGCCCAGGATCTCCATGATCTGGTTCCCGTCCAGGTCGGGCCGGATGGAGTCCAGCTCCTCCTGCTCCTTGAGCTGCGCGATGCGCTCCTCAAGTCCGTCGTACGCCCGCGACAGCGCGCCGGCCTTGCGCTTGTTGCGCGTGGTGCAGTCCGAGCGGGTCAGCTTGTGCAGGCGCTCCAACTGCGGGCCCGCGTCCCGCACGTACCGCCGCACCGCGGAGTCGGTCCACTCGCCCGTCCCGTAGCCGTGGAAGCGCAGGTGCAGCTCCACCAGCAGCGAGACGTCCTTGATCATGTCGTTCGAGTACTTGAGGGCGGTCATGCGCTTCTTGGTCATCTTCGCGCCGACCACCTCGTGGTGGTGGAAAGAGACCCGGCCGTCCTGCTCGAAGCGCCGCGTCCTCGGCTTTCCGATGTCGTGCAGCAGCGCCGCGAGCCGCAGCACCAGGTCCGGTCCGCTCTCTTCCAGGTCGATGGCCTGCTCAAGAACCGTCAGCGAGTGCTCGTAGACGTCCTTGTGCCTGTGATGCTCATCACTCTCCAGGCGCAGCGCGGGCAGCTCGGGAAGGACGTGACCCGCGATGCCGCTGTCGACAAGGAGCCGCAGGCCCTTGCGGGGGTGGGTGGAGAGAATCAGCTTGTTGAACTCGTCACGCACCCGCTCGGCCGAGACGATCTCGATGCGCTTCGCCATGGCGGTCATCGCCTCGACGACGTCGGGCGCCACCTCGAAGTCGAGCTGAGCGGCGAAGCGCGCTGCGCGCATCATCCGCAGCGGGTCGTCGGAGAACGACTCCTCGGGGGTGCCGGGCGTCCGCAGGACGCGCGCCGCGAGGTCCTCCAGACCGCCGTGCGGGTCGACGAACTCCTTCTCCGGGAGGGCGACGGCCATCGCGTTCACGGTGAAGTCGCGGCGTACGAGGTCTTCCTCGATCGAGTCCCCGTAGGACACCTCGGGCTTCCGGGAGGTCCTGTCGTACGCCTCGGAGCGGTACGTGGTGACCTCGATCTGGTAGCCCGCCTTCTGGCACCCCACGGTGCCGAACGCGATCCCGACCTCCCACACGGAGTCCGCCCAGGGCCGGACGATCTTCAGTACGTCGTCGGGCCGGGCGTCGGTCGTGAAGTCCAGGTCGTTGCCGAGACGGCCGAGCAGCGCGTCCCTGACCGATCCGCCGACGAGCGCGAGACGGAAGCCCGCCTCCTGGAAACGGCGCGCGAGATCGTCGGCGACAGGGGAGACCCGCAGCAGTTCGCTGACCGCGCGGCGCTGCACCTGGCTCAGGGCACTGGGATTGTCTTCGTTGGCGTTCGGCACAACAGAAAAGGGTACGTGCACCGGCCGCCCGAAGCTTCCGCGTTTATTGCCGCCCGACAAGACTCTTCCGATCATGTGGAGCAGTGGGCAGCACTTCGCCACAGCGCACCTCGTTACCATGCGTGGACGCAAGAACCGACAACCAACACCGGCATCAGACGAAGACGACGAAGACTAGGGACGGGCGTGGGCGTGGCCGAGGCGGCAGACTTTCAGGGGATGGTTCCCTCACCTGCCCGCCGGTGGCTGCGGCGCACGGCGGGGCTGCTCGCGACCGCACCCCTGGCGGCGGGCCTGGTCTGCCTTCCGGCGGCCGCGCCCGCGCAGGCCGCCGATGACGCCACCGGCTCCCACACGGTCGATGTGTCCCTCGACTCACTGACGCCCGGCGCCCCGGTGGAGGGCGACAAGGTCACCGTCTCCGGCACGGTCACCAACCGTGGCAAGGAAGCCGTCACCGACGCGCACGTCGGGCTCAGCGTGGGCCCGCGGCTGTCCACCAGGACGGCGATCGACGCCGCCGCGGAGCGCGGCGAGGTCGCGGACGGCGGGCCGGCCGAGCTCGGCGGCAAGTTCACGAAGAAGTTCGCCCGGCTCCCGGCGGGCATCAGCGAGGACTTCACCATCACGGTGCCCGTCGACAAGCTGAAGCTCGACGACCAGGGCGTGTACCAGCTGGGTGTGTCCCTGTCGGGGCAGACGCCGAGCCGCCCGTACGAGCAGACCCTCGGCGTCCAGAAGACCTTCCTGCCCTGGCAGCCCGACGCCACGGAGAAGAAGACCCAGCTGACCTATCTCTGGCCGCTGATCTCCTCGACGCACCTCACCGCGGAGACGGGCTCCGACGAGCAGCAGACCCCGGTCTTCGAGAACGACGATCTCGGCGCGGAGCTCGCCCCGGGCGGCCGGCTGAACCAGCTGGTGTCGCTCGGCAACGACCTGCCGGTGACGTGGGTCGTCGACCCGGACCTGCTGGCCACCGTGAACGCGATGACGCAGAGCTACCAGGTCAAGTCCGAGGACGGCGAATCGACTGTCGCGGGCCGGTACCAGGACGTCGCCAAGCAGTGGCTGAGCGATCTCGGGAAGGCGGTGGAGGGCCGGAAGGTCGTCGCGCTGCCGTTCGCCGACCCCGACCTGGCGTCGCTGGCCCACCGCGGCAAGGACGTCCCCGGTTCGCTCAGTCACCTGAAGCGGGCGACCGACGTCGCCGCCGTCGCAGTGCAGTCGATCCTCCAGACGGAGCCCTCCACCGACTTCTCCTGGCCGGTGGACGGCGCCGTCGACCCGTCGGTCGTCGACGTCGCCACCTCGGCCGGCGCGAACAACGTGATCGCCCGCAGCGACAGCCTCCGCGAGACGGGCGGCCTGCCGTACACCCCCACCGCGGCCCGGCCGATCGGTGACGGCACCACCGCGGTGGTCGCCGACGCCCGGCTCTCCACCGCCTTCGAGGGCGACATGGCGAAGGCCGGGGACTCCACCCTCGCGGTGCAGAAGTTCCTCGCCCAGACGCTCGCGGTGACCCTCCAGGACGAGGAGAAGCAGCGCAGCGTGGTGGTCGCCCCGCAGCGCCTGCCGTCGGCCAGCCAGGCCCAGTCGATGGCGAGCGCCCTGCACAGCCTCGACGCGCAGCGCTGGTCGCAGCCGCTGGACCTGGTGGCCGCGGCGAAGGCCAAGCCCGACGCCCGGGCCACGGCCGTCGTGCCGGACGCCGCCTCGTACCCCCGGTCGCTCGCCGGGCGGGAACTGCCGGCCGAGGCGTTCCAGGACATCAAGGCCACGCAGGACCAGCTGGACAACTTCAAGGTGATCCTCACCTCCCCCGACCGGGTGATCACCCCCTTCGGCAACGCCATCAACCGCGCCATGTCGACGTCCTGGCGCGGCAGCCCGCGCAAGGCCGCGGAGTACCGCGACGGGGTGCAGAGCTATCTGGTGAACCTCAAGGACGAGGTGCAGCTGATCCAGAAGTCCGACGCCACCCTCTCCGGGCGCAGCGCGACCGTGCCGGTGACGGTCCAGAACCAGCTGGTGCAGGGCATCGAGCACCTGGAACTGCGGCTGACGTCGACCAAGCCGACCCGTCTCAAGCTGAACGGGGACCAGCGCGTCGCCCATGGCCGGGTGAAGGTCGCCGGAGGTCACAGCCAGTCGGTGAAGTTCACCGCCACCGCCAACGCCAACGGCCCGGTCCCGGTGATCGCGCAGCTCTACACCGAGGACGGCACGCCGTACGGCCGCCCGATGGAGTTCACGGTCGACGTGAACGAATTCACGCCGACCGTGATGCTCGTCCTCGCCGGCGGTGTGCTGCTGCTCGTGCTGGCCGGGGTCAGGATGTACACGCAGCGCAAGCGCGCGGCGGCCCGCGAGGCCGCCGCCGGGAGCGACGGCGGGACCGGCGGCGAGGGTGACGACTCCGAGCAGCCGAGTGACCCGACACCGGACACCGGTCCCGAAAGCGGCAACCCGTCGGGCACGGGTGAGAAAGTGGACCGTTGAGCTACGCCGTGGCCGGTCGGCCGGGGACGATGAGGTGGGGTTGCCATGCAGCGCATTCCCGGGGGAGAGTCCCCGGATCCCCGGCCGTACACCCAGCGGGGCACAGCTCGCCGGAAAAGGAAGCTCGAGGGGAGCACCAGTGAACGCGCCGTACGACGGTGACCGTGGACAGGGCGCGAGTGACACCGCGCCCTTGCGGGGCGTGCCCCCGGAGCACCCGGCAACGGGCCATGTGCCGTCGCCGCAGCAGCCCGAGTCCGCACCGGACCCCTACGCCGCCCCGGACCCCTATGTCCAGGACGCCTACAGTCACGACCCGTACCGCTCCCAGGACCCCTCCGCGCAGGATCCGGTGACGGAGGCGCTCTACGACCGCGCCTCGCACCCTCCGCCGCCGCCCGGTACCTACCAGGAGCCGCAGCCGCTGTACCAGCAGCCCGCGCCGGCGCAGTACGCGCCGGACCCGCACGTGTGGGCGCAGACCCCGCCGCCCGAGCCGGACGGTCCTTCGCGGCTCCTTCCGTACGGGGACGACCCGACGACCACCGAGTTCGTCGGTGTCGACGACCTGGTGACCAGGGCGGGGGAGGAGATCCCCGAGCAGCCGGACGCGTTCGCGCACCTCTACCGCGACCAGCAGGCCCCCGGGCAGCCCGCTCCCACCGCCGCACCGGAGCCGGCCCCGGCTCCCGCGCCGCCGAAGAAGCCCGCCGGCCGGGCGGCCAGTGTGCTGAAGTCGAGCGCGCTGATGGCCGCGGGCACCCTCGTCTCGCGCCTCACCGGTTTCGTACGCAGTCTCGTGATCACCGCGGCGCTGGGCGCCGCCCTCCTCGGTGACACCTTCACCGTGGCGTACACGCTGCCCACGATGATCTACATCCTCACCGTCGGCGGCGGTCTGAACTCGGTCTTCGTGCCCCAGCTGGTGCGCGCGATGAAGAACGACGAGGACGGCGGCGAGGCCTTCGCCAACCGTCTGCTGACGCTCGTCATGGTGGCCCTCGGCGTCATCGTGGCCCTCGCGGTGTTCGCGGCTCCCCTGCTGATCCGTCTGATGTCCGTGTCGATCGCCGACAACGCGGCGGCCAACAGCGTGGCCGTCACGTTCGCCCGCTACTGCCTTCCCACGATCTTCTTCATGGGCGTGCACGTCGTCATGGGGCAGATCCTCAACGCCCGAGGCAAGTTCGGCGCGATGATGTGGACCCCGGTCCTCAACAACATCGTCATGATCGCCACGTTCGGCCTGTTCATCTGGGTGTACGGCACCTCCGCCGAGTCGCAGATGGGCGTGCAGACCATCCCGGACGAGGGCATCAGGCTCCTCGGCATCGGGACCCTGCTCGGCCTCACCGTGCAGGCGCTGGCGATGATCCCGTACCTGCGCGAGACCGGGTTCCGCTTCCGCCCGCGTTTCGACTGGAAGGGCCACGGGCTCGGCAAGACCGTCAAGCTCGCCAAGTGGACCGTCCTGTTCGTCCTCGCCAACCAGGCCGGCGTCCTCGTCGTCACCCAGCTCGCCACCGCGGCCGGCAAGGCATCCGGCAAGGACGGCGCGGGCTTCCTCGCCTACTCCAACGCCCAGCTGATCTGGGGCATGCCGCAGGCCATCATCACGGTCTCCGTCATGGCCGCCCTGCTGCCCCGCATCTCGCGGGCCGCGCACGACAACGATCCGGGCGCCGTCCGTGACGACATCTCGCAGGGCCTGCGCAACTCGGCCGTCGCGATCGTCCCGGTCGCGTTCGCGTTCCTGGCGCTCGGCGTCCCCATGTGCACGCTGCTGTTCGCGTCCACCGGCCACGAGGGCGCCCAGGCCATGGGGTTCATCCTGATGGCCTTCGGTCTCGGCCTCATCCCGTACTCCGTGCAGTACGTCGTCCTGCGTGGCTTCTACGCGTACGAGGACACCCGCACGCCGTTCTACAACACCGTCATCGTCGCCTCCGTCAACGCCGCCGCCTCGGCCGTCTGTTACGTCGTGCTGCCCGCCCAGTGGGCCGTGGTCGGCATGGCTGCCTCGTACGGCCTGGCGTACGCCATCGGCGTCGGCGTGGCCTGGCGGCGGCTGCGCAACCGACTGGGCGGCGACCTGGACGGCACGCACGTCCTGCGCACCTACGCCCGGCTCTCCGGTGCCTCCCTGCCGGCGGCGATCCTCGGCGGCGCCGCCGCGTTCGGCATCATGCGGGTCCTGGGCAGCGGAGCGCTCGGGTCGCTCACGGCCCTGGTCGCGGGAGGCATCGTGCTGCTGGGAGTCTTCTTCCTCGCCGCGAAGAGAATGCGGATCGTGGAACTCAACGCCATGGTCGGCATGGTGCGCGGACGCCTCGGCCGCTGAGCGGCCCGGCGGCCCCGCACAACCATCACCGGCCGCCGCGTGTCGTGCATAGCGCCGGACTGTGGGCACAATTGGCATGGCTGTTCAACAGCGCGCAACGGATGGGGAGGCAGGAACGACGGTGGCGGAACGTAGCACGGCTGCCGTCGACGTGGCAGACAACAGCGGTGACGAACCGCTGGCCGCCAAGGCGGACAAGGCCACGGCCGACGGGGTGGCACCAGCCCAGGAGTCAGCGGACGAGAGCAAGAGCGACGCGGACGGCGACCGTCCGGGCGCCGAACCCCCCATGGCCACGCCCGAGCTGCACAGCGGGCACAAACTGGCCAGACGTTACCGGCTCGAAGAATGCGTCACCCGTCTGGACGGTTTCAGCAGTTGGCGGGCGGTCGACGAGAAACTGCGCCGTGCCGTGGGCGTGCACCTGCTGCCCGCGGACCACCCGCGGGCCAGGTCCGTGCTTGCCGCGGCCCGCTCGTCGGCGCTCCTCGGAGACCCCAGGTTCGTGCAGGTCCTCGACGCCGTGGAGGAGAACGAGCTCGTCTACGTCGTCCACGAATGGCTCCCCGACGCCACCGAGCTGACGGCCATGCTGGCCGCCGGACCGCTCGACGCCCACGAGGCGTACCAGCTCGTCAGCCAGATCTCCCAGGCCATGGCCGCCGCACACCGCGAGGGCCTCGCCCACCTCAGGCTCACCCCCGGCGCCATCCTGCGAACCTCCTCGGGCCAGTACCGGATCCGCGGCCTGGCCGTGAACGCCGCCCTGCGCGGCATCACGTCCGACCGCCCGCAGCGCACCGACACCGAGGCGATCGGCGCGCTGCTGTACGCTGCCCTGACCCAGCGGTGGCCGTACGAACGGGACGCCTACGGCCTCTCCGGGCTGCCCAAGGGCGTCGGGCTGATCCCCCCGGACCAGGTACGGGCCGGCATCCACCGGGGCCTGTCGGAGCTCGCCATGCGGGCCCTGGTCAACGACGGCGCCACCGCCTCGCGCCAGGAACCGCCGTGCACCACCCCCGACGAGCTGGCCAAGGCCGTCGCGGCGATGCCCCGCATCCGGCCCCCGGAGCCGACCTTCACGGCGCTGCCGGAGTACCAGCGCACCACGTACCAGCAGGGCACCTACGGGCGGCCGGGCCCGCACCTCGGCGCGACCGCTCCGCAGGCAGTCACTCCCGTGCCGCCCCACCCCCTCCAGAGCCGCACCGGGAAAGTCCTCAAGTGGGGCGTGGCCGCGCTGCTCATCGCCGCCCTCGGTCTCGGAAGCTGGCAGCTCGCGGACACGCTCCTGGACCGCGGCCCGGACTCCGGCGACACGAAGTCCTCCCAGCCGAGCGACGACGAGGCGCCCAAGAAGCCGGACCCCAAGCCGATCGCCGTCTCCGACGCCACGGTGTTCGCCCCGAACGGCGACGGAATAGCTCCGGAGAGCGTTCCGAACAGCATCGACGGTGAGACCAGCACGGCCTGGATCACCGGCGAGTACCACGATTTCGCCAACTTCGGCAATCTCCCGCAGCGCAAGGACGGCAGCGGGATCATCGTCGACCTCGGCAGCGTCAAGGAGGTCTCCGCCCTCGACATCGACATGTACCGCAGCGGGCAGACCGTCGAAGTGCTGGCCGCCGGCGAGGACGCCTCGGACCCGGCCGCCCTCTCCGACTTCTCCGAGCGCATGACCGAACGCGAAGTGGCGGAAGGCAAGCTCAAAGCCACGCTCGACAAGCCGGTCCGTACCCGGTACATCCTGGTCCACATCACGTCTCTGCCGTCCGACGGATCGCCCGACCGGTTCCGGGGCGGCATCTCGGAGATCAGGGTCTCGGGCTGACCGGTACACCAGGGGGAGGGGGCTCACCATTGGACGACGCCGCGCTCAGCGCCACAAGCGACCAGGACCTTCTGGCCGCCCACGTCACAGGCGACCCCGACGCGTTCGGTGAGCTCGTACGGCGCCACCGCGACCGCCTGTGGGCCGTGGCCCTGCGCACGCTCGGCGACCGCGAGGAGGCCGCGGACGCCGTCCAGGACGCCCTGGTGTCCGCCTACCGGGCCGCGCACACCTTCCGCGGCCAGTCCGCCGTCACCACCTGGCTGCACCGCATCACCGTCAACGCCTGCCTCGACCGGGCTCGCAAGGCGGCGTCCCGCAAGACCGCACCCGTCGACGACCCGGAGCGCCTGGACCAGCTCCTGGAGCCCCACGAGTCCGCCGAGGCCCCCGCGGAGCGCCAGGACCTCCACAGGGAGCTGATCGCGGCGCTCGCCACCCTGCCCCCCGAGCAGCGGGCCGCGCTGGTCCTGGTGGACATGCAGGGCTACCCGGTGGCCGAGGCCGCCCGCGTGCTCGACGTGCCGACCGGGACGGTGAAAAGCCGATGCGCACGCGGCCGGGCCCGGCTGCTGCCACTCCTCACCCATCTGCGCGCCGACAACAGGGGTAGCGGAGACCTCGAGGGGGGAAGGAACCGGACGCCCGGGGCATCCGTCCCACCGGCGTCGGGACCAAAGGATGCAGGACCAACGGATGCGGGACCAAGTGATCCCGCTGCTGTGAAGGGCGGAGGTGGGCGCGCATGACATCGACGGCCGGCACGGCTCAGCACCCGGACGTCTCGGAGATCTCCGACCTCGCCGAGGGCCTCCTCCCGCCCACCCGCACGGCGGACGTACGCCGGCATCTGGACGGGTGCGCGCTGTGCGCCGACGTACAGACCTCCCTGGAAGAGATCCGCGGACTGCTCGGCACCCTGCCGGGACCGCACCGGATGCCCGCCGACGTCGCGGGCCGGATCGACGCGGCCCTGGCCGCGGAGGCCCTCCTCGACTCCACGTCGTCCGACGACGAGGGCGCGCCTGTTTCACGTGAAACAACGCCCGCTCCGCACCCCGCCGATCCCGCCCCCGCCGACCGACCGGCCGGGCACCCCAGGGCCATCACCGGGCCCGGCCGCAGCCGGTCGAAGCGCCGGCGCCGCGGGGCCGCCATCGGCGCCGTGTTCACCACGGCCGCCCTCGGCATCGGTGTACTGCTGATGCAGCCGCTCGAAAGCCCGGACAGCAAGGACGCCTCCGCCGACCGGGGAGTCAGCGCGAAGAAAGCAGGGCCCACGTTCTCCGCCACCGCACTGGAGGACCGGGTACAGGGCCTCGTCGCCCAGCAGCCGAAGTCGCAGGGCGAGACGACCGAGGACGCCCCGTCCATGGGCATCGAATCCCACACTCCCCTGCGCGGGACCGACGTACCCGTGCCTCCCTGCGTACAGGAAGGCACCGGCCGGGCCACCGCGCCGCTCGCCGCGCAAGAGGGCACGTACGACGGCAAGCGAGCCTTCCTCCTCGTCCTCCCGCACACCACCGACGTCACCCGCGTGCAGGCGTACGTCGTCGACGCCGCGTGTGAGGGAGCCGCTGCGCCCGCCAAGGGTGAGATTCTGCTGACACGGGCCTACCCCCGCCGTTGACCTGAAGCCCGAATGGGGCCGGACACCTCGGGAATGCATGCCCCGTAGGATCCGTTGGGTGGGGTGAGAGTCCTAGACAGGCCCCCAATAGGCAGCAGGCAGTCCGCAGAGACGAGGAAACAACCCGTGAGCGACGTCCGAAACGTGATCATCATCGGCTCCGGGCCCGCCGGCTACACCGCCGCGCTGTACACCGCGCGTGCGTCGTTGAAGCCGCTGGTGTTCGAGGGCGCGGTGACCGCAGGCGGTGCTCTGATGAACACCACCGACGTGGAGAACTTCCCGGGCTTCCGCGACGGCATCATGGGCCCCGACCTGATGGACAACATGCGCGCCCAGGCCGAGCGCTTCGGCGCCGAGCTCGTTCCGGACGACATCGTGTCCGTGGACCTCACCGGCGACATCAAGACCGTCACCGACACCTCCGGCACGGTCCACCGCGCCAAGGCGGTCATCGTCTCGACGGGCTCGCAGCACCGTAAGCTCGGCCTGCCCAAGGAGGACGCGCTCTCCGGACGCGGCGTCTCCTGGTGCGCCACGTGTGACGGGTTCTTCTTCAAGGACCAGGACATCGCCGTGGTCGGCGGCGGCGACACCGCGATGGAGGAAGCGACCTTCCTCTCCCGGTTCGCCAAGTCGGTCACCATCGTTCACCGCCGTGACACCCTGCGCGCCTCCAAGGCCATGCAGGAGCGCGCCTTCGCGGACCCGAAGATCAAGTTCGCCTGGAACAGCGCCGTCGCGGAGCTGGAGGGTGACCAGAAGCTCGCGGGTGTCACGCTGCGGGACACCAAGAGCGGTGAGCTCACCCCGCTCGCCGTCACCGGGCTGTTCATCGCCGTGGGCCACGACCCGCGCACCGAGCTGTTCAAGGGCCAGCTGGAACTCGACGACGAGGGTTACGTGAAGGTCGCCGCCCCGTCGACCCGTACGAACCTCACCGGTGTCTTCGCCGCCGGTGACGTCGTCGACCACACCTACCGGCAGGCCATCACAGCGGCCGGCACCGGCTGCTCGGCCGCACTCGACGCCGAGCGCTTCCTCGCCGCTCTGGCCGACACCGACAAGGTCGCCGAGCCCGAGAAGACCCCGGCGGC
>NZ_VBVX01000488.1 GCF_005981925.1 Streptomyces albidochromogenes
GTCACCGCCGCGCCCGGCCCACCCCCGGTCACTTCACGGGCAGGTGGTACGCGATCCGGTAGCGGTCGGCCGGGACGACCACGTCGGCCGTCTCCACCGCCATCCCGGACGCGTAGTACGTCCGCTCGATGACCAGCACCGCGTGCCCCGGGACGCCGCCGAGCCGCAGCAGTTCCTCGGCGAGGCCGGGCCGGGTGCCGACCTCCTCCACCACGTTGTCCACGACGATGTCGATGGCCGCCATCCGCTCGACGACGCCGCAGCCGGCCAGCGGCCCCTCCTCCGGGAGCATCACAGGCGTACGCCCCGTCACCGCCAGGGGCTCCCAGGAGGTGGAGAGCATCATCGCCTCGCCCGCGTCCCTGAAGACGTACCGCGTGCGCATCACCCGGTCGCCCTCCTGGATTCCGAGCCGTTTGGCGATGGACGCGGTGGCCTCGTCCTGCTCGCTGCTGGATTCCCAGGTGCCGCGCGCGCCGGCCTCCGACTGCTCCTGCCGGAACGGCGTCGGCGGCACCGTTCCGCGATAACCGCCCCGGGAGACGCGGCGCGGGACGGGCTGCTCCCGTACGTACGTGCCGGAGCCGGAACGGCCTTCCACCAGGCCCTCGGCCATCAGGACCTTCCGGGCCTCCAGCGCCACGGTGTCGGAGACGCCGTACTCCTGGCGGATGCGGGCCTGCGACGGGAGCCGAGTGTGAGGTGGCAGGGAACCGTCGACGATCTTCTGCCGCAGATCGCCGGCGACGCGCAGATAAGCCGGCTGCTCACCGAATGTCACTGGCCACTCCCATCAGGTTGACAGACAGCAACAGCCTGGCAACCGTGGGTTGTTGACCGCAAGCGCAGGCCAAAGTTTCACCCGAAGTGATGACTTGTCTTTACGCAGGGGCTTACGGGGGTATAGCGGCCGGAACCCCGCGCCGCGGTCCGCGTCGGCCCGAGCCCCGCTTCGACACCTTCTGCGCCCGCCGCACCCCCGTCCGACAACGCAGCGTCAGGTCCTGGGCGTACGCTGCGCGTCGGCGCGCGGGCAGGCGGGTGTGCGAGTGCGCCGGCGTGCGGGCGCGCGCAAGGGGCGGCCGCCGCGGCGACCGCCCCCGCTCATCGGTTCAGCGCGTCAGAACTGCAGCGCCCACGAGTCGATCTTGCCCGTGTCGTACGCCGCGTTGTCGCTGACCCGCAGCTTCCACGTGCCGTTGGCCACCTCGGACGAGGCGTTGACCGTGTACGTGGTGATCAGGTTGTCGCTGCTGCCGCCGGTGCCGTAGCCCTTGAGGGTGTACGCCGTGCCGTCGGGGGCGATCAGGTCGACCTTGAGGTCACCGATGTACGTGTGCTTGATGTCGACCGGCACGCTCAGCGTCGCGGGCGCGTTGCCCGTGATGCCGCTGACGGTGACCGGGGACTCCACGGTGGCGTTGTCGCTGATCGCGTAGTCGGTGAGGTTCTCGAACTTCTTGCCGGGCGGCTGCGTCGAGCCCGTGCCCACGTACAGCAGGCGGTTCGGCGAGCCGGTTCCCGGGCTCGTCACGACGCCCGTGGTGGCGGCCGAGGTCAGCGCACCGGAGACCTGGGCCGGGGTGGCCGTCTTGTTGGCCGCGAGGTACAGGGCGGCCGCGCCGGCGACGTGCGGGGAGGCCATCGACGTACCGGAGATGGAGTTCGTCGCCGAGTCGCTGGTGTTCCAGGCCGAGGTGATCGACGAGCCCGGCGCGAAGATGTCGAGGATGCTGCCGTAGTTCGAGTAGCTGGCCTTGGCGTCCGTGCTGGTGGTGGCGCCGACCGTGATCGCCTCGGCCACCCGGGCGGGCGACTTCGTGGAGGCGTCGGTGCTCTCGTTGCCCGCGGCGACCGCGTAGGTGACGCCGGAGGCTATGGAGTTGCGTACGGCCGTGTCGAGGGCGGCGTCGGCGCCGCCGCCGAGGCTCATGTTCGCGACGGCCGGCTTCACGGCGTTCTTCGTCACCCAGTCGATGCCCGCGACGACCTGGGCGGTCGTGCCGGAGCCCTGGTTGTTGAGGACCCGGACGCCGACGACCTTGGCCTTCTTGGCGACGCCGTACGCGCCGCCCGCGACCGTGCCGGCGACGTGGGTGCCGTGGCCGTGGCCGTCCTGCGCGGTGTTGTCGTTGTCGATGGCGTCGTAGCCGTAGGAGGCGCGGCCGCCGAAGTCGCTGTGGGTGATGCGTACGCCGGTGTCGATGACGTACGCCGTGACGCCCTCACCCGCGGTGTCCGGGTAGGTGTAGCTCTGGTTCAGCGGGAGGGCCTTCTGGTCGATGCGGTCCAGGCCCCAGGACGGCGGGTTGGGCTGGGTCGCGCTGACGGTGAAGGTGCGGTTCTGCACGACGGCGTCGACGGCCGGGTCGGCGGCGAACTTCTTCGCCTGCGCCTCGGACAGCTCGACTGCATACCCGTTGAGGGCCGCGGTGTACGTCTTCTTGATCTTGGCGCCGTACTCCTTGGCCAGCGCCCTGCCCTCCGCCGAACCGGCGTCGGCCGCCGCTTCGTCGAGGGTCACGATGTAGCTGCCCGCGATGGTGCCGGGGGCTCCGGCGTTCAGGATCCGCCCTTCGGCGGTGTCGGCCGCACTGGCGGGGAGGGCGGAGGCCGCGCCGAGCGCGAGGGCTGCGACGGCGGTGGCACTGACTGCGACAACTCTTCGCCTGGAACTACGCATCACGGACATGTGAGGGGTCCTCCTCATTGGCGGTGCGCTGGTGGGGGGTGGTGCGGCGGTACGGCGGTACGCGGTACAGCGGCACGACAGGGGCATGACAAACAAACGCTGCGGAGTCCGCGTCGTTTCTCACACCTTGCCGACAGGCGAAAGATTGACGCATCCATAGGAATCCCACAAGAGTCAAATCGGTCCCGCAATACGCCCGCCACACAGCCGACACGAACCCGCGCGGATCACCGTGCCGCCTAGGCTTCCCGCATGAGGATCCCGACGGCTTCGGCCCCTTCGGCGGCCGGGCCCGCGTCCCTGGCGTACCACTGCCCGGCCGACGGCTCGCGCTCCCCGGTCGAATCCCTGGCCT
>NZ_VBVX01000489.1 GCF_005981925.1 Streptomyces albidochromogenes
TTCGGCACCCGAGGAGACGCCCCGGCGCGGCACCGACCCCGAAGCCCGGTCCCCGCACCCCCCACCCGGGGCACACAACCGAAGCCCCGGGCCCTACCCGTCCAGTTCCGCCAAGGTCGCGTTCGACGGGCGAACGTGGCTCAGCGAAACGGACACCGACTCTGCGTCGCGCAGAGCTCGTACCGCGTTGTGCCAGGTCAGCTTGGCCACGTCGGGCTCCGACCACCCCCGCGCCAGCAGCTCCGCGATCAGGTTCGGGTACCCGGCCACGTCCTCCAGGCCCGCCGGCGTGAACGCCGTCCCGTCGAAGTCGCCGCCGATGCCGATGTGGTCCACACCCGCGACCTCCCGCATGTGGTCCAGGTGGTCGGCCACCGTGGCCACCGTCGCGACCGGCCGCGGGTGCGCCTCCTCGAAGGCCCGGTGGACCTTCATCGCGTCCGCCGTCGTATCCAGGTGGTGCAGCCCGTGCGCCCGCATGTTCTCGTCGGCCCGCCGCGTCCACTCCACCGCCTCCGGCAGCACGAACTTCGGCACGAACGTCGCCATGGCCACGCCCCCGTTCGCCGGGAGCAGCTCCAGCACGTCGTCCGGGATGTTGCGCGGGTGATCGCACACCGCCCGCGCCGACGAGTGCGAGAAGATCACCGGTGCGACCGACACCGCCAGCGCGTCCCGCATCGTCGTGGCCGCCACATGGGACAGGTCCACCAGCATGCCGACGCGGTTCATCTCCCGGACCACCTCGCGGCCGAACGGCGAGAGGCCGCCCACCCCCGGCACGTCCGTCGCCGAGTCCGCCCACGCGATGTTGTCGTTGTGCGTCAGGGTCATGTACCGGACGCCCAGGGCGTGCAACGCCCGCAGAGTGGCGAGGGAGTTGTTGATGGAGTGGCCGCCCTCGGCGCCCATCAGCGAGGCGATCCGCCCTTCCGCACGGGCCGACTCCATGCCGTCCGCCGAAGTGGCCCGCGCCAGGTGCCCCGGGTAGCGGGCCACCAGCTGCCCGACGGCGTCGATCTGCTCCAGCGTCGCGCTGACCGCCGCGTCCCCCGCCAGGTCGGACCGTACGTACACGGACCAGAACTGCGCGCCGACGCCCCCCGCCCGCAGGCGGGGGATGTCGGTGTGGAGGGAGGCCGACTGGTCGGTGGCGATGTCGCGCCGGTCCAGGTCGTAACGGACCTGCTCGCGCAGCGCCCACGGCAGGTCGTTGTGCCCGTCGACCACCGGGTGCGCGGCGAGCAGCTCGCGCGCCCTGGCCACCCGCCGGTCGCGCTCCCCGGGCGTCACTTGCCGAAGCCGAACGCGTCCGCGCCCTGCGCCTTGGCCCGCAGCCGCTTGCCCTTCTCCGTGGCCTGGTCGTTCAGCTCCTGCTGGAACTCCCGCATGCGCGCGAGGAGTTCGGGGTCGTGCGCCGCCAGCATGCGGATCGCCAGCAGTCCCGCGTTGCGCGCGCCGGCGACCGACACGGTGGCGACCGGCACGCCGGCCGGCATCTGCACGATGGACAGCAGGGAATCCATCCCGTCGAGGTACTTGAGCGGCACCGGCACGCCGATCACGGGCAGCGGCGTGACCGAGGCCAGCATGCCCGGCAGGTGCGCGGCGCCGCCCGCGCCCGCGATGATCACCTTGAGGCCGCGGGAGTCCGCGTCCTCGCCGTAGGCGATCATCTCGCGCGGCATGCGGTGCGCCGAGACGACGTCGACCTCGTACGGGACCGAGAACTCGTCCAGGGCCTTGGCCGCCGCCTCCATGACGGGCCAGTCGGAGTCCGACCCCATCACGATGCCGACTACGGGAGCGGAAGCAGCAGGGGTCGTCATTCGGTGATCGTTCCTCGCAGGTAGCCGGCGGCGTGACGGGCGCGCTCCAGCACGTCGTCGAGGTCGTCGCCGTAGGTGTTGACGTGGCCGACCTTGCGGCCCGGCTTCACGTCTTTTCCGTACATGTGGATCTTCAGCCGCGGGTCGCGCGCCATGCAGTGCAGGTACGCCTGGTACATGTCCGGGTAGTCGCCGCCGAGGACGTTCGCCATGACGGTCCACCGCTCACGGGGGCGCGGGTCGCCGAGCGGCAGGTCCAGTACGGCCCGGACGTGGTTGGCGAACTGGGAGGTGATGGCGCCGTCCTGGGTCCAGTGCCCGGAGTTGTGCGGGCGCATCGCCAGCTCGTTGACGAGGATGCGGCCGTCGGCCGTCTCGAACAGTTCGACGGCGAGGTGGCCGACGACCCCGAGCTCCTTGGCGATGCGCAGCGCCAGCGCCTGCGCCTGGCCGCCGAGCTCCTCGGAGAGGCCGGGCGCCGGGGCGATCACGGTGTCGCAGACCCCGTCGACCTGCCGCGACTCGACGACGGGGTAGGCGACGGCCTGCCCGTGCGGGGAGCGGACGATGTTCGCCGCCAGTTCCCGTACGAAGTCGACCTTCTCCTCCGCGAGGACCGGGACGCCGGCCTTGAAGGGCTCCTCGGCGTCCTTCTCGTCGCGTACGAACCAGACGCCCTTGCCGTCGTAGCCGCCGCGCACGGTCTTGAGGATCACCGGGAAACCGCCGGTCTCGGCGGCGAAGGCCGCCGCGTCCGCCGGGTCGCTCACGACACGGTGGCGCGGGCAAGGCGCTCCGATCTGCGTGAGCTTCGCTCGCATGACGCCCTTGTCCTGGGCGTGCACCAGTGCGTCGGGCCCCGGGCGGACGGGGATGCCGTCCGCTTCCAGGGCCCGCAGGTGCTCGGTCGGGACGTGCTCGTGATCGAAGGTGATCACGTCGCAGCCGCGCGCGAAGGCGCGCAGCGTGTCCAGATCGCGGTAGTCGCCGATGACGACATCGCTGACGACCTGGGCCGCCGAGTCCTGGGGGGTGTCACTGAGGAGCTTGAATCTGATACCGAGGGGGATGCCCGCCTCGTGGGTCATACGGGCGAGCTGACCGCCACCGACCATGCCGACTACGGGGAACGTCACTCCTCCAGGGTATCCGCAGGCCCGGCGCCCCCTTCCCGCGTGGTCCTCCCTTCCC
>NZ_VBVX01000490.1 GCF_005981925.1 Streptomyces albidochromogenes
GGTCCGTAGGGGTGGGGGATGAAGCGGGTGGCGGTGGTGGTGGGTTGGGCGAGGTAGCCGTGGGCGATGCCGTGTCCGGCGAGGTAGAGCTCGCCGGTGGTGCCGGGGGGTACGGGGCGCAGGCGGTCGTCGAGTACGTACGCGTACTTGTTGACCAGCGGAGCACCGATCGAGACCGCCGGCGGTACCTCGCCCGTGCCGCGCGCGACGGTGTGGGTGGTGGTGAACCCCATCGACTCGGCCGGTCCGTAACCGTTGACCACGGTGACGTGCGGCCACGTCTCCTGGAGGGCCCGGATGTGGGTGGGTGAGGCGGGTTCGCCGCCGGTGTGGACGGTGTGGGTGGTGGTGAAGGTGTCGGGGTGTTCGTCGGTGAGGTAGTTGAAGAGGCTGGAGGAGAGCTGGAGCATCGTGACGTGGTGTTGCTGGGCGAGTTCGGCGATGAGGGCGGGTTCGGGTCGTTGGCCTGGTTGGAGGACGGTGGTGCCGCCGTGGAGGAGTGCGCCCCAGAATTCGAGGCTGAAGGCGTCCCAGGAGACGGGGGAGCACTGGAGGAAGACTTCGCCGGGTCCGAAGGCGCAGTGGGTCTGCGCGGTGAGGGTGGAGGTGAGGTTGCGGTGGGAGGAGAGGATGCCCTTGGGGCGTCCCGTCGAGCCCGACGTGAACATCACACACGCGATGTCATCGGGCCCTGTGGGTACGGCGAGGTCTGTGCCCGGCAGCTCGGACACGTCGGTCCCGTCCAGTGGCACCACCGCCCACGGGCCGCGCAGCCGGCCGGTCTGACCGGCCGACGTGACGAGGGCCGTGATGCCGGCGTCGGCGGCGGTGCTGGTGAGCCGCTCGTCGGGGAACTCCGGGTCGAGCAGGGCGTATCCGGCGCCGCACTTCAGTACCGCGAGGATGGTGACGGCCAGGTCCGCCGACCGGTCCAGGAGGACGCCCGCGAGATCTCCGCGCCCGAGCCCCGTCGTGTCCCGCAGGTGGTGGGCCAGCCGGTTGGCGCGGGTATTGAGCTCCTCGTACGAGAGCCGCTCGTCCCCGAAGACCACGGCGGTGGCCCGTGGACGCAGCCGTACCTGCTCCTCGAAACGCCCGGTCAGCGACCGGTCGTCCACCGGAACCGACGTGCCCGCCCACTCGCCCAGAATCCGCTGCCGGTCCGCGTCCGCCATCGGCTCCAGCTCGGACAGCCGCAGGTGCGGGGCCGACACGGCCTGCTCCAGAATCCGGCGGAACATCGCGGCCATCCGCTCCACGGTCTCCCGCTCGAAGACGTCCGCGCTGTAGAGCACCGTGCCGGCCAGCCCCTGCGTTCCGGTCCCGCCGTCGGCCGCCCCGGTGTGGAGCAGGAACTCCAGGTCGAACTTGACGGCGCCGGTCACCACCGGCCCGGCCGCGCCCGCCCGCACCCCGGCGAACTCCGGCCCGGGCGCCGGACCGCTCTCCACCGCCAGGCACACCTGGAACAGCGGATGCCGGGCCAGTGAGCGCGCCGGATTGACTGCCTCCAGTACGAGGTCGAAGGGCGCGTCCTGGTGGGCGAAGGCGTCCAGGTCCGCGGTCCGTACCCGGCGCAGCAGTTCGCGGAACTCCGGATCGCCCGAGGTGTCCGTGCGCAGCACCAGTGTGTTGACGAAGAACCCCACCAGCCCGGCCAGGTTCTCCTCCGACCGTCCCGCCACGGGCGAGCCCAACGGGATGTCGGTGCCCGCGCCGAGCCGGGTCAGCGTGGCCGCCAGCGCCGCCTGCACCACCATGAACGGCGTGCACCGCTCGGCGCGGGCCAACGTGCGTACGAGCGCGCCGAGTTCTGGTCCGTAGTCCACCTCCACGGCCCCGCCCCGAAGCCCGGCCACCGGCGGCCGCGGCCGGTCGTGCACCAGCCCCAGCTCCTCCGGAAGCCCCGCCAGCGCCTTGCGCCAGTACTCCAGCTGCTCGTCCAGGACCGGCCCGGACAGGGCCGACCGCTGCCACAGCGCGTGGTCGGCGTACGTCAGCGGCAGCGGTGCCCAGTCGGGACCGCGGCCCGCACGGCGCGCCGCGTAGGCCGCGGAGAGGTCCGCGAACAGCGGGCGCAGCGACTGGCCGTCCGTGGCGATGTGGTGGAGCAGCACCAGCAGCACCGCCGACTCCGGGCCGGTGCGCAGCAGGGTCACCCGCAACGGCGGTTCGGCCGCGAGGTCGAAGACGTGCCCGGCCGCCTCCCTCAGCTCGCCCTCCACCGCCTCGGGCGCCACGTCCCTCACAGTGAAGGACACCTCGCCCGCCGGATCGACCACCTGGTGGGGCTCGCCGTCCGCGACGGCGATGCGGGTCCGCAGCGGCTCGTGCCGCTGCGCCAGGTCGTCGAACGCCGCCCGCAGCGCGGCCACGTCCACCGGTCCGTCGAGGCGGACCGCCATCGGTACGTTGTAGGCGCTCCCGCCGGCTTCGAGCCCGTTCACCAGCCACAGCCGCTGCTGGGCGAAGGACAGCGGCAGCCGCTCCGGGCGGCTGACGGGTGCCGTGGGCGACGGCAGGGCGGCCCGTCGCCCGGTGAGCTCCGCGAGATGCGCGGCCAGCCGGGCCGGGGTGGAGTACCGGAAGACCTCACGCAGGCCGAGCCGGGTGTCCAGCGCCGAGGCGAGGCGGTTCGCGAGCCGGGCGGCGAGCAGCGAATGTCCGCCCAGCTCGAAGAAGTCGGCGTCCGGTGACGGTGCCCCGTCGACGCCCAGGACCTCGGCGAACAGGGCGCAGACGATCTCCTCCAGCGCGGTGCCGGGCGCCCGCGCCCCGTCCGCCGCGGCCGGCGCGCCGGGCTCCGGCAGCGCCCGCTTGTCGATCTTGCCGTTGGGGGTGAGCGGCAGCCGGTCCAGCAGGACGACGAACGCGGGCACCATGTGGTCCGGCAGCCGCTCCCGCAGCCAGGCCCGGACCGCGGCGGGCTCGGGGGCGGGCCCGTCGTGGACAGCCGTCACATACGCCGTCAGCCGCCCGTTCCCGTACGCCACGGTGGCTTGTGCGAGGTGGGGGTGGG
>NZ_VBVX01000491.1 GCF_005981925.1 Streptomyces albidochromogenes
CCGCAGCCCCACCTCACACCGCCGCCGGCGTACGCCCACGCCTACGCCCCGACGCAGATGGCGGCGCACGCGCCGGCGTACCCCGCCCAGCCCCGGGCGGCGCGGCCCGCGAAGGGCGTGCTCGTGGCGCTCGCCGCCGTGCTGGTCCTCGGTGTGGCGGGCGGCGGCATGGCGTACGCGCTGCTCTCGGGCGAGGACGACGCGACGCGCGGCAGCGGCACGGCGCAGGGCGGGCCGGCCGCCGGGGGCGACGGCGCCGCGGCGAAGGACGCCCCGCCGAAGGACGCCGGCCCGAGCGCGTCCGCCCCCGAGGGCACCGCGCCGAAGCCCGGGGCCCTGCCCGACCCGGAGCCCGCCGACTACCGGGGGATCGACCTCACCGCGGGCTACCACCTGACGCTGGGGGACGACGCGGTCCGCCCGCAGCCGGGCGAGGACGGTTCGTACGAACTCTCCTACGACACCGGCGGCTACCTCGACTCGGAGAGCGAGGGCGGCACCCTGGTGCTGCTCGACCCGGGCCAGGAGGGTTCGCTCGCGGCCTGCCGTGCGGACACCCGGTTCACCGAGACCGTCTATGTGAACAAACTCTCGAAGGGGCGGCAGGTCTGCGTGACCACGGGATCGGGACACATGGGCCTGGTCACGGTGCGGGGCTTCTCCGCCGAGGACTCGCCCAGTACGTACCTGACGCTGGACCTGACGGTCTGGCGCAACGCCGTCAACGCCGGTTCGGACAGCTGAACGAGCCAAGTGGCGTACAGCCCTCCGTTTGGCGTTAACTGACCCCCGGCCCTCCGGGTACGCCGTCCGACCAACGGCGTACGGGGCTGAACCACTGGCAGGACCTGCACGTGGCTGTGCGAGGGGGAGAGACCTTGTTGAGAAGTGTGGAACAGGGGTGTGTGACCGGGGACGGCGAGGACCCGCGCGTGGCGGAGCTGCGTGCCGCCGTCTCGCACCTGCGCCGTGAACTGGCCGGGCACCCCGCGGAACTGCCCGACCGGGGCGTCGCGGAGGACGAGCTGGCGTCGCTGCACGCCATGGCGCTCGGCGGCGCGCCCGAGATCATGCGGCTGCGGCGTTCGCTGCTGCTGGTCGCGGGCTCGATCGGCTCGGTCAGCGCGCTGGCGGGGGCCCTGCGCCGGGTGCGCGACGCGATCGAACTCTTCGGCCGCGACTGACCGCCCCGTCAGCGCCGGATCAGCCGTCGCGCCGTCGCGGCCGCCACCGCCGACGTGCGCGAGTCCACGCCCAACTTGGCGTAGACGTGCACCAGATGGGACTTGACCGTCGCCTGGCTGAGGAACAGCTCCTTGCTGATCTGCTGGTTCGACAGACCGTCGCCGACCAGCTGGAGCACCTCGAGTTCGCGCCGGGTCAGCGCAGCGCGGGGCGTGCGCATCCGGTCCATCAGCCGGTGAGCCACGGCCGGCGCCAGCGCGGACCGGCCGGCCGCCGCCGTGCGCACCGCGGCCGAAAGCTCCTCCGGGGGCGCGTCCTTGAGCAGATAGCCGCTCGCGCCGGCCTCCACCGCCGCCAGGATGTCGGCGTCCGTGTCGTACGTCGTCAGCACCAGCACCCGGGGCGAGCCCGGCCGCGCCGTGATCGCGGCGGTGGCCTGTGACCCGTGCATCGTGCCGGGCCCGAACTGGAGATCCATCAGCACGACGTCGAAGTCGCCCGCCGCCGCCAGTTCCACCGCGCGCTCGGCCGTCGCCGCCTCCGCGACCACGAGGAAGCCCTCCTCGGTGTCGAGTACGGCGCGCAGACCCGCCCGTACGACGGGATGGTCGTCGGCCAGCAGCAGGCGGACCGGGGAGCCGGGGGCGCTCACGCGGGGCCTTCCGGCGGGAGGGGCAGCGTGATCGCCACCGCCGTGCCCCGGCCCGGCGCCGACTCCACGCTCAGCGTGCCGCCGAGCGTCCGGGCCCGCGCGCGCATCGCGGGCAGACCGAAGCCGCCGCCCGACCCGGGGCGCGGGGCGCTGGGATCGAAGCCCGCGCCGTCGTCCACGACGTCCAGCGCCACCGAGGTCTCCATGAAGCTGAGGGTGATCTCGGCGCGCGTCGCCGCCGCGTGCCGCACCGTGTTGGCGAGCGCGGACTGGGCGACGCGCAGCAGGGCCACCTCGTACGGAGTGGGCAGCCGCACCGGCGTACCGCTCACGCCGAACCGCACGGCGCATCCCGGCGTCGCCGCGCACAGCCGCTCCAGCGCCGCGGCCAGCGAATCGTGCTCCAGGCCGGGCGGCGTCAGGGCCCGTACGAAACGGCGCGCCTCGGCGAGATTGTCCTGCGCGGTCTCGCGGGCCTGCCGGACGTGGGCCGCCGCCGGGTCGCCGGCGGGCAGCACGCGTTCGGCTGCGCGCAGCAGCAGCTGGATGCTGGACAGGCCCTGGGCGAGTGTGTCGTGGATCTCGCGGGCCAGCCGCTCACGCTCGGCCAGCGTCCCGGCCGTCCGCTCGGCGGCGGCGAGGTCCTCCCGGGTGGCGAGCAGCTCGTCGATGAGCTCGCGGCGCCGCTCGCTCTCCCGGTACAGCGCCTGGTGGCCGAGGACCGTCGCCACGGCGACCGCGGCCCCCAGCAGCGGCCCGATGAACGTACCCGGCGTCACCGTCTGCCCGTGCAGGACGAAGCCGGCGACGGCGGCGGCGGCCGTCGCGGCTACGGCGGTCAGGCCCCAGCGCACCGGCAGCAGGTGCAGCTGGAGGAAGTACAGCGGGAACGCCGCCCACAGTCCGTCGGGCGACAGGGCCAGGAGTATCAGCCAGGCGAGGCCCAGCGCGGCGAGCCAGCCGGCGGCGGCCCGGGGCGAGCGGTCGACCGCGGGGCTCAGGGCTCCGACGGCGTACACGACGGCCGTCGTCAGGGCCGCGAGGACGACCGCGGTCGCGTGCGGGGCGTCGTCGGCCACGGCCTTCACGGCGGCGAGCGCGATCAGTCCGCCGAGCAGCGCGTGCAGGCACAGCCGCAGCGCGCGCAGGACGGGAGTGAGGGGGCGGGACGGGAAGGAAG
>NZ_VBVX01000492.1 GCF_005981925.1 Streptomyces albidochromogenes
AAGCCGGAATACGAGTTGCGCGCTAGTCTCGTGGGCTCGAAGATGTGTATAAGTAACAGGGGGGATACGGACCGGCCCGAGGGGGGGTTTCCACCATAACCCTTCGTAAAGGGTGCTGGCGCCCACGCCGCTCCGAAAGTCGTCCGTGATTTTTCCAAGGGTCCTGCATGCACCCCTTGAGCCCAGTCCGCACTAGGGAAAATACGCTTCTGCGGACCGCCTCCGGTCCCCCCGAAGAGCTAACCCGGCGAGGGGACCGGACTTGACGCTCCGCTTACGCGACGTCGCGCTGCTTGGCCGCCAGGATCTGCTCCATGTGCTGATTGGCCCAGGCGCCGAGCGGGCCGAGAGCGGTGTTGAGCGCCTCCCCCATCTCGGTGAGCGAGTACTCGACGCGCGGCGGGACCTCCCGGTACACCTCGCGGTGGACGATGCCGTCCGCCTCCAGCTCGCGCAGGTGCTGAATCAGCATCTTCTCGCTGACGCCGGGCACCTGGCGCTTGAGCCGGCCGAAGCGGAGAGTGCCCCCGTCATTCAGCGCCCAGAGGATCAGGGCCTTCCACTTGCCGCCGACCACGTCCATCGCCGCGTCGAGACCGCAGACGTAAGGCCCGGTGTCCTTGCTCACTGCCAACTCCTATGGTCCGTACCGGCTGTCGCCAAGGGTCATCGACTGTACGGGAGCGGCTGTGGGTGCTGTGGGTGCTGTGGGTGGTGACGGGCATGACGGGCGCGGGGCCGGGGGTAATCCCCCGGCCCCGCGCCCGTCATCCGGCCGGCCGATGGGTCAGTAGCGGAGGGCCGCCGCGATGCCGTGCGCGTCCGCCAGGGACTCGTCCGGTACGAAGATGACCTCGCCGTCCGCCGACAGCACCGTCTCCACCACCGAGTCGATGATGTCGTCCTCCATACCCGGCCAGCTCTCCTCCCCCGGCGCCTGGAGGGTGAGCGTCGCCCGTTCGGCGCCCTCCACCGTCTCCGGCCGGGCGGTCACCCGCAGCCCCTCCTCGACGACGAGCAGCGCCACGCGTCCCTCCCCCGCCGCCTGCCACACGTCCTGTACGCCCGCCGAGTACCGCTTGCCGCTGCGCGCCTCGTCGAGGCCGCGCATCGCCCGGGCCGTGTCGGCCTCGGCGAGGGCACGGCGGACCGGCGCCAGCTGGGCGGACATCTCCGCGGGCGTGGTGTTCAGCAGCCCGCCCGACTCCAGCTCGGCGGCGAGCGCCTGACCGTGATGGCTGACCTCGCGGTACGCCGCGATCTGCTGCGGCAGCCCGACCAGGACGACCGGCAGCCGGTTTCCCTGGAGCACGGCGGTGAGCTTCCGGTCAGCCTCCGCGAGCATGTTGCGGAAGTCCTGGCTCGCCCACTGGCCGCCGTCACGGCTGGGCGCTCCGTCGCGCTCGACGCCCGAGGTGATGACCGGGTAGCCCGAGTCGACGTCCTCGGTCACCTCCTCGCCGCGCCCGCGCCACAGCCGTACCTCCCCCGTACTGAGCACGAGGACCAGGTACTCCCGTTCGCGTGCGGCCAGGGCGACCAGGTTGCGCGTGAGGTACGTCGTGTTGATGACGATGCGCTCGGGCACCGACCCGCCGACGAGGAAGCTCCGGTGCTCCTCGGGCGAGGCGTAGACGACGAGCCCGTCGCCGAAGTACTCCGGGTCGAGCGCGTCCGCCGCGGCGGCGAGTTGCTGCGACACGGCGCTCGCCGTCGCCTTCGACACCTCGGGGTCGTCGGCGAGGCGCTTCTCGGCCTCGGTGAGGAGGTTGCGCAGGCGGATGTGGTCCTGCTGGCTCTCCGGCCAGTGCCGGTGTGTGGGCAGTGTGACCGACACCGCCGGATACGGGCGGGGCTTGCGCAGTTCGGCGAGCAGTTCCGGGGTGGGGCGGGTCGGCTGCGTCATTCGTGCACTCCTGGCTGCGACTGCGGCTGTGGATCGCGGGCAGGCGGCTTACCGTGCCGCCTGCCCGTGCGTGCGTACGTGCTTGCGTGTGTACGTGCTTGCGTGCGTACGTGCTTGCGTGTGTACGTGCTTGCGTGTGTACGTGCTTGCGTAGCTGGTTACGTGTATGCGGGTGTGCGTGCTTGCCTGTGTATGTACGTGCGTTCATTGCGAGCATTGCCTGCATTGCGCGCGTTACACGCGTCTCATGGCAACTTCTCACGATTGCGTGGTCGGCGCGCGCGCTCAGGCGGCTAAACGGCGAGTCCGCCCAGCACCAGCCCCGCCAGAGTCCCAGCGATCATGAAAGGGCCGAACGGGATCGCGGTCCTGCGCCCGGCGCGTCGCAGGACGACGAGCCCGAAGCCGTACGCCGCGCCGAACAGGAAACCCGCGAAAGCCCCGGCGAAGAACACCGTCCGTCCGTACCAACCCAGGGCGGTCCCCAGGGCGACGGCCAGTTTCACGTCGCCGAAGCCCATGCCGTTGGGGTTGATGAGGAAGAGGAGGAAGTAGCCGCCGCCGAGGGCGACGCCGCCGAGCAGCGCGGTCGGCCACGAACCGCCGTCACCCGGCAGCAGCTCGGCCAGGCCGAGCAGGGCGGCGGTCGCGGCGGCGAGCGGCAGGGTCAGTACGTCGGGCAGCCGGTGGACGCGCCGGTCCACGACCGCCAGAAGCACCCCGAACGGCGCAAGCAGCAGCCACACCCCCGCCTCGGGCCGCACCCCGGTCGCGGCGGCGAGCAGAGCGCACGCGACGGCGGTCACGACAGCGGGGCGCACGGTGGGCGCGTACGCCGCCGGGGCGGACCGGTGGCGCGATGCGCCGTCCGGAGTACGTACCGACGCGGCCACCCCCACCACCGCCGCCGCGCACCGCGCGCAGCGCGCCGTACCGAGCCAGCCGCGCGCCGGCCCGGCGAAGGGATGCCCGGCCGGGCACGCCGCACGCCACGCCTCCTCCGGCTCGACGGCGAGCCGGTAGGCGGCGCGGGGCACGAGCAGTCCGGTGGCGGCACCCCAGAGGGCGGCGGCCGCGATCAGCGTGACGTACACGTG
>NZ_VBVX01000493.1 GCF_005981925.1 Streptomyces albidochromogenes
CCCGTACCCCACGGGCCCCGCCCGCCGTGGCGGAAGCCGCCCCCGCCGTCACGGCGTCGGCCCAGTCGCCACCCGGAGCCGGCGAACCGCCCCCGGGCCGCAGCGCGTTGTCCTCGGCGCCAGGGCCACTGGCGGCACCGGCAAGCGGCCAGTCACCGTCCGCGGTCGCCGCCGGAAGCGGGGACGGCTGCGCGTCCGCACCACCGGGAGCATCCGCGTCCGCACCCCGGCGATCCGCGATGCCCATCCTGTCCGCCGCGTCCTGGAGCCACTCCGGCGGCGTCAACAGGAACGACGTCTGCTCCAGATCCACCCGCTGCGCCGGAGCCGGCCCCGCGTCCGCCGGCGACGGCTCCGGCGTCCCGTACTCCTCCTCGTACCGGCGGATCACCTCACCCACCGGCAGCCCCGGCCACAGCGTCGCCTCCCCGCTGTCCCGGGCGATGACCAGGCGCTGCCTGCCACCGTCCGACACCGGACCACCCGCGCGGTCCTCCGCCCACACCACGAATCCGAGTTCGAACTCGCGCACCCGCACCTCACGGTGCGACGGCACGGGCACGTCCCCGTTGACCCACTCTTCCGCGCGCTCCTGCGCCTGCGCGAAGGTCACCACCGGACCGTCACCCCTCGTCCGAAACCGGGACGGCGCGCGCGAAGCCGCCGTCAACCATCAGGTTCGCCACGGTCTCCAGCTCCGGCGGATTGCCCGCCAGCCGCTGGAGGAAGGCGTCGAAGTCCTCGCCGCACGGCAGCGGCAACCGCTCCACACGCTCGTGCACCGTCCAGCCGTCACGGTCCCGCGCGTCGTCGTACGCCACGAACCACACCGACCCGACCGCCTCCCCCCGCACCTTCACGGCCAGCAGACCGCCCTGCACGAAAGCGACACCCAGATAGTCCTTGGTCATGTGGTCGCGCAAGCATTTGTTGACGTACACCAGATCATTCACCGCGGCCTCGTCCCGCACCGTGAAGAACGGCTGGTCGACCAGCAGCCCCAGCTCCGCGTCGAGCGCCGTACCCACCGGCGCGCACCCGCCCGCCGCCTTCAGGAACGACCGGTACGCGCCCGGAAGCCGGTAGCCGAGGTCCTCCTCCACACCCTGGATCTGCTGCTCGGTCACCGACACCGAACTCTTCGGCAGCCCGAAATGCGCCGGCCGCGTCTCCTGAAGCGGACGCGTACCGCGCTTGTCCTGGTCGACGGCCGCCGTCGTCAGCCCACCGTGATGACGCAACAACGCCTTCACCTCCACGGGCACCAGCTCCATGCGCCGCGTGTTCGGCACGTGGTGCCAGGTCCAGCCGTGCGGGGTGGCGACCGCCGGAATGGTGTCCCACAGCTCGTGCCCGTCCGCGGCCAGCGCCGCGTTGGCGGACACGTAGTCCGTGAGCCGCAGTTCGTCGACGCCGAAGCCCTCCGGAGGCTCGGCGATCTCCGCGGCGGCACGCGCGTACGGCGTGAACACCGGGAAGCCGGCTTCGTCCACACGCACCCCCTGGGGGTGGCGGGAGGCCCGGACCGGGTCCGGGAAATGCACGAGCTGCCCGGCGTAGGCCGCATTCGGTGGCGCGGCTTGCTGCCCGAGCCGACCTGTCGTCATGGCGGATGCCCCCTGCTGCGTCTGGCTGGTTCGCACAGCCTATGCGGTGGGACAACAGGCGGCCCCGCCCCTCGCCTTGCGTAACGAACCGTCACACCCGCGTCACCACCGGGCGACACACGTACACGATTCACCGACCCAGCTTCCGTACCGGGCGACACATTTGGCAGGCTGTCCCAGCAACGCGGGGGCGTGCACATCAGCGGCTGCCCGCCGCGGGCACGGGAGGGGAGCACCACCAATGCACACTGCTCAGACAGCCGCTACGACGACACCGACGGGCACGCCCACGACCACCGCAGCCACACCCACGGCGACGACGCCCACCGCACCGGCCCCGGCGCCCGCCACGGCCGGCGACCCGCGCCTCAGCTGGAGCAGCAGCGAACCCACCCGCGTACCCGTGCTCACGCACCGTCGCGACGGCATCCTGCCGACGGTCGCGGCCGCGCTCTCCGTCCGCGGCGCCGACACCCTGACGTGCACCGCCGGCCGGGGCGACCAGCCACCCCCGCTCCACCCACTCGTCCAGGACTTCCTCGACACCCTCACCAGCGGCCAACGGGAACGCTTCACCGGACGCTGCCCCGAGGCGATCCTCCTCTCCCGGCACATCACCGCCACCGAGGGCTCACGCTCCCGCCGCGCCTCCCGCAAACCACTGACCACCGGCGAGGCCCGCCGCTCCCTGAAGCACTCCAAACTCACCGCCCGCCGCATCCGCGAGGACGGCGACCCGCTGCACGGCAGCTACGCCCCGCCGTGCCGCTCCTGCACGCCGATGCTCGCCCACTTCGGCGTACGCGCCGTGGACCTGACCGCACCCCCTACCGAGAAGGGCTGACCCGCAGCCGATGCCGGGCCCCAACGCCACCCCGAGCCCCCACACCAACACCACCCGCTTCCCGGTGGCGGTGGACGCCGCCCTGCGCGCGGCCGGCTGGCAACCGGGACGCTGGGACATACGGCAGGCGGAGCACTGGGCCGACACCCTGCGCGCGCACACCTCCCCCGCCGGCCACCGGCACAGCGTCTTCCCGGCGGCGGTCGAGGCATGGGCCGAATTCGGCGGCCTGCACATCGCGCCGCCCGGGCCGGGGCGGCAGATCGCCCCTACGCCGGTACGTTTCGACCCGCTCTGCGGGCTGCACCACGCGCGGACGCTCGCCGACCTCGGCCGGGCCCTCGGCACGGAGGTCTGCCCCCTCGGCACGGAACTCGGCGCCGAGGGCGACGAGGGCCAAGCCGTACTGGCCATCGACACCGAGGGCCGCGTCTACAGCCTGGACCACACCGGCGACTGGTACCTCGGCGCCGACGTCGACCACGCCCTCTCCACCCTGATCACCGGCACCCAGCCCAGCCGACTGACACCGGCGCAGGGGTAGTCC
>NZ_VBVX01000494.1 GCF_005981925.1 Streptomyces albidochromogenes
GCGAAGGGCCGGTTCGGGGGCCCGGCTCCGGGGCGCAGGGGAGACGACCGCTAGCCGTGGCCGTGCAGGGCGCGGCACAGGGCGTGGGAGGCCCGGTCCGGGCATCCCCCTGCTTCACCTGCGTCGCGACGACCCATGCTCGGAGTGTACGGCCCCGTAGGAGCGGTCCGTACCCCTCCTGGACCGGCCCGGGGTCCCCAGTGGCACACTGGCCGCCGATTCGCCGAAGGAGCTCTCCATGCCGTTGATCCGCACGCTCAGCCGGGCGGTCCGCCGCGCCTACCGCCCCCACGTGGATCTGAGCCACCCCACCCGTTCCCCGCTCGGCAGCGCGGTCGTGAACTGCGTGGTGTACGAGGACGGCACGCGCCGGCCCGGCGACTGCCCGGCCGAGGAGGCGTTGCTGCGGGTCCGCAAGGCCGGCCGGGGCTTCGTCTGGATCGGGCTGCACGAGCCGTCCGAGGAGGAGTTCGCCGGTCTCGCGGAGCTCTTCGGGCTGCACCCGCTGGCGGTGGAGGACGCCGTACAGGCGCATCAGCGGCCGAAGGTGGAGCGGTACGACGACGTGCTGTTCGCCGTGTTCAAGACCGTCCACTACGTCGAGCACACCGAGGTGACCGCCACCAGCGAGATCGTGGACACGGGCGACCTGATGGTGTTCACGGGCCCCGACTTCGTGATCACCGTCCGGCACGGCGGCCGGGGCTCGCTCGGGCCGCTGCGGGAGGTCCTGGAGTCGGCGCCCGAGCGGCTGGCCATGGGCCCCGCCGCCGTGCTGCACGCCGTCGCCGACCAGGTGGTCGACGACTACCTGGTGGTGGCGGAGGCGGTGCAGAGCGACATCGACGCGGTGGAGACGGCCGTGTTCAGCGAGCCGGCGGGGCGCGGTGACGCCGGCCGGATCTACCAGCTCAAGCGGGAACTGCTGGAACTGAAGCGGGCCGTGGCACCGCTGGCGGGGCCGCTGCGCCTGCTGGCGACCGGGCCGATGCCGACCGTCGGCGACGAGATCCGCACGTACTTCCGCGACGTCGCCGGGCACCTGGCCAGGACGGCCGAGCAGATCGCCGCTTTCGAGGGGCTGCTCGACTCCATCCTGCAGGCCCATCTGGCGCAGGTGACGATCACGCAGAACGAGGACATGCGGAAGATCACCTCGTGGGCCGCGATCATCGCCGTGCCGACCATGATCTGCGGTGTCTACGGCATGAACTTCGACCACATGCCGGAACTGCGGTGGACGTACGGCTATCCCCTCGCCCTGGGCGTCATGGCCGTCGCCTGCTTCGCCATCCACCGCGCGTTCCGCCGCAATGGCTGGCTATGACCCCCTGACCACGATCTCGCCGCCCACGACGACCGTCTCGGCGACGGTCCCGGGAATGTCCTCGGGCGCCACGCCCAGGATGTCGCGGGACAGGACGACGAAGTCGGCGAGCTTGCCGACGGTCAGCGAACCCCGTTCGTGTTCGAGGAAGTTGGCGTACGCCGACCCCATCGTGTAGCCGCGCACGGCGGTCGCCACGTCGACGGTCTCCCCCGGCATCCACGGCTCCCCGCCGCCGAGCGGGCGCCGGGTCACGGCGGTGTAGATGCCCACCATGGGGTCCATCTCGGCGACGTTCCAGTCGCTGGAGAAGGCGAGCACCGCGCCGGCCTCGTGCAGGCTGCGCATCGGCCACGCCTTGTGCCAGCGGCCCTCGCCGACGTTCTCGGCCCAGTCCTTGCCGGGCCCGGCGATCTCGGGTGCGCTGTGGCGCGGCTGCATGCAGGCGACCACACCGAGCTCCCGGAAGCGCGGGGTGTCGTCGGGGTCGAGGCATTCGACGTGGACGACCTGGTGGCGGGCGTCGCGCGAGCCGTTGGCGGCGCGGGCCCGCTCGACGGCGTCGAGGACGGTACGGATGCCCCGGTCGCCGGTGGCGTGGACGAAGCACTGGAAGCCGCGCGCGTCCAGCCGGGTCAGCAGCGCGTCGAACTCCTCGGGCGGGTAGAAGGTCTCGCCCCGGTGGTGGCCGCAGCCGGTGTAGGGCTCGAGGAGGGCGGCGGTGCGGGGCTCGACGACGTCGTCGATGTAGAGCTTGAGCGGGCCGACGTTCAGCCGGTCGTCGTCGAAGCGGCGCGCGGCCTCGGCGAAGTCGTCGAGATCGGCGTCGGTGGTGCCGCGCGGGTGGAAGAGGGCCGCGACGATCCGGGAGCGGAGCCGGCCCTCGGCGCGGGCCCGCTCGTACAGGGCGAGGTCGTCGAGGGAGTTCTGCGGCTCGACGACGGTGGTGATGCCGTATCCGATCGCGTCGTCGAGGCTGCGCGCGAGCCGCCCGTACTGCCGGTCGGGCGACGCCCACGGCACGCCGAGCTCGCGCAGCGCCCGGTGGCCGTCGCGGGACAGGCCCTTGACGGCGAAGTCCCTGACGAAGCCGGTGGGTTCGCCGGTCGCCGGGTCGGTCTCGGCCTCGCCGAAGGGCAGACTCGTACGGCCCTTGGAGATGCCGAGGCGGCGCAGGGCCGCGGTGTTGAGCCAGGCGGTGTGCACGTCGTAGCTGAGGACGAAGGCGGGAGTGTCGCCGGTGACGGGGTCGAGGTCCTCGGCGCGCGGCATCCGGCCGCCGGGGATCGCCGAGTAGTCGAACGCCTCGGCCTCGATCCACTCGGCGTCGGGGTGGGCGGTGTGCCAGGCGCGGACGCGCTCGTGGATGCCGTCGAGCGTACGGACGCCGGCGAGCTGGACGCAGGCGTCGTCGGAGCCGAGCCTGACGTGGTTGTGCGCGTCGATGAATCCGGGCAGCACGAGCCGGCCGCCCGCGTCGAGGACCTCGGTGTGCGGTCCGGTCCACCGCGCGGCGCCGGCGTCGTCGCCGAGCCAGGCGACGCGCCCGTCGCGCACGGCCATCGCGCGCGCCTCGGGCAGCTTGTCGTCCACGGTGTGGACGCGGGCGTTGACGAGGACCAGGTCGGCCGGGGCGGTGGGGGTGGTGCGGGTCATGAG
>NZ_VBVX01000495.1 GCF_005981925.1 Streptomyces albidochromogenes
GGGTACGGGCGGGGCAGGTGCCGCCGCAGGGTCGGAGGCGGGCCGATGGCCCCGGGGCAGGGAAGCACGCGTGGTGTCCGTCATGGCGTCCACGCTCCCGGACCGGACGGCCCCGCACCTCCCACGCGCAGGTGAACCCTCTCCCCCGCGCGGGGGAGAGCGCTCAGCCCGAGAGGGTGAGCACCAGCTCGTCGATCTCCGCCCCGCGCGCGTTCGCGAACCCGCGCTCGTGCCCCGTGACGGCGAAACCGCACTTCTCCAGCACCCGGACCGAACCGGCGTTGTCCGCCGCGGCGCGCGCGAACAGGGGGCGCTCCGGCACGACGTCGAGTACGGCGCGCAGCGCGGCGGTGGCCACGCCCCGGCCCCAGTGGGCGCGGTCGATCCAGTACGTCACCTGGAGGTCGCCCGGCTCCCCGTACACGCAGACGCTGCCCACCACCTCGCCGTCGGCGAGCACGGTCCGTACGACGTACTCGGCGATGTTGCGCTTCCAGTGCGCGTCGAACCTCTCCCGGTCCACGGGGTCCGCCGGGCCGAACGCCGCCATGCGCTTCGCCTCCGGGTCCTGGAAGTGAGCGAAGAAGAGATCGAGGTCGTCCGGCTGGACCTCGCGCAGCGTCACGCCCGAAGCGAGTGTCATGTCAAAGCCTCCTGGTGGCGAGTGTCAGCCGGTCGCGTGCGTCGAACAGGGCGTCCTTGACCGTCTGTTCGTGCGCCGGGGTGAGCCGGGCGACGGGCACCGAGCAGCTGATGGCGTCGCGGGCCGGCGTGCGGTAGGGGATCGCGACACCGAAGCAGCGCAGCCCCAGCGTGTTCTCCTCGCGGTCCACGGCGTAGCCCTGTTCGCGGACGAGGTGCAGCTCCTCGATCAGCTTCTCGCGGTCGGTGATCGTGTGCTCCGTCAGCGCCGGCAGCGTCTTCGGCAGGAGCGCCCGCACCTGCTCGTCGGTGTGCGTCGCGAGCAGCGCCTTGCCCAGGGATGTCGAGTGCGCGGGCAGCCGGCGGCCGACGCGCGTGAAGGGGCGCAGGTAGTGCTGGGACTGGCGGGTCGCGAGGTACACGACGTTCGTACCGTCGAGACGGGCCAGGTGAATGGTCTCCGTCGTGTCGTCGGATAGCCGGTCCAGGGTGGGGCGGGCGGAGGCCACCACCTCGTCGCCGTCGATGTACGACGTGCCGACGAGCAGGGCGCGTACGCCGATGCCGTACCGCGTGCCCGTCGCGTCCGTCTCGATCCAGCCGAGCTCGACGAGCGTGCGCAGCAGCATGTAGAGGCTGGACTTGGGGTAGCCGACGGCTTCCTGGACGGCGGCGAGGGAGTGCATGCCGGGGCGGCCGGCGAAGAATTCGAGCAACTCCACGGTCCGCACCGCCGATTTGACCTGCGCACCGCCCGTATCGGCAGTTGACATTGAGCCTCGCCCCTTCTTGACGACTCTTGACCGCTCAGAACGTCCGTTAATAGAGTCCCAGCATATTCAGTATCAGGAACTCTGTTCAGAATATCGAACAGCTGGAGGGACGCCACGGTGGCAGCTGCACCAGTCTGGAGTGTCGACCCCCGAACGGGGAAGCCGCGTGAGCAGGTCGCGGTCGAGGCGACCTGGCAGGAGGTGGACCGCGCGGTACGGGCCGCGCACGCCGCTCGCTCCGCCCTCGCGGACCGCACGGCCCGGGCCGCCCTGCTCCGTACCGCCGCCCAGCTCCTCGACGAGGCCGCGGAACACGTCGTCGAGGCGGCCGACGCCGAGACCGCGCTCGGCCCGACGCGGCTGACCGGCGAGCTCGCCCGCACGACGGCCCAGCTCAGGGCCTTCGCGGACGTCGTCGACGAGGGCGCCTTCCTGGACATCAGGATCGACCACGAAGACGGTACGAAGACCCCGCCCCGGCCCGACCTGCGCCGCTACAAGATCCCGCTGGGCGTCGTCGCGGTCTACGCCGCCAGCAACTTCCCGCTCGCCTTCTCGGTGCCCGGCGGCGACACCGCGAGCGCGCTCGCGGCGGGCTGCCCGGTCGTCGTCAAGGCGCACCCCGACCACCCGGCCACCTCGGAGCTGTGTGCTTCCGTACTGCACAGGGCGGCGGCCCGACTCGGCCTGCCCGAGGACGTGGTGGTCCTCCTCCACGGCTTCGACGCCGGCATCGAGCTGGTGCGCCACCCGCTGGTCGCGGCCGCCGGCTTCACCGGATCGGTACGCGGCGGCCGGGCGCTCTTCGACGCGGCGGCGGCGCGGCCCGCGCCCATCCCCTTCCACGGCGAGCTGGGCTCCCTCAACCCTGTCGTGATCACCCCGGCGGCCGCCGAGGAGCGGGCCGAGCAGATCGGGGCCGGGCTCGCGGGCTCCATGACCCTGGGCGCGGGGCAGTTCTGCACCAAGCCCGGGTTCGTGCTGGCACCCGAAGGGCCGTCCGGCGACCGCCTGCTGAAGTCCCTCACCGCCGCCGTCAGCGACACCGATCCCGGCGTCATGCTGGACCACCGGATGCGGGACGCGTTCGTGGAGGGGGTACGCGAACGGGCCGGCCTGCCGGACACCGAGGCCCCGGTGACCCCGGGCGCCGGCGGGGAGCACACGGTCAGCGCGGGGTTCCTGACCGTACCGGCGCGGCTGCTGGCCGCCGAGGGGCCGCACGACCTGCTCCTGGAGGAGTGCTTCGGGCCCGTCACGGTGGTCGCGCGCTACGAGGACCCGGCGGAGATCGGCGCGGTGCTCTCCCGGCTCCCGGGCAACCTCACCGCCACGCTCCAGCTCTCCGCCGAGGAGCTGGCGGGAGACGGGGACACCGGGGCGCGGCTCCTCGCCGAACTCACGCCGCTCGCGGGGCGGGTGCTGGTGAACGGGTGGCCGACGGAGATCCCGTAACGCCGGTCCAGCACGAAGAACGGCACTGCGCTCGCCCCCAGCTCGGCGGCCTCGCGCTCGTCGGCGCGCACCTCGTCGGCGTACGCGCTCTCGTCCTCAAGGACGGCGCGCGC
>NZ_VBVX01000496.1 GCF_005981925.1 Streptomyces albidochromogenes
CTCGCGCGGCGCGCGGAGAGCTGGGGCCCCGGTGGGGCTGGAGGGTTCGACGGGGCCGGTGGGGCCGGTGGGGCCGCGCCCGGTGTCACAGCCGCCCGCCGCCGCCCGCGCCGCGCCCCGGCCGTGGCCGCCGTACTGCTGCTGACCGGGTCCCTGGCCGCACAGGCCGCCCTCACCACCGCCTACGCCGACCGCCGGCGGCTGGCCGGGCTCGACGACTACGCGTCGTGGGGCAGCCGGCAGCGGATCCAGGCGGACGCCGTGGCCGAGGCCGACGGCTGGCCCGCGTACCGCACCGAGCCCGGCCGTGAGCAGACCACCGCCAACGACCCGCTGACCGTGGGCGGCCAGGGCACGGCGTACTACAGCAGCCATACCCCCGAGGTCCTGACCCGCACCCTGGCCGCCCTGGGCGCCGGGTGGACGTCCAACGGCCGCGCCGTGCAGAGCCTCGACAACCCGGTGACCGACGCCCTGTTCGCCGTCGGCGCCCGGGTGCGCATGCCGCGCGATCCGCACCAGCCCGGGGCGCGGGACGACGCGCGCGGGACGACGGTGACGCGCGCCGCCGTGCCCCGGCTGGTCACCGTCCGTCCGCCCGGCCCCGCACCACGCTTCGTCGCCTCGCCCTTCCGCAACCAGGAGAAGCTCCTCGGCGCCCGCGTCTACACCCTGCCGCCCGCCGCGCTGCGCGCCGGGGGCGTCGACGGCGGTGACGGCGGTGACGGCGGCGACGGCACGCTGACCGCCACCTGCCCCGTCGGCAGCGAGGTGTTCCTGTGGGCCCCCGGGTTCTCCGGTACGGCGCGGCTCGACGGCGCCCGCGCCGGTACGGAGGCCGAGCTGCGCGGGCGCGTCCCCGCGCGACGTGCCGCCCTGCAGCCCCTGGGGGCCGTGCCGCCCGACGGCCGGGTCGCGATCACGCTGCGGGGCAGGGGGGCCGACCGGCTGCCGCTGCGGAGCGTCGGCTGCCTGGACCGCGACCGGCTGGCCACCGCCGTGGACGGCCTGCGGTCCTCGGGCGCGAGCGCGGTGCGCGTCACCGACAGCGGCGTACGGGCGAGCCTGCCGCCCGGCACCCGGGGAACGGCCGTCTTCGCCATGCCGCGCATCGCCGGCTGGAGCTGCCGCGCGGACGGCGCCGAAGCGCGGCCCGCCGGCTCCTACCTGGGGCTGGTCGCCGTCCCCCTGGACGGCCGCACCTCGGTGGTGAGCTGCGCGTTCAGCCCGCCCGGTCTGCGCCTCGGCGGGGCCGTGGGGGGCCTGTCGCTGCTCGTGCTCCTCGGCGTGGCCGTGGCGCCCCGTGCCGCGGCCCGGCGTCGCACGAGGCACATGAAGACTTCACCCCACGACCACCGGCTCGTGGCCCGCACGGCATGAGCCGCGGCGTACGGTCGGCCGCCTGCCCCCCACCCGGACCGAGGCCAGAGGCGAATCCGCATGCCATCTCTGCTGAGCAACCGGCTGACGAAGTGGGCCCTGCGCCCCGTCGCCGTGCTCGTCGACCAGCGCATCTCACGTCACACCGCGGGGCTCCGCCGCGAAGTCACCGAACTGCGGCGGAAACAGCACGGCCTCACCATGCTCCTCGACCGCACCGGTCGGGGCCAGCACCGCATGCCCACGCCCGACCAGATCGACCGGCTCGTGAAGGAGGTGGAGGCCACGACGGGCGCGGGCGACCACGCCCGGCGCAACGTGACCGTCGCCTACCGCAACGTGGTGGCTCTGGAGGCGCTGGGCGTCGGCAGGATGGCGGGCGGTACGTCCAACGTGTGCGGCAAGCTCGCCACCGTCCCGCTGCTCGCGCGGCCCACGGGCGAGGACACCGGCGCCCCGGGGCTCGAAGTGCTGGAGATCGGCACGCTGCACGGGCTGTTCGCCGCCGCCCTGATGCGGATGCTGCACCGGACGGGCGTCGAGGCGACGCTGACGATCGTCGATCCGCTGGCCGGCTCGCAGCTCCAGCCCGGCACCAGCGACTACGAGGAGCCGACCGGCACGCCGGTGCGCGAGGACGTCGTACGGGCCAACCTGGCGCTCGGCGGCGGCCGTCCGGGCACCGGAGCGCGTATCCGGCAGGGGTTCTCGGGCGACCCGCGGGTGCGGGCGGAGGTCTCCGACCGTGAGTACGGCGTGATCGTCGTCGACGGGGACCACTCCTTCGAGGGCGTGCTCGCCGACCTGGAGTGGGTGGAGCGGATCGCCGCCGCGGACGCGGTCGTCGTCCTCGACGACTACGGCGACGCGCGCTGGCCCGGCGTCAAGGACGCGCTGGACAAGCACCTGGCGGGCGGCGAGAGCAGGCTCACCCTGGTGGGCCGGGTCGCCACCTCCGCCTTCCTGCGGGCGCGCTGACCCCAGGGGCCCCCGTCCGGACGCTCAGACGTCCCGCATCCGTTGGTGGCGGTCGAGCGCGCGGCGCACCTCCGCCGGCAGCGGGTGGTACGGGCCGTACGCGCGCTCGGCGTCGTACAGCAGGCCTTGCAACTGGGCGTGCGCGGCGGCGTGGTCGCCCATCGCGAGCAGCAGGTTCGCGATGCGGTGGCGGATGTCGAAGGCGCGGGCGGTGGCGTCGGTGGCCGGCGTCCCGCCCGCGTACTGGTTCTCGTAGTACGGCAGCAGGCCGCGGTACTCGGCGAGCGCCGCGGCCGGTTCGCCGAGCTGCTCCAGGCACTGCGCCGCGTCGTACCGGAACTGGAGGGCCTGCGGGTCGGCCAGGCCCGCCTCGGCGGCGCGGTCGTCGGCGAGGCGGCGCAGCTCGGGCAGTGCGCGGCGGTACTGCCCGTCGTCGAGCAGCGTCGCGGCGTACTGCTTGCGCAGGATGCGGACGACCGGGGAGCGCTCGCCGTGCTGGGCGGCGGCGGCCGGCAGGATGCCGCCGAGGATGTCGACGGCCTGGGTGATCCGGCCCTCACCGAGGAGCTGCTTGACCTCGTCGACCGCGCCCGCCACGTCGGGCTGGGCCTGCACCGGGGTGGGC
>NZ_VBVX01000049.1 GCF_005981925.1 Streptomyces albidochromogenes
GTTGACGATGTCGCCGCGGTAGACGGGCAGGGTGAGGTCGTCGGTGGGCTTCGACCGGGGCTTGGCGTACTGGCCGGCGATACGGCCGACCTTGACGACCGGCAGGCTCGCGCCGTAGGTGAGGACGACCGCCATCTGCAGCAGGGTGCGGATGTTCGAGTGGACGTGCTCCTCGGTGTTGCCCGCGAAGGTCTCGGCGCAGTCGCCGCCGTGCAGCAGGAAGGCCTGCCCGTGGGCAACCTCGGCGAGGCGCCGGTGCAGCCGGTCGACCTCTCCGGGCAGGACGAGCGACGGCATGTGTTCCAGGGTGGTGCGTACGTCGGCCACGGCCTGCGGGTCCGGGTAGTCGGGCTGCTGGGCCGCGGGTCTGGCGAGCGCGTCGGCGACGCCCGCGGCCAGGGCGGGCGGCAGGCCCCCGGACTCCGCGCCGGGGCGGGTGGTGTTCTGCATGAGTGCTGGCATGCCGAGGAGAGTAGGGACGAGCGCCGGGGCGTCGGCCATCCGGCGGTAATCGGCGCCCCACTGCCCCCTAAGAGCGGTTCGCGCGCTCGTCCAGGCGGAAGAACTCCCGGTACAGATCGAGCTGTTGGGCCAGCATCGGCGCCCCGTGGTGGACCCTGAGGCCCTGCGCCTCGGCCGCCTCGATCAGGGCGGTGCGGCGCGGCTTCATGATGATGTCGGCCACGACGGTGCCCGGGTCCAGCGTCGCCGGGTCGAAGGCGAGCGGATCCTCGGGGCGCAGCCCCATCGGGGTGGCGTTCACCGCGATGTCGGCGGGGACCGGGCCCCGCGCGCCGGTGATCCGCCCGTTCCCGTACCCGGCGAGCCGGCGCACGAGCCGCTCGACCCGGTCCGGCTCCGTGTCCCACACGGTGACGTGGGCGCCCGCGCCGACCAGTGCCACGGCGATGGCGCAGCCGGCCCCGCCCGCCCCGGCCAGCGACACCCGCCGCCCGCGCGGGTCGTGACCGGCCACCCGCAGGCCGCGTACGAAGCCTGCTCCGTCGAAGTTCGCCGCCTGCCAGCGGCCTTCGGGGGTGCGGCGCATCGCGTTGGTGGAGCCGCTCAGCGCGGCGGCCGGGCTGATGTCGTCGGCGAACGCCAGGCAGGCCGCCTTGTGCGGGACGGTGATCAGGAGCCCGTCCAGGTTGCTGACGCGCTTCAGTCCCCGTACGACGCCGGCGAGGTCGTCCGGTCGGGCGTGGACGGGTACCAGGACGGCGTCGGCGCCGAGGCGCGCGAACAGGGGGTTGAGCATCGCCGGGGCCTGCACCTGGGCCACCGGGTCGCCGATGACCGCGAAAAGCCGGGTGGTGCCGGAGATCACCGGGCCGGTGGCGCTCATGCCGGCCTGCCGCGCGGGCCGGTCCACAGGATCCGCAGCAGCACCGCGAGGACGGCGGCTGCGCCGAGCGCCGCGAGTCCGGCGTACGACAGCTGCGCGACCACGAGGCCCGCGGCGAGCGCGCCGACGGCGGAGGCGGCCTGGATGATCAGGTCGCAGGCGCCCTGGGCGGGGACCCGTTCCGAGATGGGGAGCGCCTCGCTCAGTGCGGCGGACCCGGCGACGAACCCGGCCGCCCAGCCGGCGCCCAGGAGCAGCAGCCCGGCCCCGACTGCGGCTTCGGAGTGCGGGGGCGAGGCGAAGAGCACGCCGGCGGCGGCGAACTGCAGGGCGAGGCCGGTGACGAACAGCCGGTAGGACCCGTACGTGTCGACGAGGTAGCCGACCAGGGGGCTCGGCAGGTACATCCCGGCGACGTGGAAGCTGATGACGATGCCGATGAGCCCGACGGAGACGCCGCCGTGGTGCATGTGCAGGGCGGCCATGTTCATCAGGGCGATCATCACGGCGTGCACGGTCGTCGAGACGACGACCGCCCGCCGCGCCTGGGCGTTGTGCCGCAGCGTCCGCAGGCCGGCCCGCAGCCCTGCCGGGCGGTCGGCGGCCCTCTTCGCGGCCGCGTCCGCGTCGGCGTGCTCCCGCTCGGCGTGCTCCCGCTCGGCGTTCGCCGGCTCGGCGTTCGCGTCCTGCGCCTTCATCCGTTCGGTGTTCGCGTCCTCGGCGGCGCGGGCCAGGAGCAGCGGGTCCGGCCGCAGGAATCCGTACGCGAGCAGGGAGGTCCCCACGAGCCCCGCCGCGATGACGAGGAACGGCGAGGTGAACTCGGGGAGGGGAGAGCCGGGCACGAGCTTGTCGGTGATGCCGACGAGCGAGGGGCCGAGCACCCCGCCCGCCGTCGAGGCCCAGGTGACCATGCCCACCGCCCGGCCGTGCCGGCCGTCGGCCGCCAAGTCGGTGGCGGCGAACCGGATCTGGAACCCGGCGGCGATGGCGCCGCCGATGCCGAAGGAACCGATCACGACCAGCGGGAAGCTGTCGAGCAGCGCTCCGCAGACCACCGTGCCCGCGGCCACCGCCCCCGTCAGCTGTCCCACGGCGAGGCCGACCCGTCTGCCGTACCGGGCGGACAGCGCCGCCAGCGGTACCGCGCAGGCGACCGAGCCGCAGAAGATGCTCGCCTGGGTGAAACCGGCCCGGGTCGCCGAGCCGGTGATGCGCTCGGCGAGCAGCGACACCACGGGGCCGCTCATGGCGATCACCATGGAGAAGAGGATCTGCAGGCACAGCAGCACCCTCAGCACCCGCCGCTGGACCCGCGCGGGCACGGGTGCGGGCGGGCTGCCGGCGGGCGGCCTGGCGGAGGCTACGGTGGCCACGGGGTTCAGTCCCGAGCGCCGGAGATCGGGAAGCTGGGCACGCCTTCCCTGCGTACGGCGGGGATGCCGGCCCCGAAGACGTACAGCGCGCTCTCCGAGATGCCGTCGAGGCCCAGGGCCGTCTCCAGCTCGGTGTCCCGGAACGCGTCGGTCTGGAACGGGCCGAGTCCCGCCGCGGTCGCGCACAGCGCGAACGTCTGGGCGAGGTGGCCGGCGTTCAGCAGAATCGTGCGCAGAATACGGGAGTTGCGGTACTTGTACATCGCACGGTTGACGTCGAAGGTCAGCAGGACGACGAATCCGGCCGAGGTCACCATGCGCTGCTCGAAACCGACCCGGTCCAGATCGACCTGGCCGTCGAGGAGTTCAAGGCTGTGGTCTTCCGGACAGTAACGGTAGAGCCCGGGAGCGATGGACTCCACATTGCGTACGACGATGTAGCACTCGCTCTCGTGGCGCGATCCGCCGCACGGACTCGTCCGCATCATCAACTGCCCGAAGTTCGGGACGTCGATGAAGTACATGGGCCCGAAGGCGAAATGCAGGACGGTCGAGAATTCGCGCAGCCCGACCGGCTCGTCGGCGAATTCGCGGGTGGTGCGGCGCGATACGAGCACGTCCTCGAAGTCCCGGCGCAGCGGCACGAAGCTGCGCGGCAGCCGGAGCTTGGGTCCGCCGGCGCGGCGTCCGAACACGGACGGGGGCGGGCCCTCTTCGAGCAGTTCGCTGACGAGCTCGGTGCGTCCGGTGTCGGCGCCGTTCTCCTCCGTCACGTACGAGACGTTCTTGGTGGCGAAGTGGAAGTAGCGGGCGGCGTCACCCCAGTGGCGCCATGCCTCGTCGAGTTTGTCCTCGCGCTCCGCCTCGTCGCGGGTGCGCAGCAGGCCCACGTCGGCGAGCTGCTTGACGGCTCCGCGCACGGACGCCGGGTCGTAGCCCTCGAACCGGTCGAGGACGGTCTCGGGGTCGGTCCAGTCCTCGAAGTGACCGAGGATGTCGAGCGCCGTGCCGTCGATCTGGACGCCGGTGCGTCCCTCGTCGCCGGGCTCCGCGAGATAGTCCTCGACGGTGAGGCCGCCGTTCTGCCAGCCGGCCATCAGAGTGCGAGAGCGTCGCAGCTCCATAAGAATTCTCCCGTTCTACGGTGCGTTTCGCGGACTGGATTCCCGTCGCGCACCCCGTTGTGGAAAACGGGGCCGCGCATGACCGTGCGCCCGGAGGGAATCCCTCCGGGCGCACGTACGGATCAAGAGGCCTTGCAGGCGAGCATCTTGTTCTGGGTGACCTGAACGGCCTTCACAGTGATGGCGATCTTCTTCATGGTGTCCATCTCCTCACACGGTGGGATTTCACGGCCCGGCACGGATGCGCCGAATCCGGCCGACCCGGGGAACTCCCCGCTTTTCGCGGTGAATTCCTTGCGTCGGCCACACCCAGAACATTAGGAGCGGCTCCGCGGGACGCACATCCCCTGAACCACCCCTAAGGCGGGAGAGGGTCACAGCTGATAACTGAACTCCCGCTGCTCGCAGTTCTCGGGAGCGGTCGTACGGAAGCCGGCGGTCGCACCCCTGGGGGTGATCGCCGGCAGCAGTACGTCCCACAGGTCCGTCAGCCGCCGGGCGGTCTCGTCCGTGGACATGCCCATCCAGCTGAGCGCTTCCATGGAGAACAGCGTGGTCGAGGCCAGGACCCGCGGCGACGCGGCGGGGATGTCGCTGCGCAGTTCCCGGCGCTTCGCCGCCTGGCAGAACAGCTGCCCCACCGTCTCGTACCAGAGCGAGTAGTGGTCGAACTCCGGTTGCCCGTCGCCCGTCCACTCCCGGTGGAACCGCACGACGGCGCGCGTGGCCGGCTCCAGGTGCAGCAGCGAGTTGAGCCGGTGCGTCAGGTCGATCACGTGCTGGAGCGGGGAGTCCGCCGGGGTGCAGGGCTCCGTGATGGCGTCTTCGAAGAGCGACTGCGAGTGCTCGACGACCGCCGTGGCCACCTGGCCCTTCGAGGCGAAGTGGAAGTAGAACGCCCCCTTCGACACACCTGCCGCACGCGTGATGTCGTCCAGACTCGTGCCGGCGTACCCGTGCTGGACGAACTGCTCCGCCGCCGCGGTGACGATCCGGCGAAGGGTTCTCTCCGCGCGTTCCTGCTTGGCCATCCAATGCCCTCCTGAACCCCCCGCCCAAGTCCACATTGTAAACCGGTCGATTGGTATGTCACCGGTCGGGGTCGGCCTTGTTTCAGCCGGACTTCAGCGCGGGCCTCGGCGCGGACTTGAGGGGAACGTCCGGGTCGGCGACGCGCTCGGCTTCCAGCGGCGCCCCCGAGGTGATGAGCCTGCGGCCCTGCGCCAGATCGCGGGCCCGCCCCACGGCCAGTACGGCGACCATGCGGTCCCCGCGCAGCCAGCACACGCTCCAGGAGTCACCGCCCGGATCGCCGCGCCGCACCACCGTGTCGGCCGCCGCGTGCCGGCCCGCGTACTGCACGAAGCGCCCGAACTGCTCGGACCAGAAGTAGGGCACGGGGTCGTACGCGGCCGGGGCCGGGCCCGCGATGTTCGCCGCGACGGTACGCGGCCCGTGCAGCGCGTTGTCCCAGTGGTGCACCAGGAGCCGCTCGCCGAAGCGGGCCGACGGGAAGGAGGCGCAGTCCCCGACCGCGTACACATCGGCGGCGGAGGTGCGCAGCCACGCGTCGGCCAGCACCTCCCCGTGAGCGCCGAGGGTGATGCCGCTGCCGTCCAGCCACCCGGTGGCGGGCCGTGCGCCGATGCCGACGACGACCGCGCCGGCGGGCAGCCGGGTGCCGTCGGTGAGCACCACAGCGCCCGGCTCGACGCGTTCCACCCGGGCGCCGGTCCGCAGTTCCGCGCCGGCCCGCGCGTACCAGTCAGCCATCGGGGCGGCCACGTCACCGGGCAGCGCCCCCGCCAGCGGCAGGCCGGCGGCCTCGACCACGGTGACCCGGCAGCCCGCCTCGCGCGCCGCGGTGGTGAACTCCGCGCCGATCCACCCGGCTCCCACCACCACGACATCGAGCCGCCCGTCGAGCACGGGCCGCAGCGCCTGCGCGTCGTCGAGCGTGCGCAGCATGTGCACCCCCGGCATTCCCTCGGTGCCGGGCAGCCGGACCGGCTCCGCGCCGGTCGCCAGGACGAGGCAGTCGTAGTCGACCGGGCCCCGGGTGGTCTCCAGACGGTGCAGGTCCGGCCGTATCGCGGTCGCGGTGCGCCCCAGGTCCAGTGTGATGCCGAGCTTCTCGAAGTCGACGTCGAAGGTCGCGTCCTCGGGCCTGCCGCCCAGCAGGACGGCCTTGGACAGCGGCGGCCGGTCGTACGGGCGGTGGCGCTCCGCCCCGATCAGCCGCACCCCTCCGTCGAACCCCTGCTCGCGCAGGGCCACCGCCGTCTGCACCCCTGCCGCGCCCGCGCCGACGACGACGACCGAGGACGGCCGATGCCTCGCCTCTGCCTGCTGTGGTGACACCTGACCTCCTGTTGGGCCGTCCGCGTGTTCGCCGGATCGGCCCTCATCGTGGCGTCCCGGCCGCCGGTGGTCATCGCCGCCGCGAGGAGTCAGGGGCGCAGTAGGGGGTGGTTGGTCCACAAAGGGCTCAATAGCGTCTGCCGGGGCGGCGCGACAGGTACCAGTCGACGAGTGAGAGAAGGTGAGGAAGGTCATGGCGCGTGATTCTGAGTCCGGACTGCCCATCGAGCCGGTGTACGGTCCGGACGCCCTGGAGGGCTGGGACCCCCGCGAGAAGCTGGGCGAGCCCGGCTCGTACCCCTTCACGCGCGGCGTCTACCCGTCCATGTACACCGGACGGCCCTGGACGATGCGGCAGTACGCCGGTTTCGGCACCGCCGCCGAGTCCAACGCCCGGTACAAGCAGCTGATCGCCAACGGCACCATGGGACTGTCGGTCGCCTTCGACCTGCCGACCCAGATGGGCCACGACAGCGACGCGGCGATCGCCAGCGGCGAGGTCGGCAAGGTCGGCGTGGCGATCGACTCCATCGACGACATGCGGATCCTGTTCGGCGGCATCCCGCTCGACAAGGTCTCCACCTCGATGACGATCAACGCACCGGCGGCGCTGCTGCTGCTCCTGTACCAACTGGTCGCCGAGGAGCAGGGCGTCGCGGCGGACAAGCTGACCGGCACGATCCAGAACGACGTGCTGAAGGAGTACATCGCGCGCGGGACGTACATCTTCCCGCCCAAGCCGTCGCTGCGCCTGATCGCGGACATCTTCAAGTACTGCAAGGCCGAGATCCCGAAGTGGAACACGATCTCGATCTCCGGCTACCACATGGCCGAGGCCGGCGCCTCGCCCGCGCAGGAGATCGCCTTCACCCTGGCCGACGGCATCGAGTACGTGCGCACCGCCGTCGCGGCCGGCATGGACGTCGACGACTTCGCACCGCGCCTGTCTTTCTTCTTCGTCTCGCGCACCACGATCCTCGAAGAGGTCGCCAAGTTCCGTGCCGCACGCCGGATCTGGGCCAAGGTCATGCGCGAGGAGTTCGGTGCGAAGAACCCCAAGTCGCTGATGCTGCGCTTCCACACCCAGACCGCCGGCGTCCAGCTCACCGCCCAGCAGCCCGAGGTCAACCTGGTGCGCGTCGCCGTCCAGGGCCTGGCCGCCGTCCTCGGCGGAACCCAGTCCCTGCACACCAACTCCTTCGACGAGGCCATCGCCCTGCCCACCGACAAGTCCGCCCGCCTGGCCCTGCGCACCCAGCAGGTCCTCGCCTACGAGACGGACGTCACCGCCACCGTCGACCCCTTCGCCGGCTCCTACGTCGTCGAGAAGATGACCGACGAGGTCGAAACCGCCACGCTGGAACTTATGCGCAAGCTGGAGGATCTCGGCGGCGCCGTACAGGGCATCGAGCACGGCTTCCAGAAGGCCGAGATCGAGCGCAACGCGTACCGCATCGCCCTGGAGACCGACAGCGCCGAACGCGTCGTCGTCGGCGTCAACCGCTTCCAGCTGGACGCCGAGGAGCCGTACGAACCGCTGCGCGTCGACCCCGCCATCGAGAAGCAGCAGGCGGAGCGGCTGTGCAAGCTGCGCGCCTGGCGGGAGCAGTCCCGCGTCGACGACGCCCTTGCCCTGCTCAAGAAGGCCGCCGACGGCGACGACAACGTGCTCTACCCCATGAAGGAGGCGCTGGCGGCCCGCGCCACGATCGGCGAGGTGTGCGACGCGCTGCGCGAGGTGTGGGGCACGTACGTCCCGACCGACGCCTACTGAGCAGATCCCCGGAACCGACGCGAGGAGCGAACAACGTGGACAGACCCATCCGAGTCCTGGTGGCCAAACCCGGGCTCGACGGACACGACCGGGGTGCCAAGGTGATCGCGCGGGCCCTGCGCGACGCCGGCATGGAGGTCGTCTACACCGGACTCCACCAGACACCCGAGCAGATCGTGCACGCCGCCATCCAGGAGGACGCCGACGCCATCGGCCTGTCCGTCCTGTCCGGCGCGCACCTCACCCTCTTCCCCCGGGTGGTGGAGCTGCTGCGCGAGCGCGACGCCGAGGACATCACCGTGTTCGGCGGCGGCATCATCCCGGCGGCGGACGTCGTGGTGCTGAAGGAACAGGGCGTGGCCGAACTGTTCACCCCGGGCACCCCCACCGCGCAGGTCGTGCAGTGGGTCAGGGCCAGGGTGCGGGCGGCCTCGGCTACCGCCTGATTCCGGGCCGGTCCCCGCACCGGCAGTGCCCCGCCGCGGCGTCGTCGCGGCGGGGCACTGCCTTCCCGTGGAGGGGTCGGCGGTGGAACGTGGAGCCCTGGGCGGCTCCGGGGGCGGCGCCGCCGAGCGCCTTCCGCGCGGGACGGCGGACGGCTGCGTCCACGCCTCACCAGACACCCGGGCTCCGCGCATGGTTGCCCTGCGGCCGGCTCCGCACCGAGGAGCGGCATCCGGCCGGACCCGCCGTCACACCAGGGCGGCGCTCACCACGAGGGCGAACCCCGCCGTGACCAGCAGGGTCCGGACCAGGTGCAGCCGGTTCCACCGCGTCTCGAAGGCCGTGCGGGCCTCGCGGTCCGGGGCGCCTGCCTGCTCGGACGCGGCCAGGGCGTTGTTCAGCGGGATGTTGCCGGTGACGGTGACCAGGTGGTTGAGGACCACCAGGGCGAGGCCGGCGCCGAGCAGCGCCCACCGCGCACCGGACCGGTCGTCCTCCGGGACGGCCAGCGCGGCGGCCGGGAAGGCCACCGAGGCGAGCATGACCGACACGAACACGCCGCGCGGGACCTCCTCGTTGATACGCCGCATCGCCGCCGTGAACTGCTCGTCCGTCAGCCGGCCCAGGGCGGGCATGACGCCGGTCAGGAAGATCAGCATGAATCCGGCGTACAGTCCCGTGGCGACTACGGCGAGGGCGATCAGGAGGGTGGCCATGCCCACATCATGGCCGAACCCCCGTCAGGACACGACGTCTTTGCGCGCGAAGCCGCGGAAGGCCAGGGCGAAGAGCACGACGGCATACGTCACCGACACGGCCGCCCCCTTCAGCATCCCGCCCCACTCCAGTTGCGGTTGCAGCGCGTCCGCCCACGCGAACTGCCAGTGCGCCGGCAGGAACTCGCGCCAGGAACCAAGCGCCGTCACCGCGTCCAGCACATTGCCGACGATCGTCAGGCCCACCGCGCCGCCGACCGCGCCCAGCGGGGCGTCCGTCCTCGTCGACAGCCAGAAGGCGAGCGCGGCGGTCACCAGCTGGGACACGAAGATGAACGCGACGACCAGCGTGAGCCGGGGCACGGCGTCCCCGGCCGGCAGCGACCCGCCCGTCGGCAGCTCCAGCGGGCCCCAGCCGTACGCGACCGATCCGGCCGCCAGCGCCACCACCGGCAGCAGCACCATCGCCGCCAGGCTGAACGCCAGGGCCACGACGAGCTTGCTCCACAGCAGCCGGGCCCGCGGCACGGGGGCCGCGAGCAGGTAGCGCAGCGAGGACCAGTTGGCCTCGGAGGCCACCGTGTCGCCGCAGAACAGCGCCACCGGCACCACCAGCAGGAAGCCGGCCGACACGAACAGACAGGTCGCCGCGAAATTGGCGCCGGACGCGGTGGCGGTGTCCATCAGCGTCACCCGGCCGCCTTCGCGGTCGGGCCCGCCGCCGATGGCGAACGCGGCGATCAGGATGAACGGCAGCGCGCCGAGCACCAGGGCCATGACCATGGTGCGGCGCCTGCGCCACTGCCGCATCGCCTCGACACGCAGCGGCAGGGTGCGCCCGGCCCGGTAGCCGGGGGCCGCCGCGGTGGCCGGTCCGGCGGCCCGGCCGGGGACCGGTTCGGCCGGTTCGGTGACGGCTGCGACGCCGTTGCTGCTGCTCATGCGGAGGAGCCTCCGATCAGGGTGAGGAACGCGTCCTCGAGGCGACGGTTCGGCCCGACGCCCGTCAACGGCACGTCCAGGCGGACCAGTTCGCCGATGAGCACGCTGGGCGACGCGCCGTCCAGCCGTACGAGCAGACCTTCGTCGGTGCGTACGGCGGACCCGATGCCCGGCAGCGAGCCCACCTTCTCGGCCAGCGCCTCGGTCACCTCACCGTCCGTGGTGACGAGCAGGGTGTCCGTGCCGCCGGTGATCTCCGCGACGGGTCCGGCCCGCATCAGCCGCCCCCGGTCCATGACGACGAGGTGCGTGCAGGACTGCTCGACCTCGGACAGGAGGTGGCTGGAGACGATGACGGTGCGCCCCGCCGCCGCGTACCGGATCATCACGTCGCGCATCTCGCGGATCTGGGGCGGGTCGAGGCCGTTCGTCGGCTCGTCGAGGATGAGCAGGTCCGGCATGCCGAGCATGGCCTGGGCGATGGCGAGGCGCTGGCGCATCCCCTGGGAGTACGTCCGTACGGCGCGGTCCAGCGCGTCGCCGAGCCCCGCGATCTCCAGCGCCTCCTCGGTGCGGGAGTCCTCGGCGGGCCGGCCGGTGGCCTGCCAGTACAGCTCCAGGTTGGCGCGCCCGGTCAGGTGCGGCAGGAAGCCCGCGCCCTCCACGAACGAGCCGACCCGCGACAGCACGGGCGCGCCCGGCCTGATCGCGTGGCCGAAGACCCGGATCTCGCCGCCGTCCGGGGTGATGAGGCCCATCAGCATCCGCAGGGTGGTGGTCTTGCCCGCGCCGTTCGGCCCGAGGAGTCCGAGCACCTGCCCCTTCTCGACGCGGAAGGACAGGTCCCGTACGGCGTACCGGTCGGCCGACCCGGCGTACTTCTTGGTCAGGTCCGTGATCTGCAGCGGCACCTCGGCGAGCGCCGGGTCCGGCGCGGGCGCGGTGCTCCGCCGCCGGGCGGTGAGCAGCAGGGCCGCGGCCAGGACGACGCCGATCGCGGGAAGCCCCCACACCCACCAGGGCAGCGGGGCCGCCTCGGTCCGGACGCCGGGCGCGGTGGGCACGGCGAGCGTGCCGTCGCCTTCGAGGGAGACGGTGTACGCGGCAGGCTCGGCCGGGGACGCGTAGGCGAGGTCGGTGGCGGCGAGGACGACGCGCAGCCGGTGCCCGGCCCTGACCTCGTGGTCGATCGCCGGGAGCCGGAGCTCGACGGTGGCGCCGTCCTTGTCGCCGGTGCCGGTGACGCGGACGGGCGCGACGAGCTGGGAGGGCAGCACCTTCCGCTGCCCGTCCGCGCTGACGTCGTACACCTTGCCGAACAGGACGGCGTCGTCGCGGTCCGACTTCACCGTGACCCGCACGGTCGGTGTGCCCGTGACGCGCAGGTCGGAGGTGAGCCGCGCCGTCTGGAAGCTCGCGTTCTGGCCGGGGAAGTCGAGGGACAGTCCCATGCCGAGCCCGGAGAGCTGGGACAGCGCCCCGACGCCCGGCACGGCGGAGATGGCGGGCGGGTTCGCCCCCGCCGGGCCGGCGAAGTGCTGCTCGGGCCGGCCCGACACGAGGTTCAGCCGCCGCTGCCCGGCCTCCAGGCCCGGGTAGCGGTCGCCCGTGGCGCCCCGCAGCCGGGCCGCGCCGTCGGTGGAGTCGACGCCTCCGGTACGCGTGACGCGGAAGGCGGGCCCGGTGTCCGTGCCCTTCTCGTCCTTGAGGTAGCGGTCGAACCAGTCGGTGATCCGGCCCTCGACCCGGGCCCTCTCGCGGTCCCCGCCGTCGTGGCCGCCGGCGATCCAGTCGACGGCGACCGGCGCCCCGTTGTCCGCGACGGCCTTCGCGATCGCGTCGGCGTGGTCGAGCGGGAAGAGCGAGTCGTTCTGCCCCTGCACGACGAGCGCGGGCACCTTGATGCGGTCGCCCACGGCGGACGGGCTGTGGGAGGCCAGGAGGTCGCGGGCGGCGGCGTCCGGCTTCCCGGCGACGGCGACCCGTTCGTACATCGCGCACAGCCGCTTCTCGAACCGGTCGCAGCCGCCGCCCGTGTTGATGAAGAGCCCGGCCCAGAGCTTCTTGAAGACACCCTCGGGGAAGAGCGCGTCGGCCAGGTTCCAGTAGGTGATCTGCGGTGCCACGGCGTCGACGCGCTGGTCGTGCCCCGCCGCGAGGAGCGAGATCGCGCCGCCGTACGACGATCCGCTGACGCCGACGCGCGGGTCGCCCGCGGCGTCGAGCCGCACCTCGGGCCGCTTCGCGAGCCAGTCGATCAGCCGCGAGACGTCCGCGACCTCGCCGTCCGGGTCGTTCAGCCCGATCTTGCCCGTCGACTTCCCGAAACCGCGCGCGGACCAGGTCAGCACGGCGTACCCGTCGCGGGCCAGCTGCTCGGCCTGCTCCCGCACGTCGTGCTTGCTGCCGCCGAAGCCGTGGCCGAGCAGGACGGCGGGGCGACGTCCGCTCGCCGCGCCGGCGGTGAAGTACGAGGTGTCGATTCTCACCCCGTCCATGCTCATGATCCGTTCCTCGCGGTGCACGGCGGGCCCGTCGCCGCCGGAGGCGGCGGCCGTCCACGTACCGCCCCCGACGAGGACGGCGAACGCGGCGACCGCGCCGGCGAGCGCCCGGCTGCGGGGAATGCGTAGCTTCATGACTGAACCCTAGGTGCCGATTACGACAACCGAACCGGCCCCCCGGATGGAAGTCTTTGGGGTACTCGAGGAGTACGGGGGCAGGGCCCCGTACCGCACCGGCAGTACCCCAAGGAGCCGCATGGAAACGCGACCGGTCGTCCGGCAGGCGACGACAGTGTCCGAACTGACCGCCGCCGAGCACCTCTTCGACGGTCCGGTCCGCCAGGACTGGGCGGAGCGTTTCCTGGCCGCGCCCGGCCATGTGATCCTCGTCGCGTACGTCGACGGGGAGCCGGCCGGGATGGTCTCGGGCATCGAGATGAGCCATCCGGACAAGGGCACGGAGATGTGCCTGTACGAATTGTCCGTGGACGAGGCGTTCCGCCGGCGCGGCATCGGCCGGGCCCTCACGCTGGCGCTGGCGGAGGTCGGCCGGGAGCGCGGCTGCTACGACATGTGGGTGGGCGTGGAGCGCGACAACGACGCGGCGCTGGCGACGTACCGCTCGGCACGCGGCCGGGACGACGGCGATTTCGCCATGCTGACCTGGACGTTCGAGTAGGCGCGCCCCTCGGGAGCGCGCGTCGGCCCGCGCTCGGCGCCGCCGGGGCCCGGCGGCCAGTGGCTTCCCCACGCGCGGCGGGCGTCTCTTTGGCTTGATCCCGCCCGTGACACGACCTTGTGCCCTTGTGCGCCGCACGAGACCCTGTGCTGCGCATCCGCACCACTCCGCACCCCGCACCCCGCCATTGCCCGTGATCCGGTCAACGAAAGGTCAGGTGCACGACACATGAGAGCTACGTTCCGCCGCGCAGGGGCCCTGATACCCGTCATAGCCCTCGCAGCCGGTCTCCAGCTCGCCGGCCCTCCCACAGCACAGAGCGCGCCCACCGGAGACCTCCGCCTGGCCCCGGCCTCGACGGCGGTCGAGAACAGCTGGATCGTCGTCCTGAAGGACGGCACGACACGCGCCGCCGACCTGGGCGTCACGCCGAAGCACGTCTACCGCAGCGCCCTCAAGGGCTTCTCCGCCACGATGTCCAAGGCCCGGGCCGCGAAGCTCGCCTCGGACCCGAAGGTCGCGTACGTCGAGCAGGACTCCCGGGTCCGGCTCAGCGAGACGCAGCCGAACGCCACCTGGGGCATCGACCGCGTGGACCAGCGCAACCTCCCGCTCTCCACGACGTACACCTACAACACCACCGCCTCGAACGTCTCGGCGTACATCATCGACACCGGAATCCGCACCTCCCACAGCGAGTTCGGCGGCCGCGCCACGGTCGGCACGGACACGGTGGGCGGCGGCCAGAACGGCCAGGACTGCCAGGGCCACGGCACGCACGTCGCGGGCACGGTCGGCGGCAGGACGTACGGCGTCGCCAAGGCCGTCAGGCTCGTCGCGGTGCGCGTCCTGGACTGCGCCGGATCCGGTACGAACGCGGGCGTCATCGCCGGCGTCGACTGGGTGACGGCGAACGCGCGGAAGCCGGCCGTGGCCAACATGAGCCTGGGCGGCGGCGCGAACACCTCCCTCGACAACGCGGTGAAGCGGTCCATCGCCTCCGGCGTCAGCTACGCCGTCGCCGCCGGCAACGGCAACTTCCTCGGCTGGCCCGCCAACGCGTGCAACTACTCCCCCGCCCGCGTCCCCGAGGCCATCACCGTCGGCGCGACGGACAGCAACGACCGCCGCGCGTCCTTCTCCAACTACGGCACCTGCCTGGACGTCTTCGCGCCGGGCGTGAACGTCACCTCGGCGTGGAAGGACAGCGACACGGCGACGAACACCATCTCCGGCACGTCGATGGCGGCGCCCCACACGGCCGGCGTGGCCGCCCTGTATCTCGCGGCCAACCCCGCCGCGACCCCGGCGCACGTCCGCGACGCCCTGGTCGCCAACGCCACCCCCAACAAGGTCCAGGACCCGCGCACCGGCTCCCCGAACCGGCTCCTGCACTCCCTGTTCTGAACCGCGCGACCCCGCCCCGGGCGCGGCGGCGCCCCGGGGCGGGGACCACTCGAACGGGAGCACGAACCCGCGCGCTATCCTCACCCGCAATCTGTCATGCCTGTGACCGGGGGGTTCGCAGATCGGTCACGGGCGGCTCGAACCACATGGGGATTCATGCGCGCAGCATCCATAGGTGCCGTTCTCTCGGGCGCCCTGGTACTTTCCGGCTCCGCTCTCACCGCCGCTCCGGCGGCGTCCGCCGCGGAGACCGGTGTGGAGATCAAGAAGGTCTCCGTCAACGGCGGCAAGGCCGTCGTCTTCGGCACCTCGCGGACGGAGTCGTTCACCATCTCGGTGACCGCCTCGGACGACTCGGGCATCAGTCACAGCGCCCACCGCTTCGTGGGCATCGACCGTGAAGTGGGCGACGACTACTGGACGTTCCACGGCACCCCGACGTGCACGGCTGACAGCGCCACCACGTCGACCTGCAAGCTCACGGTCCGGCTGGAGCGTGACATCGACCTGCCGCGCAACACGCTCGCGGGGCCGTGGAAGGTCAACGTCCAGCTCACGGCCAAGGACGGCGACTACTACGGGGAGACGTACGGAACCCACCCCGTGCAGCGGCGCTCCACGCTGAACGTCAACGCGTCGCCCGAACCGGTCACCAAGGGCGCCACGCTCACGGTGACGGGCAAGCTGGCCCGCGCCAACTGGGACAAGTACGTCTACGCGGGCTACACGAACCAGCCCGTACGGCTCCAGTTCCGCCCGAAGAACAGCTCGACGTACACCACCGTCAAGACGGTGACGAGCAACAGCACGGGCAACCTCAAGATCACCACGAAGGCCACCGCCGACGGCTACTGGCGCTGGAACTTCGCGGGCACGTCCACCACCCCGGCGGCCAAGGCCCCGGGCGACTACGTCGACGTGCGCTGATACCGAAGAGAACAACCGCTCCCCTGGGCCGGCGGCGCGCCTACGCCCCCGCCCGGGGGAGTGGGCTCTTCCACCGCTCCGGACCCTTTGAGTTCAGGAGCGGCGTGTGGGTAGGTTTCCGGTATGGCTGACCTCCTCCAGGTGTCCACGGCGACGGAGAACCGAGAGGCCGCTGTGCGGCTCGCCCAGTCCGTGGTGTCGGCCCGGCTCGCCGCTGGCGCTCAGATCATCGGACCAGTGGTTTCTGTCTTCTGGCACGAGGACGAGTTCGGGACGGGGGAGGAGTGGCAACTTTTGTTCAAGACCCGAGCGGACCGTTACGCCGAGATCGAGTCGCACTTGCTGCGTCACCACCCATGGAGGAATCCAGAGGTCTCGGCCGTGCCGATCGTCGCCGGGTCCGACGCCTACCTACGTTGGGTCGGCGCGACCACTGCTCCTGACCAGGCGGACTGACGCGTCAGACGCTGGCCGGCATCCCGCAATGACCGGTCACGCCCCTCGCGCGACCGACGGCCATCAGTCCTTGGCGATCACATCAACGTGAGCGCGGGCCGACTCGGCGAGGCTGTCCAGGAGCGCCTTGCCCTTGGCGGCGGTCGCCAATGACGGGCGGCCGATGATCCCGTTGCTGGTGTACTCGGCCATGCCCGTCGTCAGCAGGTGCGGACGACTGGGAGCCGAGTGGTCGTCCTGCTCGATGCCCGCACGGACAAGGTGCGGCGCACCGTGCAGGAGGAGCGATGCCTCGAACTCTCCGCCGTGCATGTCCTCGGCCGCACTGCTCTCCAGCCCGGCATCCGACCGGGCGCGGGCCCGGTCCTCGTGTACCGGAAAGAGAGCGACGCGCGGACCGTTCACGTTGATCTCCTGGACGACATTGGACAGGACGTAGTTGCCGCCGTGTCCGTTGACGACGACCAGCCCGGGGGCGCCCGACGCTTGGAGCGACCGCCAGATGTCGTTGACGACGGCGTAGAGCGTCGCGGCGCTGATGCTGACGGTGCCCGCCATGGCCGCGTGCTCGTGCGAGCACGACATGGTGATGGGCGGCAACAGGAACAGACCGTGGTCATCTGCGATCCGCTTCGCGATCAGACAGGCGATCGCGGTGTCGGTGATCAGGGGCAGGTGGTCACCGTGCTGCTCGAAGCTCCCGACGGGGAGGACGGCAATGGACGGCCTCCTCCGGCGCTCCTCTCCGGACGTGGCCTGCGTGATCAGATCGTCCATGCCCTCAGCTTCCTCGTCTGCCCGGCCCCTGGGTGGCGAACTGATCACGAACGATCTGAAAGCGCTCGATGAACGCCGCCACAGCACGCTCTGGCGCGACTCTACAACGCGGCTCACCGCCGTCAGCTCGGACAGCGTCCTGGCTGAGCCGGTCCGGGCAGCGATCGCAAGGGCCCTGCCCGCGGTGTCTGCTCCCTGCTCGGGCTCCCCCGCCTTGCCGTAGGCACGGGCCAACCGCGCGAGGTAGACGCCCCGGTCGTTTCGGTACATCTGAGGAAGCGCGGCGATCTCGTCTTCGAAGAGCTGGACGGCGCGCAGCGGATCACCAAGATCGATAAAGCAGTTCGCCCGCTGAAGCTCGATGTAGGCGGGCGTGCAGTACGACGTGTCGAGTGCGGTCGTCGGCTCGTTGGCCTGGTGTTGGCCTGCCAGCTCGCGTGCCTCGTCGAACTTGGCGAGCGCCGCTCTGGAGTTCTTCTGCAACGCGTACCCGGTCGCTTCCTGTTGCGCGGCCAAGGCGCTGATCCTGGACGTGAGGTTGGGTACGCGCTGCGCGGCCCGAGCGAGACCGATGGTTTGGTCCGCGTTGACTTGCGCGGCAGCCTGGTGGCTCTTGCGGAAGAGCACATACGACTGCATGTCGTCGTCTGCGGCCTCTTGGGCCCATTCCATGGATCGGTCCGACCAGTAGCCGGCGGACCGGAAGTCCCCGAGGTCTTGGTAGAGCCAGCCAAGGAACTCGACCGTCCGGCTGCCAATGCGCAGGAGTCGACGCCGGGTTGAGCCGTTAACCGTCTTCAGCAGGTGAACGAGAGTTCTGCGTGGTGGATGACCGTGGCGAGCGGCTGCCGTGCACCGAAGTAGTTCGCGTTCCGGTAGTGCTGAGGCAACTGACTTTCGATGAGGGCCCCGGCGAATTCCGGGTCGTCGAGATCACCGCTCGGAGTCGTACCCCGGAGAGGACCCGTCGCCACGTCACAGCTGGGAAGGCCAGTGGTGAGCAGCGCCGTGGAAGGAGGTGCGGTCCTCGCGGGTTCCTCCCACTCGCGGGAAGCAAGGCCGAGCAGGTGTCCCGGAATGCGTAAGGCGTCGGCGATCTTCGCGATCTTGTCGAACGTCGTGACGCTTCCCTCGCCGCGTGCCAGTGAGCCGACGCGCTCCGGCTTGATGTCGCATTCCGCCGCGATCTTCGAATAGCTGATACCTGCCTCGCTGCGCGCGAGGCGGAACACACTGCCGAAGTCGTGAGCCGCGAGTGCGCTTCTCATGTCCGGCCGGTCCAGAACCTCGGGCGGCAGCGCTGTCGGCGGGTTGTACGTGGTCATACGCTGCCCCGTCACCCCTGCTGGAGAGTGTGCCGTGTCGGCCTCCAACTGAGCCTACCCATGAGGGGGATACCCAGCGGTGGGAAGTCAGCGCCCTGGTCCCCCATAAGAGTGGGCAGCGAAGACCCCCGCGACCGCGCGAACGGTCCGGGGGCGTGGCCAACGCTTACAGGAGCGCCGACGTGAGTCAAACTATCGCCCGTCTCGTTGTGTTGGTGAGGCGGCTCTTGCTGCCGTGCGAGCGTCATAGGCGCGGTGGACCCAGCCCGTGCCCGACGCCTTCCCCAGCCTTCCCGCCGTCGCGCGTCGCGCCCGTGCGTTCCCGCGCGGAGGCTGTCCGTGGGCGGTACGAGCGCGCGGAGCTGCGGTCGCGGCGGCAGCGGCGGCGGGCTCTGTGGCCGGCCGCGCAGGAGGCCGACAGCGCGCCGCGTGTCGTTCACCAGATGGTGGTGGCCCGGTGAGCGCCGGCAGGGAACAGCCGTTGGCCGTTGACGAGCTGCCCGGCGACGACCCCGGCGCGAGCGACGCGGTGGTCATGCGGTGGGCGGACGATCCCCGTTGCGTCGGGCGAGCGCGTGCCGCACTGAGCGGGGCGTTGACGAGTTGGGGGCTCACGGACCTTGAGGACTCCGCACTGGTGGTGCTGTCGGAGTTGCTGACCAACGCCGGCCGCCACGCCCGCACGCCGGGACAGGACATCGAGACGCGCTATCTCCGGACGGCCGGCGGGTTGCGCGTGGAGGTGCACGACGCGACCCGCACCTTGCCGGTCCTCTCCGCTCCCGACACCGAACGCGAGAGCGGGCGCGGGCTGTGTCTGGTCGACGCGCTGGCCGACCGGTGGGGTGTCCGTGAACGGCCGGGGCTCGGCAAGGTCGTATGGGCCGAGATGTCGCCACCACCGGCGGCCGGTCATCCGCAGGAAGACATTCGCGGTGCGGGTGTGCGGCGACGGGACGAGCACGCCCGGGTCGGAGCGGTGCTGCGCTTCGTGGACTGGTCGCTGAGCCTGGACGCAGTGGGCAGCGAGCCGATCAACGAGGTGGCCTGCACGACGTGCCACGAAGCGCCGGAGCCCGGCGAGCGGGACGCTCTGGAGCACTGGTGCCTGCGGCACGCGGGGCGTACCCGGCACACCGGGTTCCGCGCCGTCACGACCGCGTTCTTCCGCGCGACATGTCACGAGTCGCTGCCGGAAGAGTGACGACGTACGCGGACGCGCCACGCCGGCCACCCCGGGCGGCGCGGCGGTTCACGCCGTCGCGCCGCCCAGGTGGGCGAGGGTTCGCGGGGTGGTCGGGTAGGTGCGCTCCGGGGGCAGCAGGCGTTCGGCCGTCGCCGTGTCGCCGGCCCGGACCAGCGCATGGATCTCGTGGGCCAGGGGGGTCACATCGGTGACCGAGACCGTCCACTCGTCCGCGTACCGCCCGGCCGCCTCGCCCGCCAGGCCCAGTTGGAGCGAGCGGTACGGCAGCGGATTCAGGTGTACGTCGCGTTCCGGGTCCCACTGCACACGGGCCGGCGCCCGGCGCAGCGCGCTCTTCCAGGCGGCCTGGTCGGCGTGGACGCCCGGTACGTAGTGCGAGAGGCAGGCGTTGCGCAGGGCCCAGTCGAAGCCCTCGCGGGTGATCTCGACGGCCAGCACGGTCTCCTGGTCCTGCTTCAGACCCCAGCCGCAGCGATACATCATCCACAGGAACGACGGCTTGATCCACGTCATCCGGTCCCGCTTCCAGGCCGGTGGGAAGCGGCCGTCGCGGGCGGCCGGCACGCCGATCGCCGGGGCGTACGCCTGGTAGACGGTGACGGTGGTGTCGGTGTGCGACGCGCGTATCTCGCGCGGGGGGTGGTGGTGCGTCATCCGGCCAGGATGACGTCCCGGGGTGCTGCCGCACCACCGCGTTTCGGGGGCGGTGCCCGGCGTCCCTCCCGCGCATCCGGCCGCCACGCACGGGACCCCCGCCGGCCGTGACGGCCGGCGGGGGTCCCGACGTGCGGTGAGCGGGGGGCGTGCCCCGATGTGATCAGTGGTTGCGCGGGAAGCCCAGGTCGACGCCCGCCGGGGCGTCCGCCGGGTCGGGCCAGCGGGTCGTGGTGACCTTGCCGCGGGTGTAGAAGTGGATGCCGTCGTTGCCGTAGATGTGGTGGTCGCCGAAGAGCGAGTCCTTCCAGCCACCGAAGGAGTGGTAGCCGACCGGCACCGGGATCGGCACGTTGACGCCGACCATGCCGGCCTCGATCTCCAGCTGGAAGCGGCGGGCCGCGCCGCCGTCGCGGGTGAAGATCGCGGTGCCGTTGCCGAAGGGCGACGCGTTCATGAGGGCGACGCCCTCCTCGTACGTGTCGACGCGCAGCACGCACAGCACCGGGCCGAAGATCTCGTCGCGGTAGGCGTCGGAGTCGGTGGAGACCTCGTCCAGGAGGGACAGGCCGATCCAGTGGCCGTTCTCGAAGCCCTCGACCGTGTGGCCCGTGCCGTCCAGGACGACCTTCGCGCCCTGCGCGGCGGCGCCCGTGACGTACGAGGCGACCTTGTCGCGGTGGGCGGCGGTGATCAGCGGGCCCATCTCGGACGCCGGGTCGTTGCCGGGGCCGATCTTGATCTTCTCGGCGCGCTCACGGATCTTGTCGACCAGCTCGTCGCCGATCGCGCCGACCGCGACCACCGCGGAGATCGCCATGCAGCGCTCGCCGGCCGAGCCGTACGCCGCCGAGACCGCCGCGTCGGCCGCCGCGTCGAGGTCGGCGTCCGGCAGCACCAGCATGTGGTTCTTCGCGCCGCCGAGCGCCTGGACCCGCTTGCCGTTGGCGGAGGCGGTCTGGTGGATGTACCGGGCGATCGGGGTGGAGCCGACGAAGGAGATCGCGGCCACGTCCGGGTGGTTCAGCAGGGCGTCGACCGCGACCTTGTCGCCGTGCAGGACGTTCAGTACGCCGTCGGGCAGCCCGGCCTCGGACGCCAGCTCAGCGAGCCGGACCGACGGGGACGGGTCCTTCTCGCTCGGCTTGAGCACGAACGTGTTGCCGCACGCGATGGCCAGCGGGAACATCCACATCGGCACCATGGCCGGGAAGTTGAACGGCGTGATGCCCGCGACGACACCGATGGACTGGCGGATCGAGGACACGTCCACGCGGTTGGACACCTGCGTGGACAGCTCGCCCTTGAGCTGCGTGGTGATTCCGCACGCCAGCTCGACGATCTCCAGACCGCGCGCGACCTCGCCCAGCGCGTCCGAGTGGACCTTGCCGTGCTCGGCGGTGATCAGGGCGGCGATCTCGTCGCGGTGGGCGTCGAGCAGCGCGCGGTAGCGGAAGAGGACCGCGGTGCGGGCGGCGAGGGAGGAGGTGCCCCACGACGCGTACGCGGCCTTCGCCGACGCGACGGCGGCGTCGACCTCCTCGACGGAGGCGAGCGCGACCTGCGTGGTCACTTCACCGGTGGCCGGGTCGGTGACCGGGCCCCAGTTGCCGGACGCGCCCTCGACGGTCTTGCCGCCGATGAAGTGGTTGACGGTCTTCATCCCAGTACTCCTTGTAGTGCAGCGGGGGCGGTCAGAGATGGCGGCGTCGCGCAGCGGCTTGACGGTCGTACTCCTCCCGGGCCTTGACCGTCGACGGGCGGGTCGCGGTCTCGGCCACGGGAACATCCCACCACGCCTGGGCGGCGGGCGCGCCCGACACTGTGTCGGGCGTTCGCGTCTCGACGTAGACACATGTGGGCCCGTCCGACCGGCGCGCCTCCATCAGGGCTTCCCGCAGGTCACGCACGGTGTGGGCGCGCAGGACCCGCATCCCGAGGGAGCCGGCGTTCGCGGCCAGATCCACCGGGAGCGGCGCGCCGGTGTACGTGCCGTCAGGCGCCCGGAAGCGGTACGCCGTGCCGAAGCGCTCGGCGCCGACGGACTCGGAGAGGCCGCCGATCGAGGCGTAGCCGTGGTTCTGCAGGACGACGACCTTGATCGGGAGGCGCTCCTGCACGGCGGTGACGATTTCGGTGGGATTCATGAGGTACGTACCGTCGCCGACCAGGGCCCACACCGGCCGGCCGGGCGCGGCGAGCTGCACGCCGATGGCGGCGGGGATCTCGTATCCCATGCAGGAGTAGCCGTACTCGACGTGGTACTGGTCGCGGGAGCGGCAGCGCCAGAGTTTGTGCAGGTCGCCGGGGAGGGAGCCGGCCGCGTTGATGAGGATGTCGTCGTGGGTGACGAGGCTGTCGAGTACGCCGAGCACCTGGACCTGGCTGGGCCGCGCGTCCCCGTCGGGCGCGGCGTAGGCGTCGGTGACCCGGTACTCCCAGCGCGCCTTTGCCTCGCGGTACTCGGTGACGTAGGCGTCGGGGACGCGGTGGCCGGAGAGGGCGTCGGTGAGGGCCCGCAGTGCGGCGCGCGCGTCGCCGACCACCTGCCGCGCGCCCATCTTGTGCGCGTCGAAGCCGGTGATGTTGAGGTTGACGAACCGGACGTCCGGATTCTGGAAGAGGGTCGCGGAGGCGGTGGTGAAGTCGGAGTAGCGGGTGCCGACGCCGATGACCAGATCGGCGGTACGGGCCAGCTCGTCGGCGGTCGCGGTGCCGGTGTGCCCGATGCCGCCGACGTCCGCCGGGTGGTCGTACGGCAGCGAGCCCTTGCCCGCCTGGGTGGAGGCGACGGGGGCCCCGGTCGCCCGGGCGAAGATCTCCAGGGCCTGCTCGGCGCCGCTGTGGTGGACGCCGCCGCCCGCGATCAGCAGAGGGCGACGGGCGGCGCGGAAGGCCCCTACGGCGTCGTCCAGTTCGCGCGCGTCCGGGACGGGCGCCCGGACCGGCCACACGCGTTCGGCGAAGAACTCCTCGGGCCAGTCGTACGCCTCGGCCTGCACGTCCTGCGGCAGCGCCAGCGTCACCGCGCCGGTCGCGGCGGGGTCGGTGAGCACCCGCACGGCGGCGAGGGCCGCCGGGATCAGGGCCTCGGGTCGGGTGACGCGGTCGAAGTAGCGGGACACCGGACGCAGGCAGTCGTTCACGGACACGTCACCGGCGTACGGGACTTCGAGCTGCTGGAGCACGGGGTCGGCGGGGCGGCCGGCGAAGGTGTCGCCGGGGAGGAGGAGAACCGGGAGGTGGTTGACCGTGGCGAGCGCGGCGCCCGTGACCAGGTTGGTGGCGCCGGGGCCGATGGAGGTGGTGACGGCGTGCGCGGAGAGGCGGTCGCTCTGGCGGGCGAAACCGACCGCCGCGTGCACCATGGACTGCTCGTTGCGGCCCTGGTAGTACGGCATGTCGTCGGAGCCGGGTTCGAGGAGCGCCTGGCCGATCCCGGCGACGTTGCCGTGGCCGAAGATGCCCCAAGTCCCGGCGATCAGGCGGTGGCGGGCGCCGTCGCGCTCGGTGTACTGGCGGGCGAGGAAGGCGACCAGGGCCTGGGCGGTGGTGAGTCGGCGGGTGGCACTCATGACGGCAGCTCCGGTCCGTACAACGGCAGTCGGGGGTCGACGGGCTGGGACGGCCAGGTGTCGCGGATCCAGCCGTGGCCGGGGTGGTCGCGGATCAGCCACTCCCGCGTCTCGCCCGGGCCCGCCATCACGTTCAGGTAGTACAGGGTGCGGCCGGGTGCGGCGATCGACGGCCCGTGCCAGCCGTCGGGGATGAGGACGGCGTCACCGGTGCCGACCTCGGCGAGGACGTCCGTACCGCCGGGGCGGGACGGCGAGACGCGGTGGTAGCCGAGGCCGTCCCCGTCGACCTCGAAGTAGTAGATCTCTTCGAGCTCGGACTCGGTGCCCGGGTGGTACTCGTCGTGTTTGTGGGGCGGGTACGACGACCAGTTGCCGCCGGGGGTCAGGACCTCGACGGCGATGAGCCGGTCGCACGCGAAGCTGTCGGCCGCCGCGAAGTTGTTGACCTGGCGCGAGCAGGCGCCGGCGCCGCGCAGCTCCACGGGTACCTCCGGCGCGGGGCCGTAGCGGGCGGGGAGTCGTCGCTCGCACCTCGCTCCTGCCAAAGCGAAGCGGCCTCCCGCGCCGGAGGAGATCTGGGCGTGGGCGTCACGGGGCACGTAGGCGAAGTCGGTCACGGCCGCGAACACGCTTTCGCGGCCCCGCAGTTCGAAGCTCTCGCCCTCCACCCGCACCGTACAACCACCGCTGAGCGGCAGCACGATCCACTCGCTGTCCCCGGCGGCGAGCGTGTGCGACCCGCCGGGCGGCAGCTCCAGTACGCGCAGGCTCGAACGGCTCCAGCCGGCCCGCTTCGGGTCGATGTCCAGGGCGTAGGGCCCCTGCCCGGCGGCTCCCGCCCGCAGGACGTGCGTGTCGTTGTCCTTCATGTCTTCTCCCTACCCCTCGGCCTCGCGCTACAGCAGTCCCACGGCCGTGTCGACCGCCGCCGCCACGTCCCCGTCGGCCGGATAGAGCAGCGAGCGGCCGACGACCAGCCCCTGGACGGTCGGCAGCCGCAGCGCCTCGCGCCACTTCTCGTACGCCGCGTCCTGGTCGTCGCCGACCTCGCCGCCCAGCAGCACGGCGGGGAGCGTCGAGGTCTCCATGACCCGCGCCATGTCGTCGGGGTCGTCCGTGACGGGGACCTTCAGCCAGGTGTACGCCGAGGTGCCGGCGAGGCCGGAGGCGATGGCGATGGAGCGGGTGACGGCCCCGGCGCTCAGGTCGTTGCGGACCTGCCCGGCCACGCGGCGGGAGATGAACGGCTCGACGAAGACGGGCAGCCGGCGCTCGGCCATCGCGTCGATGGTGCGGGCGGTGGCGTGGAGGGTGTCGAGCGATCCGGCGTCGTCGTAGTCGATGCGCAGGAGCAGTTTGCCCGCGTCGAAGCCGCGGCGTTCCAGGTCCTGGGCGCGGGGGCCGGTGAAGCGGTCGTCGAGCTCGAAGGCGGCGCCCGCCAGGCCGCCGCGGTTCATCGAGCCGACGACGACCTTGCCGTCGAGGGCGCCGAGCAGCAGCAGGTCGTCGAGGACGTCGGCGGCGGCCAGGACGCCGTCGACCCCGGGCCGGGAGAGCGCGAGGCACAGCCGCTCCAGCAGGTCGGGGCGGGCGGCCATGGCGAGGTCGCGGCCACCGACGCCGAGGGCCCCGCGGGCCGGGTGGTCGGCCGCGACGATCATGAGCCGGCCGCTCGCGCCGACCAGCGGTCTGCGCTGGCGGCGGGCGGCGGCCTCGGCGATCGCCTCGGGGTGGTGGGCCCGTACCCGGACGAGGTCGCGGATGCGCAGACCGGTGGTCACGCCGCAGGCTCCTGCGCGGGTACGGGGCCGCCCGCGAGGACCTGCTCCACCTCGGCGGGGCGGGGCATGGCGGACGAACAGGCGAGACGGGAGGCGACGATGGCGCCGGCGGCGTTGGCGTACCGCATGGTGTGCTCCAGGTCCCGGCCGGCGAGCAGCCCGTGGCACAGGGCCCCGCCGAAGGCGTCGCCGGCGCCGAGACCGTTGAGCACCTCGACCGGTACGGGCGGCACTTCGGCGGTCGTGCCGTCGCGGTGCATCGCCAGCACCCCCTTGGGCCCCTGCTTGACGACGGCGAGTTCCGCCCCGGCGTCGAGCAGGGCGCGGGCGGCGGCGTGCGGTTCGCGCTCGCCGGTGGCGACCTCGCACTCGTCGAGGTTGCCGACGGCGACGGTGGCACGGCGCAGGGCCTCGGCGTAGTACGGGCGGGCCCGGCCGGGGTCCCCGTCGCCCCAGAACATCGGCCGCCAGTCGAGGTCGAAGACCGTCACGCGGCCCGCGTCGTGCGCGCCGCCGCGCGCCTCCAGCGCCGCCAGGGTCGTCGAACGGCTCGGCTCCTCGCACAGGCCGGTGCCCGTGGTCCAGAAGATCCGCGCCGAACGGATCGCGTCGAGGTCCAGCTCCTCGGTCCGCAGTTGCAGGTCGGGCGCCTTCGGCCGCCGGTAGAAGTAGAGCGGGAAGTCGTCGGGCGGGAAGATCTCGCAGAACGTCACCGGAGTCGGCAGGTCCGCGACGCCGGTCACCCAGCGGTCGTCGACGCCGAACTCGCGGAGCTGCTGGTGGAGATAGTCACCGAAGGGGTCGTTCCCGGTGCGGGTGACGAGGGCGGTGCGCCGGCCGAGCCGGGCCGCCGCGACCGCCACGTTCGCCGCCGAGCCGCCGAGGAACCTGCCGAACGTCTCGACCCGCGCCAGCGGGACACCGGCCCGCAGGGGGTACAGGTCCACCCCGATCCGGCCCATCGCGATCAGGTCGTACGGCTCGTACGAATTGGGCGGCATGCGCGTCCCTCCGGTCCGGCGACTGCCCTCAGGTCTAGTGGCCGCCGGCGCGCCCTGTCAACAGTTTGTCCTTACATTCGGACCAATGCTTGACACCTTTCGCGGACGGCCGGAAGGCTGGCGCCCATGACCTCTCCCGCAACCGCACCGCACCGCATCCGGGTGGGATCCGCCCCCGACTCCTGGGGGGTGTGGTTCCCCGAAGACCCCCTTCAGGTGCCCTGGGAACGCTTCCTCGACGAGGTCGCGGAGGCCGGTTACCCCTGGATCGAGCTCGGTCCGTACGGCTACCTCCCGACCGATCCCGCCCGGCTCGCCGACGAGACCGGCCGCCGCGGACTGTCGGTCTCGGCGGGCACGGTCTTCACCGGGCTGCACCGGGGGCCGGAGGTCTGGGACGCCACCTGGCGCCATGTCGCGGACGTCGCCGAGCTGACCCGGGCCATGGGGGCGGAGCACCTGGTCGTCATCCCGTCGTTCTGGCGGGACGACAAGACCGGCGCGGTGCTGGAGGAACGCACCCTCACGCCCGCCCAGTGGCGGACGCTCGCCCGGCAGACCGAGCGGCTCGGGCGCGAGGTGCGCGAGCGGTACGGGCTGAAGATCGTGGTCCACCCGCACGCGGACACCCACATCGACACCGAGGAGAACGTCACCCGCTTCCTGGACGCGACCGACGCCGACCTGGTGTCACTGTGCCTGGACACCGGCCACTACGCGTACTGCGGCGGGGACAGCGTCGAGCTGATCGAGGCGTACGGGGAGCGGATCGGCTACCTCCACCTCAAGCAGGTCGATCCCGCGGTCCTCGCCGAAGTCGTCGCGAAGGAGGTGCCGTTCGGGCCCGCCGTCGGGCGGGGCGTGATGTGCGAGCCGCCGGCCGGGGTGCCGGCGCTGGAGCCCGTACTGGCGGCGGCCCGGCGGCTGGACGTCGACCTGTTCGCGATCGTCGAGCAGGACATGTACCCGTGCCCGCCGGACAAGCCGCTGCCCATCGCCCGGCGCACGCGCCGCTTCCTGCGCTCCTGCGGGGCCTGACGCGCGTCGGACCCCGTGCGGACCACCCGCCGCACTGTCACGTTCGTTGAACTCCTGTCACACATGTCTCCGTTACGCGGGTCTTCCGTCACAGGCGTACGACAGCCCCTCTCCCCTCGTCACTCTGCGTCGTTCAACGGGCACAGGCTGAGTGATCGCCAGCGTTCGCGCCCCAGCCCCCCCGACGGCCCCCCCGGCCGCCGCTGGGGCGGACGCAGGGAGGTGCCACAGATGACTGACCGCAGACTCTGGTCGTACAAGGAGATCGCCGCGCACATCCGGGTCCAGCCGGACACCGTGCGCTCCTACCGCAAGCACGGGCTGCTGCCCGCGCCCGACCACGTGGAGGACGGCAAGCCGTACTGGTACCCGGACACCATCCGGATCTGGGTCTCGCGCCGGCCGGGAAACAAAGGCCGCAAGGAATGAGCGGCTCCCGCCGTTAAATGCCGTTTTCGCTTCCCCTGTGCGTCGATGCACCCCAGATGCAGACATCTCACGCAATCTCATTTCTGATGGCCGCGCAAATCATTTGCGGGGCTATTCCGTGAGGGTAAAACTGCACGTCAGGGGGATTCTGTGACGCTGAAGTGCACACGGGAAGGAGACCCGGCAGTAGGTTGCCGGCCGGTCGGCGGGCGTGATTGCATCCGCTTCGGGAACCCCATCGCATTAATGAAAGGGCGAGTAATGCGCAACAACTTCACCTCCGGTATCGAGACCAGCGAGCTTTCCGACGACGCGCTGGACGGCGTTTCCGGCGGTCTGGCCCACGCCGGCGCCGACGTGGCCGGCCACAGCGCCTCCGTGTGCGTCGGCGACGTCGCCGGAGCCGCCGAGTCCGTCGCCGCGTCCCTCCCGCTCTCGCAGGTCGCCGGCCTCGTCTCGGTGCGGACCAGCGGCATCTGAGGACGCCCACCGCAGGAGCATTGCTCGACCCGCCGGCACGGTGAACGCCGGCAGGTCCACCCGAACCCCGGAACTCTCCGTTCCGGGGTTCGTCGCGTTCCCGGAGCGGCCCGCCCCGGGTGGTGCGGCGAGCCGCTCGCATTAATACCCCCTAGGGGTATAGTGTGACGGTGTCGGGACGTCACGGTGTTCCCGTGGCTTTCCGGAGCACCACGACCGCGTACGCCTTCGAGAGGGAGAACGACATGACCGCCGAGACCGAGACGAAGACCGAGGCCACCGCGACCGGCTCCTGCTGCTCGCCGTCCGGCTCCTGCCACGACGCCTCGGCCGACGTGCAGCTGGGCTCCGTCACCACCGTCTACCAGGTGACCGGCATGACCTGCGGCCACTGCGAGGGCGCGGTCACCGCCGAGGTCTCGCAGATCCCCGGTGTCACCTCGGTGAAGGCGGTCGCCTCCACCGGGCAGGTGACCGTCGTCTCGGACGCGCCGCTGGACGTGGAGGCCGTGCGCGCCGCCGTCGACGAGGCGGGTTACGAGCTGACCGGCCAGGTCTGAGCACCGCCGGCCCCGCCCGGCCGGGCCCCGGCACCGCGCACCACCGCACCGCCTTTTCCGGGCCGTACGGGACCAGCCCATACTGGCCCCGTACGGCCCGGCCCCGTTTCCTGGAGCGACGAATATGACCAGCACCGTGCGAGAGGCGCCGACGCCGGCCGCGGGCGCGTCCCGTGTCGAGCTGTCCATCGGCGGGATGACCTGCGCCTCCTGCGCCGCCCGGATCGAGAAGAAGCTCAACCGGATGGACGGCGTCCACGCCAGCGTCAACTACGCGACGGCGAAGGCGAGCGTCAGTCACGCCGACCGCGCTCATGGTGGGCACGGGGCGCGGCGCCCAGCTCGGCATCCTGATCAAGGGGCCGGAGGTGCTGGAGTCGACCCGTCGCGTGGACACCGTCGTACTCGACAAGACCGGGACCGTC
>NZ_VBVX01000004.1 GCF_005981925.1 Streptomyces albidochromogenes
CACCCGGCCGCCTCACGCCCCCGACAGCCGGAACGCGTCCAGGGCCAGCGTCATCTCGATCAGGTCCCGTGGCCGCGACAGCGAACGCGACGTCAGCTGTTCGAGCCGCCGCAAGCGGTTGAAGACCGTGTTCCGGTGGCAATACAGCCGCCCGGCGGTCCGCCCCGCCGACCCCTCGCACGCCAGCCACGCGTCCAGCGTCTCCAGCAGCACACCCCGGTCCGCCGGGTCGAGCCCCATCAGATTGCCGAACACGTCCGCCACCAGCCGCTCCGCCAGCTCCGGCTGACTGACCACCAGCGCCGTCGGCATCCGCTCGTCGAGCCGTACGATCCCGGTCGCGTCCGGCGCGCACGTCCGCAGCGCCAGGTCCGCGAGCCGCCGCGCCCGGCCCAGGGCCGCCAGCCCCTCCACCACCGGGCTGATCCCGCCCGGCCCCGGGCAACGCCCGGCGAGCAGCTCCGACAGGGCGGCCGGCGTCGTCTCCTCGCCCAGCGAGACGACGCCCACCTCGCAGTCCGTGCGCATCCGCCAGATGAACCGCATCCCGGCGCCCTGGATCCGCCGGTGGAACGGCTCGCGCCCGTCCCGCCGCTCCAGCCGCAGCACCACCACCGCGTACCGCCCCTGCTCCGGCAGATCGAGGCCGGCCGCCGCGCGGGCCGCGAGGGCCGGTGAGTCCTCGCCCTCCAGCAGGGCGTCCAGCAGCGCCTGGAGCCGCTCGTCGGTACGGTGGCGCAGTTCGGCCTCGGTCGCCCGGTACGCCTCCGAGGCCGTCGCCGTCTCCGCGTCCACCGCCGCGAACACCGTCGTGGCCGCCCGCATCAGCACCGCGAGCCGCTCCGGACCGCCGCCCTCCGCCCCTTCCGCGCCCTCCAGCAGCGCGTCCCAGATCAGGTAGCCGGCCTGCCGGTACGAGTGCACCAGCAGCTCCAGCGGAAAGCCCTGCTGGGCCCGCCGCCGCCCGGTCCACTCCGCGTACTCCAGATCCCGGCGCGGCTCCGTCTTCGGCGCGGAGATCGCCTCGATGCCGATCCGCATCGCGCGCTCGGTCTCCTGCCAGTGCTGGTCCTGCGACAGGACCCGCGTGTACAGCGGCGAGTGCGCGTGCAGCTCGCGCAGGTGCCGGTCCACCAGGTCCGGCAGCCGGTCAAGCAGCGCCGTACATGCCTCGGTCAGCACTGCCCAGTCGTGTCCCGTCCGTGCTCTGCGGCCTCCCATGGGGCGAGAGCGTGCCACGTGCCGTGCCGTGCCGACAGCCCCCTGACACGCGGTGTTGTGCGCGTGCACAACCGTCCGCGGGTGCGGCTGGTCACCGGCAGCGGTTGTGCCGCGAGCCGTGGACGGCGGCCCCCGCCGGTGCTGAGGTGAGCGCCATCGAACGGCCCGAGGAAGGGGTGCCATGGCGGGCGCCGCATTGGAAATACGGGATCTTTCGGCGGGGTACGGACCCGTGCGGGCGCTGCGACACGTGTCGCTCACGCTGCCCGAGGGGTCCGTCGTCGCCGTACTGGGCAGCAACGGAGCGGGCAAGTCCACGCTCCTGCGCGCCATCTCCCGCACACTGTCGTTCCACGGCGGAGCGGTCACCGGGGGCACCGTCGCCTTCGGCGGCCGGCCGCTGACGGGCCTGACACCCGACCGGGTGGTGGCGGCCGGGCTGTGCCAAGTCCCGGAAGGGCGCCAGGTGTTCGCCCGGATGACGGTGACCGACAACCTGCGCGCCGGCGCCCTGGGCGCCACCGGGAACCGCGCCGCCCAGGCCGCCGCGCTGCGCCGCGTCCACGAGCTGTTCCCGGTCCTGGCCGAACGCGCCGGGCAGCGCGCGGGGCTCCTCTCCGGCGGTGAGCAGCAGATGCTGGCGGTCGGCAGGGCCCTGATGGCCGGCCCGATGCTGCTGCTCCTGGACGAGCCCTCACTCGGGCTCGCTCCGCTGATGGCCCAGCGGATCGCCGAGACGATCACAGAGATCAACGCCCAGGGCACGGCCGTACTGCTCGTCGAACAGAACGCCGCCATCGCCCTGCGTCTCGCCTCGCACGCGTACGTCCTCGACGTCGGCGAGGTCGTCCTGTCCGGGCCCGCCGACGAGCTGGCCGCCTCCGACGAGGTGCGCCGCCGCTACCTGGGCGTCGTCGACGAGGACGCCGCCGCCGACGCCTCCGAGGCGGTGGCGGCCCACCGCACCCTCAGCGTCTGGGAGGGCGAATGAGCACCGGGGCCCCGACGCTGGAAGTGCGGGACCTGACCGTACGGTTCGCCGGCCTGACGGCCCTGGACGGGATCGGCTTCACCGTACGGCCGGGAACGGTGCACGCCGTCATCGGACCCAACGGCGCCGGCAAGTCCACCTGCTTCAACGTCCTGTCCGGCGTGTACCGGGCCACCTCCGGCAGCGTCCGCTTCGGCGGCGAGGAGCTGACCGGCCTGCCGGCCCACCGGATCGCGGACCTCGGTGTCGCCAGGACCTTCCAGAACCTCGCCCTGCCGCCCGGAGCCACGGTCGAGGACAGCCTGATGCTCGGCCGGCACCGGCTCACCCGCACCGGCTTCGTCGCGGCGGGCCTCGGGCTGCCGTACGCCGTGCGCGAGGAGGCCCGGCACCGCGAACGCGTCCGGGAGATCGCCGCGTTCGTCGGTCTTGAGGACCAGCTGGCCCGCCCCGCCGGGACCCTCCCGTACGGGCAGCAGAAGCTCGCCGAGCTGGCCCGCGCCCTGTGCATGGAGCCCAAGCTGCTGCTCCTCGACGAGCCGGTCGCCGGGATGACCGCCGGTGAGCGCCGGGCCACCGCCGCCGTCGTCGCAGGCGTACGGGACAGCCTCGGCATCTCCATCGTGCTGGTCGAGCACGACATGGGGGTGGTGATGCGGCTCGCCGACTCCGTGACCGTCCTCGACTTCGGTCGGCTGATCGCCGACGGGACGCCCGCGTCCGTCCAGTCCGACCCCGCCGTCGTCCGCGCCTACCTGGGAGAGGAGGCCACCTCATGACCACCTTCGCCGAACTGCTCCTCAACGGGATCTCGATCGGTTCCGTCTACGCCCTGATCGCCCTCGGCTTCGTGGTGATCTTCCGCGCCACCGAGGTCGTCAACTTCGCCCACGCCTCGCTGCTCCTCGCCGGCGGTTACGTCACCGCCGTGCTGCACGACGACATCGGCTTCTGGCTCGCCCTGCTCGCCGGGATCGGCGGCGCCGCCGCCGTCGGCGCCGGCGTCGAGTTCCTGGTGATGCGCCGCTACCGGGGCTCGAACCACAGTGTGCTGGCCATCGTGACCATCGGCGTCGACATCCTGCTCACCACCGAACTGACGCGCCGCATCGGCACCGACGTCCTCGCCCTGGGCGACCCCTGGGGCGACTCCGTCCTGACCGTCGCGGGGGTGAGCGTCGCGCACACCCGCATCGCCGCGTTCGTCGCCGCCGGCCTGCTCATCACGGCGTTCCTGCTCGCCTTCCGCCTCACCTCCTGGGGGGTGGCGATGCGCGCCGCCGCCGAGAACTCCGAGACCGCCGCGCTGATGGGCGTACGCCTGGGCCGGGTCTCGCTCGGCGCCTGGGCGGTGGCGGGCGGCCTCGCCGCCGTCGCCGCGCTGTTCCTGACGGTCTTCCCGACGCCGGGGCTCGAACGCTCCACCTCGCTCGCCGCCATGAAGGCGTTCCCCGCCGCGATCCTGGGCGGTCTCGACTCCACCACCGGAGCGCTCGTCGGCGGCTTCCTCGTCGGCATCACGGAATCGCTCGCCACCGGCTACCAGGGCGACCTGACGTTCCTCGGCCGCGGCATCGGCGACCTGGCGCCGTACCTCGTGATGGTCGCCGTCCTGCTGGTCCGCCCGGCCGGCCTCTTCGGCACGAAGGAGCTGGCCCGTGTCTGAACCGATCAAGCGGCTGCGCCGCCCGGCGCTGTGGACCGCCGGAGCGGTCCTGCTGCTCGCCCTGCCGTTCTACCTCGACCGGTTCTGGCTCCAGGCCGGCCTGTTCGCGATGGCCGCCGCCATCGGCGCCATCGGGCTCAACCTGCTGACCGGCGCCACCGGCCAGCTCTCCATGGGCCACGCCTTCTTCCTCGCCGTCGGGGCGTACGGCTACTGCGTCCTCGCCGGGGACTCCACCGCCACGCTCACCGGCCTGAACCTCCCCAGCTGGCTGGCGGCGGTCCTGGCCGTGGCGCTCGCGGGCGTCGCCGGCGGGCTGTTCAGCCCCATCGCGGGCCGCCTCCAGGGCGCGTACCTCGGCATCGCCACCCTCGCGCTGATCTTCATCGGCCAGCACGTGCTCTTCAACGCGCACGACCTGACCGGCGGCTTCAACGGCCGCGACGTTCCCCCGCTCAGCCTCTTCGGCGTCACCTTCGACGAATCCGAGCTGCTGGTGGCCGCCGTGCCCTTCGGCAGCGCCGAGAAGCTCTGGTACGTCGCCCTGCTCGCCCTGGCCGGCTGCGCGCTCTTCGCCCGCGGCGTACTGCGCGGGCGCCCCGGACGGGCCATGAACGCCATCCGCGACCACCGCATCGCCGCGGGGGTCATGGGTGTCCCGGTGGCCCGCTACCGGGCCGGGGTGTTCGTCCTGTCCTCCATGTACGCGGGCCTGGCGGGCGTCCTGCTCGCGCTGGTCTTCCAGCGGACCGTGCCGGAGTACTTCGGCATGATCCTGTCCCTCGAATACCTGGCCATGATCGTCATCGGCGGTCTCGGCTCGGTCGCGGGAGCGGTGGTGGGGGCCGTGTTCGTCTCCCTGCTGCCCCAGCTCCTCACCCGGTACAGCGACGCCCTGCCCCTCGTCTCCGCCCCCGGTACGGGCGGGGTCGCTCCGGGCGAGGCGTCCCGGTACCTCTACGGCGCCGCCGTTGTCGCGGTGGTGCTCTTCCTGCCGGGCGGCCTGGTGCGGCCGGCCCTCCGGCGCAAGACGACAACCCCAGGGGAGTAACGATGCCCACGCGTACCCAGGTCACCAGAACCACCGCCGCCACGCTGGCGGCCCTGCTCGCGCTGACCGCGGCCGGATGCAGCTCCAAGGCGAAGGACAGCGGCAAGGACGGAGACAAGCCGAGCGCCGGCGGGATCAAGACCGGACAGGGCGTCACGGACAAGACGATCAAGCTCGGTGTACTGACCGACATGACCGGCGTCTACGCCTCGCTCGGCAAGAGCGTCACCCAGGCCCAGCAGCTGTACGCGAAGCAGATCAACGCCGACGGCGGCATCTGCGGCCGGAAGGTCGAACTCGTGGTCCGCGACCACGGCTACGACCCGCAGAAGGCCGTCTCCGGCTACACCGAGCTGTCGCCGCAGGTCCTCGGCTTCGCCCAGTTCATCGGCTCGCCCTTCGTCGCCGCCGTCAAGCAGCGCGTCGACGGCCAGGACAAGGGCCTGGTCATCCCCCAGGCGTGGTCCGCGTCCCTGCTGGGCAGCCCGTACATCCGCGTCATAGGCAACACGTACGACGTCGAGACGATCAACGCCGTCGACTTCCTCATGAAGGAGAAGGGCCTCAAGAAGGGCGACAAGCTCGGGCACGTCTACTTCGAGGGGGACTATGGCGAGAACGCCCTGGCCGGAGCGAAGTACGCCGCCGGGGAGGCCGGCCTCACCGTCGTCGAGCAGAAGATCAAGCCGACCGACAACGACATGACGGCCCAGGTGGCCTCGCTCAAGAAGGCCGGGGTCAAGGGCGTGGTGATCAGCGCGGGACCGCGCCAGGCCGCCTCGTTCGTCGGGGTCGCGGCGGCGGTCAAGCTCCAGGCGCCGATCATCGGCAACAACTCGGCGTTCTCGCCGCAGCTCCTCGCCACCCAGGCCGGCCCGGCGCTGACGAAGAACTACTACGTGGCCTCACCCACCCAGCCCATCGGCACCGACAGCCCGGCGGCCAAGAAGCTCGTCGCCGACTACAGGGCGGCGTACCCCTCGGACGCGCTCGACAACGGCGTGGTGGCCGGCTGGACGGCGGCCTCCGTCTTCGGGGAGGCGCTGAAGAAGGCGTGCGCGGCGAAGGACCTCACGCGCGAGGGCGTCGACAAGGCCCTGCTGACGATCGACGCGTACGACTCGGGCTTCGGGACCACCCACGACTTCACCGACCCGAAGGCGCCCTCCTCGCGCCAGACGGTCGTCCTGCGGCCGGACAAGAAGGCGACCGGAGGCATGAAGGTGGTCCGCGAGGCGGAGGTCTCCCAGGCCGCCGAGAGCTTCACCGTGGGCGGCTGACGGCCCGCGCGCGGCACCACGGCCGAGGGCCCCGGGGAAGCGTCCCCGGGGCCCTCGGCCGTACCTGCGGTACGAACGGTTACGGCAGCTGCGCCGCGCGCGCCACGCGACGGTTGTCGCGGAAGGTGTTCACCCGCCGCGCCGTGGCGAAGAGCGGGATGACCGCGCCCAGGACCACCTGGAGCGCGCAGCCGGTCGCCAGCAGGACCTGACCGCCCGGGGCGTCGAACGCCCAGGCCGCCAGCAGCCCCATGGCGCCCACGATCCAGCCGAGCATCGCCACCGCGAGGACGCCCCGCGGCTTGGGGTACTCGACCCGGCTCACCATCAGCCACGCGACGCCGATGATGGCGAGCAGCGTGGGGATGAAGGGGAGCTCCAGGAGGACGATCGAGACGACCGTGAGCGCGCCGAAGGGGCTCGGCATGCCCTGGAACATGCCGTCCTTCATGGTGACGCAGGAGAATCTGGCCAGCCGCAGGACCACCGCCAGCAGCACCACGATCGCCGCGAGCGCCGATACGCGCTGGTGGGCGTCGTCCGCGACCATCCCGTACACGAGCACGAAGTAGGCCGGGGCGAGCCCGAAGCTGATCAGGTCGGAGAGGTTGTCCAGCTCCGCGCCCATGGGCGAGCTGCGGAGCTTGCGCGCCACCAGCCCGTCGCAGAGGTCGAAGATCGCCGCGAGGAGCATCAGGATGACGGCGGTCGCGGCGCTGTGCCGCGCCATGCCGGTCTCCTGGCTGCCCTGGAGGTGCGGGATGAGGATTCCGGTGGTGGTGAAGTACACCGCCATGAATCCGCAGGTCGCGTTGCCGAGTGTGAGGGTGTCCGCTATCGACAGCCTCAAAGAGAGCGGCATGTCCTCGGCGTCGGCGTTCTCGTCCTCGGCCTCCGGCACCCAGCCGGCCCGTGTCTCGGGATCAGTCACGGTCAATTCGAGTCACCCCCGCGGTGGTCGCCTGACCGACCTCTACGTCGACCTCGACACCCTCCGGGAGGTAGATGTCGACGCGCGATCCGAAGCGGATCAGGCCGATGCGCTCGCCCTGCTCGACCTTGGTGCCCTGCGGCACGTACGGGACGATGCGACGCGCGACCGCGCCGGCGATCTGCACCATCTCGATGTCACCGAGCTCGGTGTCGAAGTGCCAGACAACGCGCTCGTTGTTCTCGCTCTCCTTGTTGAACGCCGGTACGAACCCGCCGGGGATGTGCTCGACCGACGTCACCGTGCCCGCGAGGGGGGCACGGTTGACGTGGACGTTCAGCGGGCTCATGAAGATCGCGACGCGGGTACGTCCGTCCTTCCACGGCATGATGCTCTGCACCACTCCGTCGGCCGGGGAAATGACCCGGCCCTGGGTGATCTCGCGCTCGGGGTCGCGGAAGAACCACAGCATGCCCGCCGCGAGCGCGGTGGTGGGCACGGCGACAGCGGCCCAGCGGCCGGACTTGCGGGCCCGGGCCAGGCTGAGCGCCGCGGTGGCGACGGTCGGCAGAAGCCACGGCGATGCTCCGCGAGCAAGGCGTCCATTGAGGAGGCCGTCGCGTGGTGCAGAGGTTTGGCTGTGGGGCATGGATGACCTTCGTAGCGGATGATGCCGCGCTGGCAACAGGGGGACGGCGGCTTACCGGCGATGGTAGCGGTTGCGGGCCGCAACTGGGCAAGCCAGAAGCCGAGTCGACGGCCTGAAGCCGATAACAGGGTGTGATCTTTTTCGCGGTCATTTACCCACGAAAGGGGCAATCAGCCCTGGAACCGGTACTCTTCGAGGAGTCGCCGACCGATGATCATTTTCTGGATCTCGGCGGTACCTTCGCCGATGAGCAGCATCGGCGCCTCGCGGTAGAGGCGCTCGATCTCGTACTCCTTCGAGAACCCGTATCCGCCATGGATACGGAAGGCGTCCTCGACGACCTCCTTGCAGTATTCGGAGGCGAGGTACTTCGCCATCCCTGCCTCTAGGTCGTTTCGTTCCCCGGAGTCCTTTTTGCGTGCTGCGTTCACCATCATCGCATGCGCTGCCTCGACCTTGGTAGCCATCTCGGCCAGCTTGAACTGAATGGCCTGGTGCTGGGCGATGGGCTTTCCGAAAGTATGACGTTGCTGGGCATACGAGACACCCAGTTCGAACGCACGCTGTGCGACGCCGCAGCCACGCGCCGCCACGTTGACGCGGCCGACCTCGACGCCGTCCATCATTTGGTAAAACCCTCGGCCGGTGGTGCCGCCGAGTACACGATTGGCCGGAATGCGCAGTCCGTCCATGATGAGCTCGGTGGTGTCGACCCCCTTGTAGCCCATCTTGTCGATCTTCCCGGGGATCGTCAGGCCGGGCCGCACCTCGCCGAAGCCCGCCTCCTTCTCCACCAGGAAGGTCGTCATCTGCTTGTGCGGGGCCGTGCCCTCGGGGAGACCCTCGTCACTGCGGCACAGGACGGCGACGAGCGTGGACGAGCCACCGTTGGTCAGCCACATCTTCTGGCCGTTCAGGACGTACTCGTCGCCGTCCTTCACGCCCTTGGACGTGATCGCCGACACGTCCGAGCCGAGCGCCGGCTCCGACATCGAGAACGCGCCCCGCACCTCGCCCAGCGCCATGCGCGGCAGGAACGTGTCCTTCTGCTCCTGCGTGCCGTGCTGCTTGAGCATGTACGCCACGATGAAGTGGGTGTTGATGATCCCGGAGACGCTCATCCAGCCGCGAGCTATCTCCTCGACGCACAGCGCGTATGTGAGAAGGGACTCACCCAGGCCGCCGTACTCCTCGGGGATCATCAGCCCGAAGAGCCCGAGCTCCTTGAGACCCTCGACGATCTCCGTCGGGTACTCGTCACGGTGCTCCAGCTCCGTGGCGACCGGAATGATCTCCTTGTCGACGAAGTTCCTGACCGTGGCCAGGATCTCCTGCTGGATGTCGGTCAGACCGGCGGTCTGGGCGAGACGGGCCATGGCTACTTCTCCTGGGACTTCGGCTCCGGGCGGCCGGGCTGCTCGCCGCCGCGCTCCTTGATGTACGTCTCGGTCGGGACCATCACCTTGCGCCGGAACACGCAGACGACGGTGCCGTCCTGCTTGTAGCCCTTCGTCTCGACGTAGACGATGCCGCGGTCGTTCTTGGACTTCGACGGCGTCTTGTCCAGGACGGTCGTCTCGCCGTAGATCGTGTCGCCGTGGAAGGTCGGCGCGATGTGCTTGAGCGACTCGACCTCCAGGTTGGCGATCGCCTTCCCGGAGACGTCCGGCACCGACATGCCCAGCAGCAGCGAGTAGATGTAGTTGCCGACGACGACGTTCTTGCCGAAGTCGGTCGTCTTCTCGGCGTAGTTGCTGTCCATGTGCAGCGGGTGGTGGTTCATGGTCAGCAGACAGAAGAGGTGGTCGTCGTACTCGGTGACCGTCTTCCCGGGCCAGTGCTTGTAGACCGCACCGACCTCGAACTCCTCGTACGTGCGTCCGAACTGCATGATCAGGCCTCCGGGGCTTCGAACTTCGAGGTGCGCCGCATGCCGGCCGCGCGTCCCTTGCCGGAGATGACCAGCGCCATCTTGCGGCTCGCCTCGTCGATCATCTCGTCGCCGAGCATCGCCGAGCCCTTCTTGCCGCCCGCCTCGGAGGTGTAGTAGTCGTACGCGTCCAGGATCAGCTCCGCGTGGTCGAAGTCCTCCTGGGACGGCGAGAAGATCTCGTTCGCGGCGGCGACCTGGTCCGGGTGCAGCACCCACTTGCCGTCGAAACCGAGGGCGGCGGCGCGCTTGGCGACCGCCTTGTAGCCCTCCGGGTTGCGGATCTGGAGGTAGGGGCCGTCGATCGCCTGGAGGTTGTTGGCGCGGGCGGCCATCAGGATCCGCATCAGGATGTAGTGATAGGCGTCGGCGTCGTAGCCGGGCGGCTGCTCGCCGACGACCAGGGACTTCATGTTGATGGAGGCCATGAAGTCGGCCGGGCCGAAGATGATCGTCTCGACCCGGGGGGATGCCGTGGCGATGGCGTTGACGTTGTTGAGGCCCTGCGCGTTCTCGATCTGCGCCTCGATGCCGATCTTGCCGACCTCGAAGCCCATCGTCTTCTCGATCTGCGTCAGCAGGAGGTCCAGCGCGACGACCTGCTGCGCGTCCTGGACCTTCGGCAGCATGATGCAGTCGAGGTTCTGGCCCGCGCCCTCCACCACCGTGACGACGTCGCGGTACGTCCACTCGGTGGTCCAGTCGTTGACGCGCACGACCCTGGTCTTGCCCGTCCAGTCACCCTCGTTGAGGAACTTCACGATGGTGTGCCGGGCCTCGGGCTTGGCGAGCGGCGCGCACGCGTCCTCCAGGTCGAGGAAGACCTGGTCGGCCGGGAGGCCCTGGGCCTTCTCCAGGAAGCGCGGGTTGGAGCCCGGCACGGCGAGGCAGGAGCGGCGGGGGCGCAGCCGGTTCACGGGCTGGGGCGTGGTCATGCGGGGACCTCCAGAGGGTCGAGCTTGTTCGCTTTCCGGATCTCGTCGACGATACGGCCGATGATCTCCGTGATGCCGAAGTCCTTCGGGGTGAATACTGCGGCCACTCCGGCGGCCCGCAGCTCCGCGGCGTCCGCCGGCGGGATGATCCCGCCCGCGATCACCGGAATGTCGGCGGCCCCGGCCTCCCGCAGGCGTACCAGCACGTCGGGCACCAGCTCGGCGTGCGAGCCGGACAGGATCGACAGACCGACGCAGTGCACGTCCTCCGCGAGAGCGGCGCTCACGATCTGCTCGGGCGTCAGCCTGATGCCCTGGTAGACCACCTCGAACCCCGCGTCGCGGGCCCGTACGGCGATCTGCTCGGCGCCGTTGGAGTGCCCGTCCAGGCCGGGCTTGCCGACGAGCAGGCGCAGCCGCCCCGAGCCGAGGTCCTCGGCCGTACGGGCCACCTTGTCCCGTACGGCGGCGAGCGGCGTGCCCGCCTCGGCGGTGACGGCGACCGGTGCGCTGCTCACGCCCGTCGGCGCGCGGAACTCGCCGAAGACGTCGCGCAGCGCCCAGGACCACTCGCCGGTGGTGACGCCCGCCCGGGCGCACTCGACGGTGGCGGCCATCAGGTTCTCGGTGCCCGCCGCGGCCTTCTTGAGGGCCGCCAGCGCCTCGGAGGCGCGGGCCTCGTCGCGGTTGTCGCGCCACTCGTGCAGCTTGGCGACGACGCGTGCCTCGTTGGCCGGGTCGACCGTCATGATCGCGCCGTCGAGGTCCGAGGTGAGCGGGCTCGGCTCGGTGGCCTCGTAACAGTTGACGCCGACGATCTTCTCGTCGCCGGACTCGATGCGCGCGCGGCGCTCGGCGTGCGAGGACACGAGCTGCGACTTGAGGTAGCCGGACTCGACGGCGGCCATCGCGCCGCCCATCTCCTCGATGCGGTCCATCTCGGCGAAGGAGTCGGCGACGAGCGCGTCCACCTTGGCCTCGATGACGTGCGACCCCGCGAAGATGTCCTCGTACTCCAGCAGGTCGCTCTCCAGGGCGAGGACCTGCTGGATGCGCAGCGACCACTGCTGGTCCCAGGGCCGGGGCAGGCCCAGCGCCTCGTTCCAGGCGGGGAGCTGCACGGCGCGGGCGCGGGCGTCCTTGGAGAGCGTGACGGCCAGCATCTCCAGGACGATGCGCTGGACGTTGTTCTCCGGCTGCGCCTCGGTGAGGCCGAGCGAGTTGACCTGCACGCCGTAGCGGAAGCGGCGCTGCTTCTCGTTCTCGATGCCGTACCGCTCGCGCGTGACCTTGTCCCAGATGCGGCCGAAGGCGCGCATCTTGCACATCTCCTCGACGAAGCGGACGCCCGCGTTCACGAAGAAGGAGATACGGGCGACGACGTCCCCGAACTTCTCCGCCGGCACCTGACCGCTGTCCCGTACGGCGTCGAGGACGGCGATCGCCGTGCTCATGGCGTACGCGATCTCCTGGACCGGCGTGGCGCCGGCTTCCTGGAGGTGGTAGCTGCAGATGTTGATCGGGTTCCACTTGGGGATGTTGTTCACCGTGTAGGTGATCATGTCCGTCGTCAGGCGCAGGCTGGGCACCGGCGGGAAGACATGCGTCCCGCGCGACAGGTACTCCTTCACGATGTCGTTCTGCGTCGTCCCCTGGAGCTTGGTGACGTCGGCGCCCTGCTCCTCCGCGACCACCTGGTACAGCGCCAGCAGCCACATGGCGGTGGCGTTGATGGTCATCGAGGTGTTCATCTGCTCCAGGGGGATGTCCTGGAACAGCCGCCGCATGTCACCGAGATGAGAGACCGGGACCCCGACCCGGCCGACCTCGCCGCGGGCGAGGATGTGGTCGGGGTCGTAGCCGGTCTGCGTCGGAAGGTCGAACGCCACCGACAGGCCCGTCTGGCCCTTGGCGAGGTTGTTGCGGTACAGCGCGTTGGACGCCTCGGCGGTCGAGTGGCCGGCGTACGTCCGCATGAGCCAGGGCCGGTCCTTCCGACGCTCGCTCATCAGATGTCCCGGAAGCGGTTGATGGCGTCGATGTGCTGCTCGCGGAGCTCGTGGTCGCGGACGCCGAGACCCTCCCGGGGTGCCAGCGCCAGCACGCCGACCTTGCCCTGGTGCAGGTTGCGGTGGACGTCGTACGCGGCCTGGCCGGTGTCCTCCAGCGAGTACACCTTCGACAGCGTCGGGTGGATCTTGCCCTTGGCGATGAGGCGGTTGGCCTCCCACGCCTCGCGGTAGTTCGCGAAGTGCGAGCCGATGATGCGCTTCAGCGACATCCACAGGTAGCGGTTGTCGTACTCGTGCATGTAGCCCGAGGTCGAGGCGCAGGTGGTGATCGTGCCGCCCTTGCGGGTGACGTAGACGGACGCGCCGAAGGTCTCACGGCCGGGGTGCTCGAAGACGATGTCGATGTCCTCGCCGCCGGTCAGCTCGCGGATGCGCTTGCCGAAGCGCTTCCACTCCTTGGGGTCCTGGGTGTGCTCGTCCTTCCAGAACTTGTAGCCCTCGGCGTTGCGGTCGATGATCGCCGTGGCGCCCATCGAGCGGCAGATGTCCGCCTTCTGGTCGCTGGAGACGACACAGATCGGGTTGGCGCCGCCGGCCAGCGCGAACTGGGTGGCGTAGGAGCCGAGTCCGCCGCTCGCGCCCCAGATCAGCACGTTGTCGCCCTGCTTCATGCCGGCGCCGTTGCGCGAGACGAGCTGGCGGTACGCCGTGGAGTTGACGAGGCCGGGGGCCGCCGCCTCCTCCCAGCTCAGGTGGCCGGGCTTGGGCATCAGCTGGTTGGACTTCACCAGTGCGATCTCGGCCAGCCCGCCGAAGTTGGTCTCGAAGCCCCAGATGCGCTGCTCGGGGTCGAGCATCGTGTCGTTGTGGCCGTCGGAGGACTCCAGCTCGACGGACAGGCAGTGCGCGACGACCTCGTCCCCGGGCTTCCAGGCGTTCACGCCGGGGCCGGTGCGCAGGACGACGCCCGCGAGGTCGGAGCCGATGACGTGGTACGGGAGGTCGTGGCGCTTGCTCAGGTCGCTGAGCTTGCCGTACCGCTCCAGGAAGCCGAAGGTCGAGACCGGCTCGAAGATCGAGGTCCACACGGAGTTGTAGTTGACCGAGCTGGCCATGACCGCCACCAGGGCCTCGCCCGGGCCGAGCTCGGGCACCGGCACGTCCTCGACGTGGAGGGACTTGCGGGGGTCCTTGTCGCGGCTGGCGACGCCGGAGAACATCTCGGCCTCGTCCTTGTGCACGGTCACCGCGCGGTACGACTCGGGGATGGACAGGGCGGCGATGTCTGCCGCCGTGCTGTCCTGCGACTGGATCGCGTCCAGGATTTCCTTCACGGGTGCCTCCGGCGAAGCGCGTACTCGAGGGAACGCTTTGAGGGGAAACGTCGGGGTGTTGCTGTGGAGGTGTGCCGTCGGTTCGGCGGTGGTGCGGGTGTTCGGCAGCGCGGGTAGCGCGGGAGGTTGCCTGTGACGCAGGCGCCCGGGCGCGCAAACACGTGGTTTGCGGGGACAGCCGGCGTACGAAAGATCACTGCACGCCGGCCGCCCGGACGACATCAAGGTATGACACCCCGTGCCACGTGACAAGACACTGAGTGCCAACAATTTCTCTCACTTGTCACCTCGCCGTCACACATGAGCGATGATCGATCGATCCTCCTCATCACAGCACGCGAAGACGCCGCCCGCCTCCCGGGTCTCCGGGGGCGGACGGCGTCCGTGTGCGGGGGGAGCGAGGCCGTGTCAGGCCTTCTTGAGCGCCCGTTCGATCGTGCGCATGACCTCGTCAAGAGGGGCGTCCGTACGGGCCACGGTCACCAGCACGTCACCGGTCACCGACGCCGACGCCGGGGGCTGGGCGGCGGGGGACGGCGCCGGCCTGGAGCGGCCCGCTCCGATGCCCGTGCCGAAGGTGTCGCGGACGATCGCGAACGCGTGGTCGAGCTGCGCCTCCACGTCGCCCTGGCCGCCCGCCCGCAGCCAGCGCCGCAGGACGTGGTTGTGGGCCGTCACGACGGCGGAGGCGGCCACCTCCGCCAGCAGGGGGTCGTCGTTGCCGTCGTGGTGGTCGCGCTCGTCGAAGTGGCCCAGCAGATATCGCGTGAACAGCCGCTCGTAACGGGCCACCGAGGCGATCTCGGCCTCCCGGAGCGTCGGGACCTCGCGGGTGAGCTTGTAGCGGGCGACGGAGACCGCGGGGGATGCCGCGTACATCCGCATGACTTCCTTGATGCCCCGGCAGACCGTGTCCAGCGGGTGCTCGTGCGGGGACGCCGCGTTGAGCACCGCCTCCGCCCGCACGAGGGTGTCGTCGTGGTCCGGGAAGATCGCCTCTTCCTTGGAGCGGAAGTGCCGGAAGAAGGTCCGGCGCGCGACTCCGCCGGCGGCGGCGATCTCGTCGACGGTCGTCGCCTCGTACCCCTTCGTCGCGAACAGCTCCATCGCCGCGGCCGACAGTTCGCGGCGCATCTTGAGCCGCTGGGCGGCGGCCCGGCTGCCCGCGGCGCTCTCGGGGGCATCGGACGCGGAGCTCGTACGGGACGGTCGTCGGGGGGAGTCAGCGGGCTGGGACATGCCCCGAACGTACTGCATCTGCGCAGGAGAGCGCGCCTGTGGGTGCGGGCCGCCGTCCGGCTCCAGCAGCCCGCCCCATCCGGTCACACCCTCCTGCTCAGCGCCCCGCATACTCCCGGAAGCCGCGTCCCGTCTTGCGGCCCAGGCATCCCGCGGCCACCAGGTGTTCGAGCAGCGGAGCCGGCGCCAGGCCCGGGTCGCGGAACTCGCGGTGCAGGACCTGCTCGATGGCGAGAGAGACGTCGAGCCCGACCACGTCGAGGAGCTCGAAGGGCCCCATCGGGTAGCCGCCGCCCAGCTTCATCGCGGCGTCGATGTCGTCCAGCGTCGCGTAGTGCTGCTCGACCATCTTGATCGCGTTGTTCAGGTACGGGAAGAGCAGCGCGTTCACGATGAATCCGGCGCGGTCGCCGCAGTCCACCGGGTGCTTGCGGATCTTGGCGCACACCTCGCGGACCGTCGCGTGCACGGCGTCCGAGGTCAGGACGGTACGGACGACCTCCACCAGCTTCATCGCGGGCGCCGGGTTGAAGAAGTGCATGCCGATCACGTCCTGCGGGCGCGAGGTCGCGCGGGCGCAGGCGACGACGGGCAGCGAGGACGTGGTCGTGGCGAGCACCGCGCCCGGCTTGCAGACCTTGTCGAGCCTCGCGAAGAGCTCCTGCTTGACCGTCAGGTCCTCGGCGACCGCCTCCACCGCCAGATCGACGTCGGAGAACGCGTCGAGCGAGCCGGCCGGAGTGACCCGGCCCAGCGTCTCCTCGCGCGCCTCGGCCGTCATCCGCCCCTTGTCGACGGAGCGGGCGAGGGACTTGGCGATCCGGGCCTTGGCCTTGTCCGCCTTCTCCTGGCTCCGGGCCGCGAGCACCACGTCGTACCCGGCCTTCGCGAACACCTCCGCGATGCCGGACGCCATCGTCCCGGACCCCGCGACGCCGACCGACCGCACCGGCCGGCCCGGGGTGGCCGTCGCCGACTCCAGCGGGGTGGAAGCGTCGCGCACCACCGTCTGGCTGCCGGGCGCCTCGTAGGTGTAGAAGCCCCGGCCCGACTTGCGGCCGCTCAGCCCCGCCTCGCTCAGCTGCTTGAGGATGGGCGCGGGGGCGTGCAGCCGGTCGTGCGACTCGGCGTACATGGCGTCCAGGACGGTGCGGGCCGTGTCGATGCCGATCAGGTCGAGCAGGGCCAGCGGGCCCATCGGCAGGCCGCAGCCCAGCCGCATCGCGGCGTCGATGTCCTCGCGGGAGGCGTACTTCGCCTCGTACATCGCGGCGGCCTGGTTCAGGTAGCCGAAGAGCAGGCCGTCGGCGACGAAACCGGGCCGGTCGCCGACCGCGACGGGCTCCTTGCCCAGATCGCGGGCGAGCGCGGTGACGGCCTCGACGGCCTGCGGCGCGGTGAGCACCGAGGACACGATCTCGACCAGCTTCATCGCGGGCGCCGGATTGAAGAAGTGCATGCCCAGCACCCGCTCGGGGTGCGCGGAGTCGGCGGCGAGGCGGGTCACGGACAGCGCGTTCGTGCCGGTCGCCAGGACCGCGGTGGGGCGCACGATGGCGTCGAGGGCGTGGAAGACCTGCTGCTTGGCCTCGTACGACTCGTGCACGACCTCGATCACCAGATCGGCTTCGGAGGCCGCCTGGAGATCGGAGAAGGTACGGAACCGGGCGAGGGCGTCGCGGCGCTCCTCGTCGGTGATCCGCCCGCGCTCCACCGCGCGGGCGGTGGATGCCTCCAGCGACGAGACGGCCAGCCGGGCGGCCTCCTCGCTGATGTCGATGCCGATGACTTCGCGGCCGGCGCGGGCCAGGACCTCGGCGATGCCGGTGCCCATGGTGCCGAGACCGACGACGGCGACGGTACTGAGAGGGGTGTCCATCACGGGACTCCAGAGAATGAGTGACGACTGAGGGCACACGCACCGCGCCGGAGGTACGCCAAGGGGCGCACGGCGAAAGGAGGTTGCGTGCGGAAGGGCTGATCCGAGGGACTGCGCGCTGCGCAGGGCGGGTCGAGCTGCGGGGCCGACGGACTCTGTCCCGGAGTCACGTCGCGGAAGAACACCGAACCGACAGAACACTCGGGCGGCTGCGTCACCAGGCCGCCATGAGGTGATCATTCAGCGGGGGGTGGCCCGCTCACTTGAGAGTAACCGGCGAGTAACGAGCGCGCCAGACCTGGCGGGATGTGATCTGGGACGCCTGTGCGCTGCATACGCTTGCGCCATGGACGAGGAGCTGCGGTCGCTCGCCGACCGGGTACGGGGTGAGGCGCGGTCCGGGCCGGGTGGTGCAGCGGCGTACGAGCGGCTGCTCGCCACCGAGGACCCCGACGAACTGGCGGGCGTGCTCACGGAGACGCAGCGCCCTCTGTGGGCCCGCGAGATAGCCGCCTTCCGCCTCGGTTGCTCCGGCGACCGGCGGGCGTTCGAGACCCTGGTGCTGCTCCTCAACCACCGCGACCCCGACCGGTGCGTCACCGCCGCGTACGCGCTGGCGCGCCTGGGCGACCCGCGCACCGCGCGCGCGGCGGCCGCGCTCGCCACGAACGCGCTGCGCACGGCGTACGCGCTGACGCCGGTGCGGCTGCTCACCGAACTCCGGGCGCCCGAGACCGTACCGGCGCTGATCACCACCCTGCGGGGGTTGCTCGCCCCGGCCAACCCCCACTGGCGGGTGGCGCTGGCCTGCGTCGAGGGCCTGGGGCAGCTGCGCGACGCACGGGCGCGGCCGGTGCTGGAGGCGGCGCTGGGTCACCCCAGACTGGGCGCCGCCGCGTCCGCCGCGCTCAGCCGCCTCGCGTAACGCGTCTCGGGGACGGCGGTGCCGAGCACGTCGAACGGGGCCTCGGCGCCGTCCGGGACGAAGCCGGCCCTCTCGTAGAAGCGGCGGGCGCGGGCGTTGCGGGTGAGGACCCACAGCAGCATCCGCGGGTGGCCGTCGGCGGCGGCGCGGGCCAGCAGCCCGGCGGTCAGCGCGCGGCCCGCGCCGGTGCCGTGGTGTTCGGGCAGTACGTACAGGGCGTACAGCTCGGCGTCCCCGGTCGGCCGGCCCGCCTCGTCGCGGTACGGGCCGCAGCAGCCCCAGCCCACGATCTCGCCGGCCCGCTCGGCGACCAGGTGGTGCGTCGTGCCGTCGTCCCCGGCGAGGTGGGCGCGGCGCCGGGCGGCGTCCTCCTGGACGCTCATCGCGTCGAGGTACGCCTGGGGCATCATCCCGGCGTACGCCGTCCGCCACCCCCGCACCCGCACCCGGGCCACGTTCTCGCAGTCGTCGAGGCCCATGTGCCGTATCCGCAGCTCGGCGGCGCTCACGCGGCCGCGCTCCCGCCGGGCGTGAGGCGGCGGAGCAGCCGGACGTACCGGCTCCAGCGGGCCGGGCGGGAGACGGCGCCCGTCAGCGCGGACTCGGCGCGGTCGAGGCTGTCCTCCAGGACCGCGTCGTGGAAGGCCCGGTAGGCGAGCGGCCAGCTGAGCAGGGCGGGGCCGCTCACCTTCATGGCGAGCGTGTGGCGCAGGACCGCCTGCCCCTCGCCCGCCGCGTGGACCGTGTACTCGTGGAAGCCGCCGAAACCGCGCGGCCCGCTGAACGCGAACCGGACCCACTCCCGGGGGACGTACGCCTCCACCGTGTACCGCACCGGTCCGTGGCCGCCCGAAGAGCCGGGCGCGAGCCCGTTGTCCAGCTCCATGGGCGGCCAGTGCTCACCGGGCCACAGCAGGTCGCCGGGGGTCGCGAGCGTGTCGAGGAGCGCGCCGGCCTCGCCGGCGGTGACGGGCAGGAGGCGCTCGTGGACGTTGAAGGCCGACATCGACGCTGGCATGGGAGCTCCCGGAATCCGTTTTGGAGAGGTCTCTCTATTTAATTGGAGGGTACTCTCCAGAACATGGCGAGGCCACCCCGTTACGACACCTCACTGCTCCTCGACGCCGCCGTGCGCCTCGCGGCGGAGGGCGGCCCGGCCGCCGTCACCATGGCGGCGGTCGCCAAGGCGGTCGGCGCCCCGAGCGGCTCCGTCTACCACCGCTTCCCGTCCCGGTCGGCGCTGATGGCCGAGGTCTGGCTCCGTACCGTCGAGAGATTCCAGGAGGGGTACGTCGCCGTCCTGACCGCGTCCGGTGACCCGGGGCAGGCCGCCGTCGCCGCCTCGCGGCACGTGGTGGCCTGGAGCCGTACGCACCGGGAGGAGACCGCGCTGCTGCTGCACGGCCCCGAGGCGTTCGGCAGGGGCGCCTGGTCGCCGGAGCAGGCCGAACGCGCCGACGCCGGCAATCGCCGGCTCTTCGGCCGGATCGCCGCCCTCGCGGCCGAGCTGGGCGCCCGCCACCCCGCGCAGACCGAGCGCGTCGCCCTCGCCCTCGTCGACCTGCCGCTCGCGCTCGTACGCCGTCATGTGCGGGGCGGCGGCCTCCTCCCCGCACACGCGGAACAACTCGCGGCGGACAGCACCGCCCTGCTGCTGTCCGATCTCTGAGCCGCGCGCGGGGGCGCGTCCGGTACGTCCGCCGCGCCCCGTGTCGCGGGCCCCGACGCCTCAGCCCCGGTAGCCCAGCAGCCCGTGCAGGGTGCTGCCCCGCGTCGGGGCCGCCGCCCGCTCCGGCGGCAGCGGCTTCGGATCGGGCAGCGCGTCGCAGACCGCGTCCGCTTCGCCGAGGCCGGAGCCGCGCGGCACCTCGCCGGTCGCGAGATAGTCCGCCAAGTGCCGGTCCAGGCACGCGTTTCCGCTCAGCGTGATGCCGTGGTTGCCGCCGCCGCTCTCGACCACCAGCGCCGAGCCGGACAGCATCCGGTGCAGCGCGGCCCCGCCGGCGTACGGCGTGGCGGCGTCCTCCGTCGCCTGGAACAGCAGCGCCGGCGGCAGTTCGCCGTTCGTGACGTCCGGCGGGTCGAGCCGCCCGGTGGGCCAGAAGGCGCACGGCGCGTTGTACCAGGCGTTGTTCCAGGTGGAGAAGGGGGCCTTCTCGTGCACGTCCCAGTTGTCCTCGTGCCAGGTGCCCCAGTCGCGCGGCCACGACGCGTCCCGGCACTGCACCGCCGTGTAGACGCTGTAGCTGTTGTCGTCGGAGGCGTCGTTCGCGCCGAAGTTCTTGTACGCCGCCACCAGCGGGGCCGGGTCCTTGTCGTTCACGTACGACGCGAACGCCTCGGCGAGGTGCGGCCAGTAGCCGTTGAAGTACCCCCCGGGCAGGTACGTGTCCTCCAGCTCGGCCGGGCCCACCTTCCCGCCCCCCGGGCTCCGGCGCAGCGCCTCGCGCATCCGGTACCACGCGGCTTCGACCGCTGCCGGGTCGCCGCCGAGCCCGTAGACCGCGTCGTGCCGGGCCACCCACGCGGCGAAGGCCTTGTGGCGGGCGTCGAACGCGTGGTCCTGCGCGATATTGTTGTCGTACCAGACGCCCGTCGGGTCGACGACGCTGTCGAGCGCGAGGCGCCGTACCCGCTGCGGGAAGAGCCGGGCGTACACCGCGCCGAGGTACGTGCCGTACGAGTAGCCGAAGTAGTTGATCCGCTGCGCCCCGAGCGCCCGGCGCACGACGTCCAGGTCCTTGGCCGCGCTCACGGTGTCGATGTACGGCAGCACGTCGCCGTACCTCTCGCCGCACGCCTCGGCGAACGCCCGCGCCCGCCCCACGCCGTCCCGCTCCTCCCGCGGTCCGCCCGGCACCGAATCGGGCCGCACGGCCGAGAAGTGCCCGGGCCGGCAGTCGAGGGCCGGCTCGCTCGCGCCCACACCGCGCGGGTCGAAGCCGATGACGTCGTACTGCGCCGCCACCTTCTTCGGCAGCGAACCGGCGACGAACCCCGCCAGGGACCGGCCGCTGCCGCCCGGGCCGCCCGGGTTCACGAGCAGCGGTCCCTGGAACTCCCGCGCGGTGTGCCGGACGCGCGACAGGGCCAGGGTGATCTTCCGGCCGTGCGGTTCGGCGTGGTCCAGGGGGACCTCGACCGAGGCGCACTGGAGCTGCGGATAGCTCTTGGTGCCGCACGCGGTCCAGGTGAGCGTGGTGCGCGCGGCGGGGCCGGCCGCTGACGCCGTGTCGGCCGAGACCGCCGGCGGTACGGCCGTGACCAGCCCGGCCACCGTCGTCCCGACGGCGAACAGCACTCCTGCGCGTTTCTTCACTGAGCCTCCCGTGCTGGGGAACGCGGCTGTGAGGGACACAGCCCCCGTCGCATCGTGCCGGAAAGTCAGGTGAAGTATGTGCTTATTAACACTTTTGTCTGTCGTGGCGTCTGTCGTGGCGTCAGAGCAGGGTGAGCTGCGTGGGGCCAGGAGTCTCGGGTTCGGCGGGCACCGGAACACGCCGGCGTACGCCGGGCCCGGACGGGCCTATGCCGAACTCGGTGGCGAGCTCGTGCACCTGACGGGTGATCCGCCGCTGGTACCACTTGGGCGCGTACGCCCCTTCGGCGTACAGCCGCTCGTACCGCCGCACGAGGTGGGGGTGGTGCTCGGCGAGCCACGCCATGAACCACTCGCGCGCGCCCGGCCGCAGATGCAGGACGAGCGGGGTGACCGAGGTCGCGCCCGAGAGGGCGATCGCCCGGACCGTGGCCCGCAGCTGGTCGGGCGAGTCCCCGAGGAAGGGGACGACCGGGGCCATCAGGACGCCGCAGCCGATGCCGTGGTCCGTGAGGGTGCGTACGACGTCGAGGCGGCGCTCGGGGGAGGGCGTGCCCGGCTCGACCGTGCGCCACAGCTCCTGGTCGGTGAAGCCGACGGAGACGGAGATGCCGACATCGGTGACCTCGGCGGCCTGCACCAGCAGGTCGAGGTCGCGCAGGATCAGCGTCCCCTTGGTCAGGATCGAGAAAGGGTTCGCGTGGTCGCGCAGAGCGGCGATGACGCCGGGCATCAGGCGGTAGCGGCCCTCGGCCCGCTGGTAGCAGTCGACGTTCGTGCCCATGGCGATGTGCGCGCCCTGCCAGCGGGACGAGGCGAGCTGGCCGCGCAGCAGCTCCGGCGCGTTGATCTTGACGATGATCTGGGAGTCGAAGTCCAGGCCGGTGTCGAGGTCCAGGTACGTGTGGGTCTTGCGGGCGAAGCAGTAGACGCACGCGTGCGTGCAGCCCCGGTAGGGATTGACCGTCCACTCGAACGGCATCCGGGAGGCGCCCGGCACCCGGTTCAGGATCGAGCGGGCCCGCACCTCGTGAAAGGTGATCCCCCGGAACTCGGGGGTGTCGAAGGTGCGGGTGGTCACCGCGTCCGTTCCGAAGAGCGCGGCCTCCCCGGTGGTGGCGGGGTTTTCGGCCAGATTGTTCCAGCGCATGTGCGCCTCCTCGGTAGCACTGACCACAGAATAGAACACATGTTCCCTTCCGTCGCGCAACCCCGATTTTGGGCGGCCGCGTGGGAGGTGGTTGGGTAAGCCGCACCCTTGAAAACCCAAGTGCTGGAGGAACAGGCATGGCGCAGGTCGAGGCCACCGCGGAGCGGATCATCGCGGCGGATGCGGAGACGGTGTTCGACACGCTGGCCGACTACAGCGGCGCGCGCGAGAAGCTCCTGCCCGAGCACTTCTCCGCGTACGAGGTGCGCGAGGGCGGCGACGGCGAGGGCACCCTCGTCCACTGGAAGCTCCAGGCCACCAGCAAGCGCGTCCGTGACTGCCTGCTGGAGGTGACCGAGCCGACCGACGGGCAGCTCGTCGAGAAGGACCGCAACTCGTCCATGGTCACCACCTGGACCGTCACCCCGGCCGGCGAGGGCAGGTCCAGGGCCGTCGTCACCACGGTGTGGAACGGCGCCGGCGGCATCGGCGGCTTCTTCGAGAAGACCTTCGCGCCCAAGGGCCTCGGCCGGATCTACGACGCCCTGCTCGCCAATCTCGCCGCCCACGTGGAGAAGTAGCCCCTCACCGGTTCGGGTGGTCTTGCCGGCGCGCCGGTGGTGCGCCGCAGGCGCTCCCACCGGCGGTCGAGCCGCCCGCGTACGCCTGCCGCCCCGCTTGCTGCCCCGGCGCACCGGACGCGATCTTCAACTCGGCCACGCGGACCGAACCTTCGGGGCCCCGGCGGGCGTGGGCCGTTCGGAGTGCCGCCGGAGGTTCCCGGGCCGCACGGGCGCGCTGAGCGCGGCGGCGGCCGGTGCCGGGTCCTACGCTGGGCCCGGCCCCGGTGCGGGGCGCCGGTGGACCCCAGGGAGCGACGATGCCGGAGCAGGGCCCGGAGGCGGCCGACGCGCAGCGCGAGCACTGGCAGCGGACGTACGCCGGGCATCCGGGGATGTACGGCGAGGCTCCCTCGGCCGCCGCCGTCCACGCCGCCGCCGTGTTCTGCGTGGCGGGCGCCAGTGACGTACTGGAACTGGGGACGGGCCACGGGCGCGATGCCCTGTACTTCGCCGGCTGCGGCTTCACCGTGCGCGCCACGGACTACAGCCCCGCGGGGCTGGAACAACTGACCACACAGGCCAAGGAGTTGGGCCTCGACCCGGCGGTGAGCGCCACCGTCCACGACGTACGGCGCCCGCTGCCGCTGCCGGACCGGTCGGTGGACGCGGTGTTCGCCCACATGCTGATGTGCATGGCGCTGTCGACGCCGGAGATCCACCGGCTGACGGACGAGGTACGACGGGTCCTGCGGCCCGGCGGCACGTTCGTCTACACCGTGCGGCACACCGGCGACGCCCACTACGGGGCGGGCACCGCACACGGTGACGACATCTTCGAGCACGGCGGGTTCGCGGTCCACTTCTTCGACCGAGCGCTGGTCGACGCGCTGGCCCAGGGCTGGGACCTGCGCGAGGTCCACGCCTTCGAGGAGGGTGACCTGCCGCGCCGCCTCTGGCGGATCACGCAGACGCTGCCGGGCGGCCCGGCCCCGGCGCGGGAGGACGGCGAGCGGTGCGGCGACGGACCGCCGCCGCGCCGGGACACGTGACGGACCGCCCCCGGACCAGACCTGTGGCGGCGCCGCCGGACCTGGCCGGGGCCGGCCCCGGCGCGTAACGTGATGCCGCATGAAGATCCTCATCAGCGCCGACATGGAGGGCGCCACCGGCGTCACCTGGCCGGCCGATGTACTGCCGGGGACCCCGCAGTGGGAGCGCTGCCGCGCCCTGTTCACCTCGGACGTGAACGCCGCCGTCCTCGGCTTCTTCGACGGGGGCGCCGACGAGGTGCTCGTCAACGAGGCGCACTGGACCATGCGCAACCTCCTCCTGGAGCGGCTCGACGAGCGCGCCGCGATGCTCACGGGCCGCCACAAGTCGCTCAGCATGGTCGAAGGCGTGCAGCACGGCGACGTCGACGGCATCGCGTTCGTCGGCTACCACACCGGCGCAGGCGCCGAGGGCGTCCTGGCCCACACCTACCTCGCCAACTCCATCACCGGGGTGTGGGTGAACGGCGTACGGGCGAGCGAGGGCCTGCTCAACTCCCACGTCGTCGCGGAGTACGGCGTACCCGTGGTGCTCGTCACCGGCGACGACCTGACCTGCGAGGACGCCGAAGATTACGCGCCCGCGGCCCGCAAGGTCGCCGTGAAGGACCACGTCTCGCGGTACGCCGCGGTCTGCCGCACCCCCGCCCGTACCGCCGCCGACATCAGGGCCGCCGCCAAGGAGGCGACGGCCCTGGCGGTACGTCACGACCCGGTGCGCGGCGGCCCTTTCGCGGTGGAGGTGGAGTTCGACGCGGAGCACCTCGCGGGGGCCGCCACCGTGGTGCCCGGGGTGGAGACGGCCGGGGAACGGCGTGTCGCGTACACCAGCGCCACGATGTATGAGGGCATTCGTACGTTCAAGGCCGTCACGACGATCGTGTCGGCCGCGGTGGAGGAGCAGTATGGCTGACAACCAGCCGGCCGGCGGGGGAGCGGCCGACGGCCTCACGATCGACGCGCTCGCGCTCGACGAAGTGGTGACGTTCACGTCCGACCTCATCCGGATCGACACCACCAACCGGGGCGGCGGCGACTGCCGCGAGCGCCCCGCCGCCGAGTACGTCGCCGAGCGGCTCGCCGGCGCCGGCCTGAGCCCACTGCTGCTCGAACGCACCCCCGGACGGACCAACGTCGTGGCCAGGATCGCCGGCACCGACCCGTCGGCCGACGCGCTCCTCGTCCACGGTCACCTCGACGTCGTACCGGCCGAGCCCGCCGACTGGAGCGTGCACCCCTTCTCCGGGGAGGTCCGCGACGGGGTGATCTGGGGGCGCGGCGCGATCGACATGAAGAACATGGACGCCATGGTCCTCGCGGTCGTGCGGGCCTGGGCCCGCACCGGCACCCGGCCGCGCCGCGACATCGTGCTCGCCTTCACCGCCGACGAGGAGGCCAGCGCGGTCGACGGCTCCGGCTTCCTCGCCACCGGCCACCCGGAACTCTTCGAGGGCTGCACGGAGGGCATCAGCGAATCCGGCGCCTACACCTTCCACGCCGGGCCCGGCATGGAGATCTACCCGATCGCCGCGGGGGAGCGGGGCACCGGCTGGCTCAGACTCACCGGCGTCGGCACCGCCGGACACGGCTCCAAGGTCAACCGGAACAACGCCGTGAGCCGGCTGGCCGCCGCCGTCGCCCGGATCGGGGCGCACGAGTGGCCGGTGCGGCTCACCCCGACCGTACGGGCCGGCCTCACCGCACTCGCCGCTCTGCACCAGTTCGACGCCCCCGACTTCGAGGCGCCGGACTTCGACGTGGACGCGCTGCTCAACAAGCTCGGGCCGGCCGCCGCGCTGTTCGAGGCGACGGTACGGGGGAGCGCCAACCCGACGATGCTGGACGCCGGGTACAAGGTGAACGTCATTCCGGGACGGGCGACCGCGTATGTCGACGGACGCTTCCTGCCCGGCGGCGAGGAGGAGTTCTGCCGGACGCTGGACCTGCTCACCGGGGACGGGGTGGACTGGGAGTTCCACCACAGGGAGACCGCCCTGCAGGCGCCGACCGACTCCCCGACGTACGCCCGACTGCGCGCGGCGGTGGAGCACTTCGCACCCGGCGGACACGTCGTGCCGTACTGCATGTCGGGCGGCACGGACGCCAAGCAGTTCTCGCGGCTCGGCATCACGGGCTACGGCTTCTCGCCGCTGAAGCTGCCGCCCGACTTCGACTACCAGGCGCTCTTCCACGGCGTGGACGAACGCGTTCCCGTCGAGGCCCTCCACTTCGGCGTCCGCGTGCTCGATCATTACCTGAAGACCGCCTAGCAGCGACGAGCAGGGGGAGTTGGACGGCATGGTGCCCACAGGGTCCTACGGAAGCTGGCCGTCGCCGATCGGCGCCGGCCTCGCCGCCTCGCACGACGGGCACCCCGAGTACGTCGGCGTGATCGGCGACGAGGTGTGGTGGACGGCGCCGCGCCCCACCGAGGGCGGACGGCGCGCGCTGATGCGCCGACGGGCCGACGGCGGCGAGGAATCGGTTCTGCCCGCGCCCTGGAACGTGCGCAGCAGAGTCATCGAGTACGGCGGCCGGCCCTGGGCCGGCGCGCGGCGCCCGGACGGCGGACCGCTCGTCGTCTTCGTCCACTTCCCCGACCAGCGGCTCTACGCGTACGAACCGGACGCGCCCGGCGCCGCGCCGCGCCCCCTCACCCCCGTGTCGGGGGTCGGCGGCGGACTGCGCTGGGTCGACCCGCAGCTGTGGCCGGAGCGCGGGGCGGCGGGCGAGGTGTGGTGCGTGCTGGAGGAGTTCACCGGCGAGGCGCCCACCGACGTACGGCGCGTCCTCGTCGCCGTACCGCTGGACGGATCGGCCGCCGACGACCGGGCCGCCGTACGGGAACTGTCCGACGGCGCGCACCGCTTCGTCACCGGGCCCCGCGTCTCGCCGGACGGCCGCCGGGCCGCCTGGATCGCCTGGGACCACCCCCGGATGCCCTGGGACGGCACCGAGGTGATCCTCGCGGACATCGCCGAAGACGGCGTGTTCCGGGAGCCCCGGCCGCTGGTGGGCGGGCCCGACGAGGCGATCGCCCAGATCGACTGGACCGCCGACGGGCAGCTGCTCTTCTCCAGTGACCGCAGCGGGTGGTGGAACCTCTACCGCGCGGACCCGCACGGGGGGACGGTGGCGCTGTGCTCCCGGGACGAGGAGTTCGGCGGGCCGCTCTGGAAGATCGGTCTGCGCTGGTTCCACCCGCTGGACAACGGCCTGGTCGCCGTCATCCACGGCAGCGGGGCCACCGCCCTCGGCATACTCGACCCGGAGAGCTGCGAGGTCGTCGACGCCGCCGGCCCCTGGACCGAGTGGGCCCCCACGCTCGCCGTGCACGGCAGCCGGGTCGTCGGCGTGGCCGCCAGCCCGCGCAGCGCGTACGAGGTCATGGAGCTCGACACCCGCACCGGGCGCACCCGCGTCATCGGCTCCGCGCACGACGACCCGGTCGACCCGTCCTTCTACCCCGAGCCGCAGATCCGCGTCTTCACCGGACCCGACGGCCGCGAGACGCACGCCCACATCTACCCGCCGCACAACCCCGGCCGCGTCGCGCCCGCCGACGAGCTGCCGCCGTACGTCGTGTGGGCGCACGGGGGACCGACCGGGCGCGCCCCGCTCGTACTCGACCTGGAGATCGCGTACTTCACCTCGCGCGGCATCGGAGTCGCCGAGGTCAACTACGGCGGGTCGGCCGGGTACGGGCGCGCGTACCGCGACCGGCTGCGCGAGCAGTGGGGCGTCGTGGACGTCGAGGACTGCGCCGCCGTCGCCGTCGCGCTCGCCGAGGAGGGCACCGCCGATCCGCGGCGGCTCGCGATCCGCGGCGGCAGCGCGGGCGGCTGGACCGCCGCCGCCTCGCTGGCCACCACCGACGTGTACGCCTGCGGCACCGTCATGTACCCGATCCTGGACCTCACGGCCTGGGGGACGGGCGAGACCCACGACTTCGAGTCGCGGTACCTGGAGAGCCTCGTGGGGCCGCTCGCCGCCTGCGCCGACCGGTACCGCGACCGGTCGCCGGTGCGGCACGCCGACCGGATCACCGCGCCCTTCCTGCTGCTCCAGGGGCTCGACGACGTGATCTGCCCGCCCGCGCAGTGCGAACGGTTCCTGGAACGCATGGCGGGGCGCGGCGTTCCGCACGCCTACCTCACCTTCGAGGGGGAGGGGCACGGCTTCCGCAGGGCGGAGACCCTGACCCGGGTGCTGGAGGCTGAACTCGGCCTGTACGCGGAGGTGTTCGGCATCGACCGCGCCGACGTACCGCTGCTGGAGCTGTCCACGTGAGCGTCGCGCCCCTGACCCGGCCCGCCCGGCTGCGGCCGGGGGCCCGGGTCGCCGTCGTGGCTCCCAGCGGGCCGGTCCCCGGGGACCGGCTCCAGGAGGGGCTCGACATCCTGCGGGACTGGGGGCTCGACCCGGTCGCGGGGCGCCACGCGCTCGACGTCCACCCGGAGTTCGGCTACCTCGCCGGTGCGGACGAGGCGCGGGCCCGGGACCTGGAGGCGGCCTGGTGCGACCCGTCGGTGGACGCGGTGATCTGCGCACGCGGCGGGTACGGCGCCCAGCGCATGGTCGACCTGGTCGACTGGGCGGCGATGCGGGCCGCCGGCCCGAAGGTCTTCGTCGGGTACAGCGACATCACGGCGCTGCACGAGGCGTTCGCCGTACGGCTGGGCCTGGCCACCCTGCACGGGCCGATGGCCGCCGCCGTCTCCTTCCTCAACGACGCCCGCACCCAGGAGTCGCTGCGGGCCACGCTCTTCGAGCCCGAGTCCGTCATGACGCTGAGCGCGCGGACCGCGGGCGTACTGGTCCCCGGCCGGGCACGCGGTGTGACGCTCGGCGGCTGCGTCAGCCTGCTCGCGGCCGGTCTCGGCGGCCCGCACGCGCGGGCCGGCGCGCGCGGTGGACTGCTCCTCGTCGAGGACATCGGCGAGGAGGCGTACCGCCTGGACCGGATCCTCACCCAACTGCTGCGCTCCGGCTGGCTCGACGGCGTGGCGGGCGTCGCGCTCGGCTCGTGGGAGGACTGCGGCCCGTACGAGCAGGAGGTGCGGACGCTGCTGCGCGACCGGCTGGCCCCGCTGGGGGTGCCGGTCGTCGAGGAGCTCGGCTTCGGGCACTGCGCGGGCGCCCTGACCGTGCCGCTGGGCGTTCCCGCCGTACTGGACGCGGACGCCCGCTCCCTCACCCTCGACGTGCCGGCGCTGCGCTGACACCGGCGGACCGGGCCCCGGTCAGGCCGGCGGGTGGTCGCCCGTCGCGCCGTCGATGAGCTCGCGCAGGATGTCCATGTGGCCCGCGTGGCGCACGGTGTCCTCCAGCATGTGGATGAGCACCCAGCGCATCGACACCGTGCTCCCCGACCACGAGGTGCCCGGGGTGTCGAGGTCCAGCTCCGCGACGGCCCGGTCGGCGGCGGCCCGCGCGCGGCCGTAGAACGCCACGATGTCCGCGGTCGACTCGCCCTCGGCCACCACGATGTCCTCGCCCTTGAACGGGTCGAACCAGAGCGGCTCGCTCTCCCGCCCGAACGTGGTGCAGAACCATCCGTACTCGACGCTCGCCAGGTGCTTCACCAGGCCGAGCAGGCTGGTCCCCGACGGGGTCATGGGGCGGCGCACCTGCTCGTCGTCGAGGCCGTCGAGCTTCCACAGCACGGCGTCACGGTGCCGGTCCAGGCTGGCCTGGAGGCTCTCCTTCTCGCCGCCGGTGAACGGCACACGCTTCGTCGTCATGTCCGGAACCTAACAGGGGGGTCTGACAACGTCCTTGCGTCCGGCGCCCGCCCGGTGCCGTCCTTCGCACGGCTGACTGACCGTCATTCCGCGGCCGGGGACGGGTCGGCAGTGGTATGACACGTGTCACAGCGTGATCGGCGCCGCTGCTCACTCGTCGGCAAGGCGCCCCCAGTGTGGAGGTCCTCGTGCCCCGTAGCCGTCGCCGCCGTCCCGGCCGTCGCCCCGCCTCCGCATCGCGCGGACCACTCGTGCTCGCCCTCGGCGCCGCCCTCGCGGCGCCCCTCGCCCTCGCCGCCCCAGCGACCGCCGGGGAGCCGGCGGGCTTCACCGTCACCCCGCTGACGTTCACGGTCCGGGCGGGCGGCCGGCACTGCGCCGTGGACGCCGACCTGTACCGGCCCGCCGGGGTCGACCAGAACCGCCCCGCCCCCGCCGTCCTCACCACGAACGGCTTCGGAGGCAGCAAGGCCGACGGCTCCACCGACACCGTCGCCAAGGCCTTCGCGGCCCGCGGCTATGTCGCCCTCGCCTACTCCGGCCTCGGCTTCGGCAGGTCCGGCTGCCCCATCTCGCTCAACGACCCCGAGATCGACGGCAGGGCCGCGTCGGGCCTGATCGACTTCCTCGGCGGCACCCGCGCCGCCGACGACGGCACCCGCGCCGACTACGTCGTCAAGGACGGTCCGGGCGATCCGCGCGTCGGCATGATCGGCGGCTCCTACGGCGGCACGATCCAGCTCGCCACCGCCGCGAACGACCCCCGCCCGGACGCCCTGGTGCCCCTGATCACCTGGAACGACCTCGCCTACTCGCTCGACCCGAACAACGCGAACGACCCGGCCGTGCCCGGCGCGTACAAGTACCAGTGGACGTCCGGCTTCTTCCTCATGGGCGAGGCGCAGGGGCTGCTGAACCCCGGCCTCGACCTGTCCCGGATCGGTGGCGGCGGCTGCCTCCACTTCGTCGCCCGGGCCTGCGAGACCACCCGGCTCCTCGCCACCGGCAGCTACCCCGCCGCACGGACCGCCCGGATGCTCGCCTACGCGCGCGGCGTCTCCCCGGCGACCTACCTCCACCGGGTCGAGACGCCCACCTTGATCGTCCAGGGCCAGGCCGACACCCTGTTCAACCTCAACGAGGCCGAGGCGACGTACAAGGCGCTCAAGGCGCGGGGCACCGAGGCCCGCATGATCTGGCAGTCCTGGGGCCACAGCGGCGGCATGTCCGCCCCGGCGCCCGGCGAGCTCGACCTCGGGCGGGGCAACCTGGAGACGAGTTACGTCGGCCGGCGCGTCCTCGCCTGGTTCGACCGCCACCTGCACGGCCGGAAGGGCACGGACACCGGCCCCGCCTTCGCGTACTACCGCGACTGGCGCGGCGGCTACGGCACGGCCGACGCGCCGCCCGCCCTCTCGCGGAAGGTCTACCTCTCCGGCGACGGGAAGCTCGTCGACGACCGCGCCGAGGTCGTGCGCGGCGCCCGCGAGTACCGCAACCGCCTGCTGGCCACCAGCCACTCCGAGAACTCGCTGGCCGGCCTCACCGGCCTGCCGGAGCGCGCGCCGAGCGACACCCCGGGCACCTACCTGGGCTGGTCGACCGGGCCGCTCAAGACCCCGGTGGATGTCGTCGGCGCGCCGAGGGCGACCCTCAGGGTCGTCTCCCCGGCGACCGAACGCGTCCAGGACTCCGGCGACGCGGCCGACCGGCTCGTCCTCTTCGCCAAGCTGTACGACGTCGCCCCCGACGGCACGAAGACACTGGTGCACCGGCTCGTCGCGCCGGTCCGGGTGCCCGACGTGCGGCGCCCGTTCACGGTGTCGCTGCCCGGCATCGTGCACCGGTACCCGAAGGGGCACCGGCTGGAGTTCGTCGTCGCGGCGAGCGACGACGCGTACTACGGCAACCGCGGGATCAGGCCGGTGACCGTCACCAGCGCCCCCGGGGACACCGGCGTACTGGAGCTCCCCGTGGTCAGCGGCTCGCTCGGCTGAGGGCCCGGCGGGCGGCGCGCCCCGCGGCCGGGCGCCCCGTGCGGTGGCGCGGGCGGCCGGCCGACGTAGCCTGGCCGCATGTCCGAAAGCGCCGTACGGGGAGCCGAGGGGCCTCGCGTCGTCCTGCGCCGTTTCAGCCAGGCCGACGCCGAGGAGTTCACCGCGCGGGCGCGCGAGAGCAGGAGCCTGCACCACCCGTGGCTCTTCCCGCCGGAGCGGCCCGCGGCGTACGCCGCCTACGCGGCTCCGCTCATCGACAACCCGGCCCGGGTCGGCTACCTGGTGTGCGAGCGCTCCGACGGCGCGATCGCCGGCTTCATCAACATCAACAACATCGTCGGGGGCGGCTTCCTGTGCGGCGTGCTGGGTTACGGCGCGTTCGCGCACGCGGCGGGCCGGGGCCTGATGAGCGAGGGCCTCGGCCTGGTCATGGAGCAGGCGTTCGGGCCCCTCGGCCTGCACCGGCTGGAGGCCAACATCCAGCCCGCGAACGAGGCGTCCCTGGCGCTCGTCCGCAGGGCCGGCTTCCGGCTGGAGGGCTACTCGCCCGACTTCGTGTACGTCGACGGCGCCTGGCGCGACCACGAGCGGTGGGCGGTCACCACAGAGATGCGGCGCTGACGGGAGCCCGCCCGGAGTCCGGTTGCGGCGGCCCGGCTCAGCGGCCCTTGCGGTTGATCCTCATGGTGTCCTGGTCGGTCGCCGTGGACCGCAGATCGCGGTAGCCGTGCCCCAGATCGTCCAGCGCCGTCCGCGCCATGTCCTGCGCGATCGCGGCCGCCATCTCCTCCCCGTCCGCCGCGTCGGACACCACCTCGAAGCGGTACGTGAAGTGCCGCAGGGCCGCGTCGTACGCCAGCGAACCCTCCGGCGTGAACTTCATCCGCGCCAGGCCGTGGTCGTCCGCGCCGGCGGCCAGCCGCGCCCTCGACTCGTCCGTCAGATTGTCCCAAGTCCCGCGCACGATCACCCGGTACGTGTGCTCCGTGGTCATGAGGTCCTCCGCGCTCTGGTCGGTGTGCGACGTGCGGGTCCAGCGTAGGACCCCCTGGTCAGGGAGGCACCCGGCATGTTCGGATGGTCGTCCGGGCGCCGGTGGACGGCGGTCCGTGTGAGGGAGTGAGGCTGCCTTGGCCACGACCGTGCGACGTGCCGTACTGACTCTGCCCGCCGCCCCTTTGGGGCCGGAGAACCCGCTGCCCGGACTCCGGCCGCTCGACGAGCAGCACGTCGTCGACGAGCGTACGCGCGCGGCGCTCCCGCGCGACATGGCCCGCCAGGTCGGCCACGAACCGCTGCGCACGCTGCTGCCGGTGCGCGTCCTGGACGGGTACGGGCGCGAGCGGACGCCGACGGACCTGGACACGATCGTCATCGAGAACGACCGGCTGCGGGCGACCGTACTGCCCGGTCTCGGCGGGCGCGTGCACTCGCTGTTCCACAAGCCGACCGGACGCGAACTCCTCTACCGCAACCCGGTCCTCCAGCCCGCCGACTTCGCCCTGAACGGCGCCTGGTTCTCCGGCGGCCTGGAGTGGAACATCGGCGCCACCGGACACACGACGCTGTCCTGCGCCCCGCTGCACGCCGCGATCGTGCCCGCCCCCGACGGCGGCGACATGGTCCGCCTCTGGGAGTGGGAGCGGCTGCGCGACCTGCCGTTCCAGGTGGACCTGTGGCTGCCGGCCGACTCCGACTTCCTGTACGTCGGCGTCCGCATACGCAACCCGCACGAGCGGACCGTCCCCACCTACTGGTGGTCCAACATCGCGGTCCCCGAGGACGAGCGGACCAGGGTGCTCGCCCCGGCGGACGAGGCGTGGCACTTCGGGTACGAACGCAGCCTGCGGCGCGTGCCCGTGCCGGTGTCCGGCGGGGTCGACCGCACGTACCCGCTGCGCGGCGAGTACCCCGCCGACTACTTCTACGAGGTGCCCGAGGCGTCCCGCAAGTGGATCGCCTCGCTCGACGCCGAGGGCCGGGGCCTCGTCCAGACCTCCACCGACACGCTCGGCGGGCGCAAGCTCTTCCTGTGGGGCTCGGGGCGGGGCGGGCGGCGCTGGCAGCAGTGGCTGACCGAGCCCGGCACCCCGGGGTACGCCGAGATCCAGGCCGGTCTCGCCCGTACGCAGCTGGAGCACGTACCGCTGGGGGCCGGGGCCGAGTTCAGCTGGCTGGAGGCGTACGGTCCGCTGGCCGCGGATCCCGCGGCGGTGCACGGCGAGGACTGGGCGGCGGCGCGAGCGGAGGCGGAGGCCCGGCTGGAGGCGGCGCTGCCCCGGGCGCGGGTGGACGCGGCGTACGAGGCGTGGCGGCCGTACGCCGACCACGAGCCGGGCGAACCGCTCGCCACCGGCTCCGGGTGGGGCGCGCTGGAGGTCCTGCGCGCCGGTCACCAGCTGCCGGGCACGCCCTTCGGTGAGGCGACGCTGGGCGAACAGCAGGCACCGTGGCGGGAGTTGCTGCGCAGTGGCACGTTCCCGTCACCGGACGGGGCGGCCTCCCCGCCCGGTGTCTCCCTCGTCGCGCAGCACTGGCGGGACATGCTGGAGACGGCGCCGGCCGACCCCCTCACCGAGTACCACCTCGGGGTCGCCCAGTGGCACGCGGGGGACGTGGCGCAGGCGGTGCGCAGCTGGGAGCGCGGGCTGCGGTCCGCGTCCTCCCGGTGGCCGCTGCTGCGCTGCCTCGCGGTCGCCGACCTCGACGCGGGCAACGCGGGGCGCGCCGCCGACCACTACGCCGAGGCGTTCGAGGACCTGTGCCGGGAGCGGGGCGACGGCGAGGCGTGGCGCGCGGCGACGGCCGCGCTGGGACGCGAGGCGATCGCCGCGCTGCTCGACGCGGGGCGCACCGGGGCGGCGCGCGCGGTCTGGGGGGAACTGCCCGACGACCTGCGGGACAGCGGGCGCTTCCGGCTCGTCGAGGCGCGGCTCCTGGTCGCCGAGGGCGACAGGGCGGGCGCCCGCGCCCTCTTCGACGCCGGCTTCGAGGTGCCGGACCTGCGGGAGGGCGCGGAGGTGCTCGGCGAGGTGTGGGCGGGGACCGGCGACGATCCGCTGCCCGACGCGTACGACTACCGGATGCGGCCCGCGGCGCGCTAGGGCCGGATCAGGCGACCGGGCGCCGGTCGACGTACTCGAAGACCGAACCGTCCGGGTGCGCGGCGATCAGGTTGCGGCCGACGGGGGTGGGGACGGGGCCCGCCACGATGCGGGCGCCGGCCCCGGCCAGGGCGGCGCCCGCCGCGTCCACGTCGTCGACGGCGATGGTCGCCGACACCTTGCGCAGGACTTCGAGTTCGGACTCGGGGCCGCTCATCAGGAGGAAGCAGCCGACCGCCGCCACGGACACCCCGCCGCGCTCGAAGCGCAGCGCGCGGCTCCCGGTGAGGCGTTCGTAGAAGCCCACCGTGGGCTCCAGGTCGTCGACGCAGATGCGCAGCGTGGTTCCGAGGATCTCCATGCGTCCCAGCGTAGTTGCTCGCATCCACACCCGGCGGGGGTACGCCGGCTCACGCCCGGCACAGCACCTCGCCGTGCGGCACCATGAACCACGCGTCCTCCCGCTCGCCCCACTCCCGCCACGCGGTCGCGATCGCCGTCAGGTCCTGCCGGGTCGCGTGGCCGCCGGTCACGGCCAGTTCGGCGTACCCGGACGCCGTCGTGCGCTCCGCCCACAGGCCGCTCCACCACGCCCGCTCCGGCGGCGTCGCGAAACACCACACCCCGGCCGAGGGGCGTACGTCGGTGAAGCCGGCCCGGCGCGCCCACGACAGGAGTCTGCGGCCGGCGTCCGGTTCGCCGCCGTTCGCCCGGGCCACCCGGCCGTACAGCCGCTGCCAGTCGTCCATCAGCGGCACCTGCGGGAACCACGTCATCGCCGCGTAGTCGCTGTCGCGCGCCGCGACGACGCCGCCCGGGCGGCACACACGGCGCATCTCGCGCAGGGCGCGCACCGGATCGCCCACGTGCTGGAGCACCTGGTGCGCGTGGACGACGTCGAAGGAGTCGTCGGGGAAGTCCAGCGCGTGGACGTCGGCCACCGCGAACTCCACGTTGCGCAGACCGCGTTCGGCCGCCACCTCGCGGGCCCGCCCGAGCACGTCCCCGGCCGCGTCGACCGCCGTCACCCGGCCGGGGGCGACCAGCGCGGCAAGGTCCGCCGTGATGGTGCCGGGGCCGCAGCCCACGTCCAGGGCGTCCAGCCCCGGCCGCAGATCGCCCAGGAGGTACGCCGCCGAGTTGGCGGCCGTGCGCCAGGTGTGCGAGCGCAGCACCGACTCGTGGTGTCCGTGGGTGTAGACGGCGGTCTCCTCCGGCATGGGCGTACTCCTCCTCCGGGCGGCGTCCGGTGCGGACGCGCTGCGCCGTACGGTACGCCGCCGCGCCGAGATGTGAGACGCCTATCTCGGGATGTGATACGCGAGTCGAGGTGCCGGCGGGGTCAGTTCTCCCGCACCCGTGGCAGCACCTCGGTGCGGTAGAAGTCGAAGAACCCCCGCTGGCCGGGCCCGATCTGGTGCACATACACCCGGTCGAACCCGGCTTCGGCGTACGCCAGCAGTCCGCGCACGTGCGCCTCGACGTCGTCGCCGCAGACCACGTTCGAGGCGACCATGTCCTCGGTGACGAGGGCCGACGCCTGCTCGAAGTGGCGTGGCGCCGGCAGCACCTGGCCGAGTTCGCCGGGGAGCCGGTCACTCGGCCACAGCCGGTGGGCGGTGCGCACCGCCTCGTCGCGGTCCGGCCCGTAACAGACCTTCGTCCCGCCGCTCACCGGCTTGGCGCCCCCGCCGCCCTTGCGGAAACGGGACACCGCCTCCGCGTCGGGGGCCATGGTGATCAGGCCGTCGCCGACCCGCGAGGCCAGAGACATGGCCCGCGGGCCGAACGCCGAGACGTCGATGGGGACATGCTCGTCCGGCACGGTGTAGAGCCGGGCGTTCTCCACCGTGTAGTGCTTGCCCTCGTGGCTGACCTCGTTGCCGTCGAAGAGATTGCGGATCAGCAGCACGGCTTCCTCCAGCATCTCCAGCCGCACCCGCGCGCCGGGCCAAGGGCCGCCCAGGATGTGCTCGTTGAGCGCCTCGCCGCTGCCCACCCCGAGCCGGAACCGCCCGTCGCCGAGCTGTACGGCCGCCGTGGCGGCGGCCTGCGCCACCACCGCCGGGTGCATCCGTACGGTCGGGCAGGTCACGGCGGTCTGCACCGGGAGCGACACCGCCTCGGACAGCGCGCCGATCACCGACCAGACGAAGGGGCTCTGCCCCTGCTCCTCGTTCCACGGGTGGTAGTGGTCGGAGATCCACAACGCCTGGAAGCCCGCCTGCTCGGCCATCCGCGCCTGCTCCACCAGTTCGGCCGGGCCGAACTCCTCGGTCGACAGGAAGTATCCGTACTCGGTCATGGGGGCGCCTCCCGGGCGAGCGGTTCCTGAACGGCGGGTAACCCGGCCCCTGAACGGGAAACGCGGGCCGCCCGGTGTTTGCCCCTGGGGGACGGGGGCACCGGGAAGGTCCACCGCACCCGCCCCGCCCACGAGGTGAACGCAGTGACCCGAAACCGTCCCCGCATCGTCGTCGTGGGAGCGGGATTCGCCGGCCACCAGGCCGCGAAGACCCTCTCCCGGCAGCTGCGGGACAACGCCGAGATCGTCCTGCTCAACCCCACCGACTACTTTCTCTACCTCCCGCTCCTGCCACAGGTCGCCGCCGGCATCCTCGAACCGCGCCGGGTGACGGTCTCGCTGCCGGGGACGCTTCCGCGCGTACGGCTGGTCCTCGGCGAGGCGGACCGTGTCGACCTCGCGGCCCGCCGCGTGCACTACACCGGCCCCGAGGACGACAAGGGCGAGCTGGAGTACGACCGGCTCGTCCTGGCCGTCGGCAGCGTCAACAAGCTGCTGCCCGTCCCCGGCGTCGCCGAGCACGCCCACGGTTTCCGCGGGCTGCCCGAAGCGCTCTACCTGCGCGACCACGTGACCCGCCAGATCGAACTCGCGGCCGCCACCGGCGACCCGGACGAGTGCGCCGCGCGCTGCACCTTCGTCGTCGTCGGCGCCGGATACACCGGCACCGAGGTCGCGGCCCAGGGGAAGATGTTCACCGACGCCCTCGTCCGCAGGCAGCGCGCCTGGCGGCACGCCGGGCACAAGCCGCGCTGGCTGCTGCTGGACATCGCGCCGAGGGTCCTGCCCGAACTCGACCGGCGGCTGTCACGGACGGCCGACACGGTGCTGCGCGGGCGCGGAGTCGACGTACGGACCGGGACGTCCGTCAAGGAGGCCACCCGCGAAGGAGTCCTGCTGGACGACGGGGAGTTCGTCGACACCAGGACCGTCGTCTGGTGTGTCGGCGTACGGCCCGATCCGCTCGTCTCGGAGGTCGGCCTGCCCGTCGAGCGCGGGCGGCTCCTCGTCGAGCCGACCCTCAACGTGCCCGGCCACCCGGAGGTCTTCGCCTGCGGCGACGCGGCGGCCGTGCCCGACCTCACCCGGCCGGGGGAGTTCACCCCGATGACCGCGCAGCACGCCGCCCGGCAGGGCAAGGTGGCCGGCCGCAATGTCGCCGCCTCCCTCGGGTACGGGGAGCAGCAGCGGTACAAGCACAACGACCTGGGGTTCGTCGTGGACCTCGGCGGCGTCAAGGCCGCCGCCAACCCGCTCGGCGTACACCTGTCCGGCCCGGTCGCGGGCGCGGTCACCCGCGGCTACCACCTCGCCGCCATGCCGGGCAACCGGATCCGGGTCGCCGCCGACTGGCTGCTCGACGCCGTCCTGCCGCGCCAGGCCGTGCAGCTGGGCCTCGTCCGGTCCTGGTCGGTGCCCCTCGACACGGCGTCACCGGAACTGGCCAGGGTCCCCGGCGGGCGCGGCCGGGCGGAGCAGAGTGAACCCGACGGGTGACCGCCAGGGAGCGACCACAGGGAGTGACATGGACAGGGAACAGTTCAGCGAGCTCGGGCAGCAGCTCAGGGTGGACGCGGTACGGGCCGCCGACGCCGCGCAGTCGGGCCATCCGACGTCGTCGATGTCGGCGGCCGACCTCGCGGCGGTGCTCCTCGGCGGCCACCTGCGCTACGACTTCGACCAGCCCGGCCATCCGGGCAACGACCGGCTGATCCTCTCGAAGGGCCATGCCTCCCCGCTGCTGTACGCCATGTACCGGGCGGCCGGCGTCATCGACGACGAGGAACTCCTCACCTACCGGCGGCGCGGCAGCCGCCTCGAAGGGCACCCGACGCCCAGGCTCCCGTGGGTGGACGTGGCGACGGGGTCGCTCGGGCAGGGCCTGCCGGTCGGGGTCGGCGTGGCGCTGGCGGGCAAGCGCCTGGACCGGGCCCCGTACCGCGTCTGGGTGCTCAGCGGCGACAGCGAGATGGCCGAGGGGTCGGTGTGGGAGGCCGCCGAGCACGCCGCCCACGAGCACCTCGACAACCTCACCCTGGTCGTCGACGTCAACCGGCTCGGCCAGCGCGGACCCACCCGGCACGAGTGGGACCTGGGGGCGTACAGCCGTCGGCTGCACGCGTTCGGCTGGCACACCGTCGAGGTCGACGGCCACGACGTCGAGGCCGTGAACGCCGCCTTCGACGAGGCGCGGTCGACCACCGGCCGCCCCACCGCCGTCATCGCCCGCACCCGCAAGGGGCGCGGCGTCGCCGCGGTGGAGGACAAGGAAGGCATGCACGGCAAGCCGCTGAAGGACGCCGACAGCGCGATCCGGGAACTCGGCGGGCCGCGTTTCGTCCGGGTGGAGGTGGCGAAGCCGGCCGCCGCGCGGGCGTCCGCCCTGCTGACCGCACCCCTCGGCGAACTGAGGCTGCCGCGCTACGAGAAGGGCGGCGACGAGGTCGCCACCCGCAACGCCTACGGCGAGGCGCTCGCCGCGCTCGGGTCCGCGCGCGGCGACGTCGTGGCCCTCGACGGCGAGGTGAGCGACTCGACCCGGTCGCAGTTCTTCGCCAAGGAGCACCCCGACCGGTTCTTCGAGTGCTACATCGCGGAACAGCAACTGGTCGCCGCGGCCGTCGGCATGCAGACACGGGGTTACGTCCCGTACGCCTCGTCCTTCGCGGCGTTCCTGAGCCGCGCGCACGACTTCATCCGCATGGCGGCGGTCAGCCGGGCCGGCATCAACCTGGCGGGCTCGCACGCCGGAGTCGCCATCGGCGAGGACGGCCCGTCCCAGATGGGCCTCGAAGATCTCGCGCTGTTCCGCGCCGTGCACGGCAGCACCGTCCTGTACCCCTGCGACGCCAACCAGACCGCCAGGCTCGTCGCCGCGATGGCGCAGGGCGACGCGCGCAGCCGGGGCGTGCGCTACCTGCGCACCAGCCGCAGCGCCATGCCGGTCATCTACGGGCCCGACGAGGAGTTCCCCGTCGGAGGCAGCAAGCTGCTGCGCTCCGGCGAGGACGACGTGCTGACCCTGATCGCCGCCGGGGTGACGGTCCACGAGGCGCTGCGCGCCGCGGACCTCCTCGCGCGGGACGGCGTGCCGGTGCGGGTCCTCGACCTGTACTCGGTCAAGCCCGTCGACGAGCCGGCGGTGCAGGAGGCGGCCGAACGCACCGGCTGCCTGGTGACGGTCGAGGACCACCACCCCCAGGGCGGCCTGGGCGACGCGGTCGCCGAAGTGTTCTCCGACGGCCGCCCGGCCCCGAGGCTGGTGCGCCTGGCCGTGGGGAACATGCCCGGCTCGGCCACCGGGCAGGAACAGCTCGGCGCCGCGGGGATCGACGCCGACTCGATCGTGGCCGCCGTACAGCTCCTGGCCGAGAAGGTGCTCGTACGGTGAGAGCGCGGCGGGGTGTGGGTGGCGGGATGCCCTGAACATCCCGCCACCCTCCCCGCGCCGCGCGGGCCCGCCGGGAGCGGGCCCGCGCCCGTGCGGCCGCGCGCACGACGACGGAGCGAGCCCGGGAGAGGGACGATGAGCGACACCACCACCATCAGGGCCGGACGCCGCACGGTGACCGTCCACCGCCCCGGGAAGGTCCTCTTCCCCGACTGCGGTCTCACCAAGGCCGACCTCGCCGGCTACTACCGGCGGGTGGCGGCGTTCATGGTGCCCCAACTGCGCGACCGGCCCCTGATGCTGGAACGCCGGCCCGACGGGACCGGCGGACCGCGCTTCATGCAGAAGGAGACGCCGGAGCACTACCCGGACTGGGTGCGCCGGGTCCGGGTCGCCAAGGAGGGCGGCACGGTCACCCACACCGTGTGCGACAACACCGCCACCCTCGTCTTCCTGGCCGACCAGGCGTGCCTGACCCTCCACCGGTGGCTCTCCCGGGCCGACCGCGTCGAGTGGCCCGACCGGCTGGTCTTCGACCTGGACCCGGCGGGGGACGACTTCCCGGCCGTACGGGAGGCGGCGTACCGGCTCGGTGAACTCCTCGACCAGCTGCGGCTGCCGTCCACGCTCATGACCACCGGTTCCAAGGGCCTGCACGTGATCGTGCCCCTCGACGGGCACACCACGTTCGACGACTCCCGCGCCTTCGCCAGGGACGTGGCCGAGACGCTGGCCGAGCGGCGTCCCGACGAGCTGACGACGGCCGTACGCAAGGAGGCCCGCGGCGGCCGGCTCTTCCTGGACGTCGGACGCAACGCCTACGCGCAGACCGCCGTCGCCCCCTGGTCGGTCCGCCCGGGCGAGGGCGCGCCGGTCGCCGCTCCGATCTCCTGGGAGCAGCTCGACGACAAGGAACTCACCGCGCGCACCTGGGCGTTGACCGACCCCGACGGCGTACTGGAACAGGCCCGCGCGAACCCCTGGTCGGGCGTCACGTCCAGGGGCCGCGCGCTCGGCCCGGCGCGCCGGCGGCTGCGCGCCCTGCGCTGAACGAAGCGCGGCGGCAGCCCCTGTCAGGCGTTCTCGCGGGCCGGGCCGGATTCCGTCACGGCGCTGAGCGGCGCGGCGATCGACTCCAGGCTCCGGCGCTCGCTCTTGACGCCCAGCACCGACTCGACCACCCCGGCGGCGACCATCAGCGCGGCGCCGACGCAGAACGCCAGGGTCGTGTCGGCGCGCTCCCCGCTGCTCACCAGGCCGTTGAACAGCAGCGGTCCGGTGATGCCGCCGAGGGCGGTGCCGACGGCGTAGAAGAAGGAGATGCACATCGCGCGCGTCTCCAGGGGAAAGACCTCGCTCACCGTCAGGTACGCCGAACTGGCCCCGGCGGAGGCGAAGAAGAGCACCGCGCACCAGCACGCGGTGAGCGTCACGGCGGACAGCGAGCCCTGCTGGAAGAGGTACGCCGTACCGAACAGCAGCAGACCGGACACGATGTAGGTACCGGCGATCATGGGCACGCGGCCGACACTGTCGAAGAAGTGGCCGAGGACCAGCGGGCCGAGCAGGTTGCCGACCGCGATCACCGCGAAGTAGTACGCCGTGGAGCCGACCGGCACGTCGAAGAACTCGGTCAGGATGACGGCGTAACCGAAGGTGATCGAGTTGTAGAGGAACGCCTGGCCGATGAAGAGCGACAGGCCGAGCGCCGTGCGCCCCCGGTACTGCGCGAAGACCGTGCGCACGATGGTGCCGAAGCCGATGGACTTCCGCTGCCGGATGGCGATCTCCTCGTCCGGCACGGCGAGCCGCTTCCCGGTCTCCTGCTCCACCTGCTGTTCCACGCCGTCGACGATCCGGTCCGCCTCGTCCACCCGCCCGCGGATGAACAGCCAGCGCGGACTCTCCGGCACGTGCCGGCGGACCAGCAGGATGGCGAGGCCGAGCACCACGCCGGTCGCGAAGGCGAGCCGCCAGCCCAGGTCCTTCGGGAACAGGTCCGTGTCGAGGAACGCGACCGACGCGAGCGCGCCGAGCGCCGCGCCCGCCCAGAAGGTGCCGTTGATGATGAGGTCGATGCGGCCGCGCAGCCGGCCCGGGATCAGTTCGTCGATGGCCGAGTTGATGGCGGCGTACTCGCCCCCGATGCCGAAACCGGTGAAGAAGCGGCAGAGATAGAAGAACCAGGCGGTTTCGGAAAAGGCGGTGGCCGCCGTCGCCGCGAGGTAGACCGCCAGCGTGATCATGAACAGCTTCTTGCGGCCGTAGATGTCGGTAAGCCGGCCGAAGAAGAGGGCGCCCACGCATGCTCCGGCCACATACAGGGCAGCAGCCCACGTGGTCACCTGAACGGTGGTGATGTCGATGCCGCTGCCTTCTTCGGCGAGGCGGCCCACGATGTTGCCGACGATGGTCACTTCGAGGCCGTCGAGGACCCACACCGTCCCCAGGCCGATGACGATCCGCCAGTGCCACGGTGACCACGGGAGGCGGTCGAGCCTCGCCGGAATGCGGGTGCGAATCACCCCGGTGTCCGTTGATGTCATCACACGCGGGTACCCGGACAGAAACGAACAACGCTCGGACACCGCGGAGTTTGGGCCCGGAGTCACGGGATACACGATGACGGAGGCTGCAATGGCAAATACATCCGGTACTTCCGGAAAGTCTGATACGTCCAATGCGTCCGACAACGAAGAGAAGAACGAGAAGAGTTCACAGAGCACGTCATCCAGCAAGACGGAAAGCCTGCCGGGCCCGATGGAGGTGCTGCGCGGAGCGCGGGCACAACTGGCGGAGCTCACCGGCATGGAGGCCGAGTCGGTCTCGTCCTTCGAACGCACGGAGGACGACGGCTGGGTGTTGCGGGTCGAGGTCCTCGAACTGGCCAGGGTCCCCGACACCATGAGCCTCCTCGCGTCGTACGAAGTCACTCTCGACGCCCACGGAGCGCTCACCGGCTACCGGCGCGTCAGCCGCTACGAGCGCGGCAGGGCGGACCGTTCATAGACACCCGACATTAAGGAGGGCTGGTCGGCATGACCGTAGTCCCGGCACAGCAAGGTGGAGGCGGCGGCGGTACCAGCGGCCTCTACGACGTCCTGGAGCTCGTCCTCGACCGGGGACTCGTGATCGACGCGTTCGTACGTGTCTCCCTGGTCGGCATCGAGATCCTCAAGATCGACATCCGCGTCGTGGTGGCCAGCGTCGACACGTACCTGCGCTTCGCCGAAGCCTGCAACCGCCTCGACCTCGAAACCGGCGCCAACAAGAGCCCCGGCCTCCCGGAGATCGTGGGCGACGTCACCGAGTCCGGCGCGAGGGGCAAGTCCAAGGGGGCGCTGTCCGGCGCCGCCGAGACCCTCTCGGGCGCCTTCCAGCAGGTGCGCGGCGGTGACGACGAGAAGGCCGAGTCGAGGACGAGCAGCCGGCGCAGCAGCACGTCCCGCCGGAAGGAGGAGCAGGAGTGAGTACGTACGTCTACGGGATCGCCCGCGGAAACCACCCCGAACTGCCCGAGCCGACCAACGGTGTCGGCGAGCCGCCGATGCCCGTACGGGCCCTGCGGACCGGCGAACTGACCGCCCTGGTCAGCGACGCGCCCGAGGACCTCAGGCCCAAGCGCCGCGACCTGCTGGCGCACCAGACCGTGCTGGCGGAGGCCGGCGCCGTGGGCGCGGTACTGCCGATGCGCTTCGGCAGTCTGTCGACCGACGACGAGTCGGTGCGCACGGTGCTCGCCGAGCGCGAGAAGCACTACCTGGAGCGGCTCGACGCGCTCGACAACAAGGTCGAGTACAACGTGAAGGCCTCGCACGACGAGGAGGCCGTCCTGCACCAGGTACTGGCCGACGACCCCGAACTGCGCGCCCTCAACGAGGCAAACCGCGCGGCCGGCGGCGGCACGTACGAGCAGAAGCTGCGGCTCGGCGAGCGCGTCGTGCAGGCGGTGCAGCAGCGCGAGAAGCGCGACGGCGAACTGGTCCGCCAGGCCCTGGAGGGGGCGGCGGGAGACATCAGCCCCGGCCCCGACAGCAGCGGCTGGCTGGCGAACATCTCGTTCCTCGTCGACCGCGACAGCACGGCGGACTTCGTCGAGGCCGTGGACGCCCTGCGCAAGGAACACCCCCACCTCGTGCTCCAGGTGAACGGCCCACTGCCTCCTTACAGCTTCGTGGAGTGACGCCGCATGGGCCTCCTGGGAGAGCTGCTCCTCCTGCCCCTGGCCCCTGTCCGCGGCACCTCCTGGGTGCTGCGGCAGGTGGTCACGGAGGCGGAGCGCCAGTACTACGATCCGTCGGCCATCCAGCGTGAACTCTCCGCCCTGGAGCGGCAGCTCGATGCCGGAGAGATCGACGAGGCCGAATTCGACCGCCGTGAGGACGAACTCCTCGACCGGCTGGAGAAGAGGAACCCGGCACCATGACCTACCGTGAGCGCGCGGCCGACGAAAGCCGGGCCCGCCGATGACGACGCCCAACAGACTTCCCGACCCGTACGGCTCCCAGGGCGGCGGCGCGAATCTCGCCGACATTTTGGAGCGCGTGCTGGACAAGGGCGTCGTCATCGCGGGAGACATCAAGATCAATCTCCTGGACATCGAACTCCTCACCATCAAACTGCGTCTCATCGTCGCCTCCGTCGACAAGGCGAAGGAAATGGGCATCGACTGGTGGGAGGACGACCCGTCGCTCTCCTCCGGCGCCCGGCGACGTGAACTCGCCGAGGAGAACGAGCGGTTGCAGCGCCGCATCGCCGACCTGGAGGCGGCGCCGGCCCAGGTGGAACGCAAGGACGACGAGGCATGAACGAACTGCGGTACGTGTACGCGGTGACCCGCCCCTTCGACGGCGTACTCCCCGAGGGCGTGCGCGGCCTCGGCGGTGAGCCGCCCCGGTTGCTCGACCACGGCGACCTGGTCGCCGTGGTCGGCGCGGTGCCGGCCGAGGACTTCGCCGAGGCGCCGCTCAAGAAGCGCCTGGAGGACCTCGACTGGCTCACCGCCACCGCCCGCGCCCACGAGGCGGTCATCGGCGCCATGACCACCGTGACCTGCACGGTGCCACTGCGCCTGGCCACCGTGTGCGTCGACGACAGCGGAGTGCGCAGGCTGCTCGACGCGGGCCGCGACCGCTTCACGACGACGCTGGAGCGGCTGGAAGGGCGCGTCGAGTGGGGCGTCAAGGTGTACGCCGACCCCCAGCCGGACCCGGCGACGCCCGGGCCGGCCGGGTCCGACGGGCCCTCGGCCGCGCCGCGCGAGCGGCCCGCCGCACCCGCCTCCGGCCGCGACTACCTGCGCCGGCGCCTGAGCAGCCGCCAGGCCCGCGAAGGGGTGTGGGAGCGCGCCGAGGCCCTGTCGCGCACGCTCCACGCGGAACTCTCGCAGCGCGCCCAGGCCGCCGCCCTGCACCGCCCGCAGGACTCCCGGCTCTCCGAGGCGCGCGGGCAGAACGTACTCAACGCGGCCTACCTGGTGCCGCGCGAGAGCAGCCAGGAGTTCGTCGCGGAGGTCGGCCGGCTGACGCCGCGGGACCAGGGCGTACGGGTGGAACTGACGGGCCCGTGGGCTCCGTACTCCTTCGCGGGACAGGCCGGACAGGCCGGGCCCGACGAGGCGGGGACGGGCCGATGACGGCGCAGCCCACCGACGCCGGCCCTCTCGCCCAGCGCCAGCTCGCCCTCGTCGACCTCCTGGACCGGCTGCTCGCCGGCGGGGTCGTGATCACGGGCGACCTCACCCTGCGCATCGCCGACGTCGACCTCGTACGGGTCGACCTCAACGCCCTCATCAGCTCCGTCAACGTCGACGTGCCGTCCCCGTTCGAGGAGGAGGAGTCCCTGTGACCGCCGAGAGCACCGAAGGACGCCGCCGCGTCGAGCTGGACGCCGACACCGTCGAACGCGACCTCGTCAAGCTCGTCCTGACGGTCGTGGAGCTGCTGCGTCAGCTGATGGAGCGCCAGGCGCTGCGCCGGGTGGAGACCGGCGACCTCAGCGAGGAGCAGGAGGAGCGGATCGGCATGACGCTCATGCTCCTGGAGGACCGCATGGACGTCCTGCGCACCCGGTTCGGACTCGAACCCGAGGACCTCAACATCGACCTGGGACCCCTGGGACCGCTGCTGCCCAGGGGCGAATAGGAACACCGGGGAAACACCACGGAACGCACAGTACGGAAAAGGAAAGGGGCGGCGGCCCGAAGGCCGCCGCCCCGGTCATCTCGACATGCCCACCAGCAGAAGAACCGGAACCATGGTGTGCACCTCCTGAGCTCCGAGTGCCCTCATTCCCCCCTCGTACACCGCGCACACGGAGAGCCCACGTGACCCAGAAGTCCGACCGCGAGACCCGTAACACCGTCCTGGTGGCTCTCGCCGCCAACCTCGTCATAGCCGTCGCGAAAACAGTCGGCGGACTGGTGTCCGGTTCGCCCGCGCTGCTCTCCGAGGCCGCGCACTCCGTGGCGGACAGCGTCAACGAGGTCTTCCTGCTCGCCGCCCTGCGCCGCAGCCGCCGCCCGGCCGACCGGAAGCACCCCTTCGGATACGGCAAGGAGCGCTACTTCTGGTCCCTGCTGGCCGCCGTCGGCATCTTCGTCATGGGCGGCTGCTTCTCCGTCTACCAGGGCTTCGAAGCGCTGGGCGCGGCGAACGGCCAGGAGTCGCACACCGGTTACCTCGCCGGGCTCGCCGTCCTCGGCGTCGCCCTGCTCGCCGAGGGCACGTCCCTCGCCCGCGCCCTCTACCAGGCACACCGCCAGCCGGGCGCCGGCATCGGCGACGACCCGGCGCTGCGCACGGTCGTCGCCGAGGACGGCACGGCCGTGGTCGGTGTGCTCCTCGCCGCCGCCGGCATGGCACTTCACCTGGTGACCGGGGACGCCGTCTACGAGGCCGTCGCGTCCTTCTCCATCGGACTGCTGCTGGGGTACGTCGCCTTCCGGCTCGGCCGGGAAGCCCGCGCCCAGCTCATCGGCGAGGCCGCCGCCCCCGAACTGCGGGCCGACATCCGCCGGCTCGTCGAGGCGCAGCCCGAGATCGACAACGTCGCCGAACTGCTGACCATGCAGATGGGGCTCGACTCGCTCCTGGTGGCCGCCCGCGTCGATCTGGCGCCGGGACTGGACAGCGAGGAGGTGGAGCTCGTCTGCGTACGCATCAAGAAGTCCGTGAAAAAGACCTGGCCGCAGGCCGACCAGGTCTTTCTCGATGTTACCGAGGCCCCTTCCGACGCCGAGGACTCGGGTGGAGCCCCGGCCGCAGCCGCGGGGGCCGTTACTGCTGAAGCGGACGGTAGACGGTGAGGGCCTCGTGGGCCTTGTCGATGACGAACTCCTCGGGCGCCGGGGCCACTTCACCGTCGTACGCGAGCAGGGTGCCCGGCGCGAGGCCCGAGATCCACACCCGGCGCAGCCGCTGCGCCGCGTGCACGGGGGAGCGGCTCAGCGGCCCGGCCAGCGCCGCCGCAAGCAGCCGCAGGCCCGGCAGCCGCCCGCCGTGCACCACGCGCACGTCGAGCAGCCCGTCGGCCAGGTCCAGGCGGCGGCCGGGGGTCGGGCCGAGGCGCTGGTACATGCCGTTGCCGGCGAACAGCATCCACAGCGCGCGCCGGCGCCCCTTGTGCTCTCCGATGGTGGCCTCCAGCGGCCGCTCGCCGCGCAGCACCTCCGCCGCCGCCAGGATGCCGGCGGGCCAGCCGCCGATGCGCGGCCCCCAGTGCTCCCTGATCCGTACCAGCTCGGGATAGACGCCCAGGCTGAAGGTGTTGAGGAAGTGGCCCGGTTCGCCGTCGGGGCCGGGCCCCGGCGTGAACCGGCCCAGGTCGACCTTGACCGCGTCGCCGGACTCCAGGGCCCGGCAGGTGTCCTGGACCTCCTCGATGCCCAGGTCGTACGCGAAGTGGTTCAGCGTGCCGCCGGGGAACACGGCGAGCGGCACCCCGCGGGCGGCGGCGACGACCGCGGCCCGGTTCACCGTGCCGTCCCCGCCGCAGACCCCGATCGCCCGGCCCTGCTGCGCCGCCTTCTCCAGCTCGGCGGACAGGGCGTCGGGTTCGCACTCGACGACCTCCGCGCGCGGCAGCGCGTCGCGCACCAGCGCCGCCTTCGCGGCGGCCGAGCCCGACCGCTTGTTGACGACGACGACCAGGTCCTGGCCGGCGGGGAGCGCCGGCGCCTCGGTGTACGGCCGGCCGGGCGCCGGGATCTGCCCCCGCGTCGGTACGAGCCCGCGCACCGCGAACGCCGCCCCGACCCCCAGGGCCGCGCCCACCAGGACGTCGCTGGGGTAGTGCGCGCCCGTGTAGATGCGGGAGAAGGCAACCGACGCCGCCACCGGCGCGACGACCGCCCCCCACCCCTTGGACTCCAGCGCGACGCCCGTCGCGAAGGCGGCGGCGGAGGCGGAGTGCCCGGAGGGGAAGGAGGTGGTGATGGGCTGGCGCTTGAGCTGGCGGATCAGCGGCACGGAGTCCAGGACGGGCCTGACCCGGCGCACCGAACGCTTCCCCACGGTGTTGACCGCGAGGGAGGCCAGCGCGAGGGAGGCGAGACCGCGCACGGCGGCCCGGCGGGCGCGGGTGCTGCCGCCGACGGCCGCTATCCCGGCGGCCGTGCCGAACCACAGCACGCCGTGGTTCGCCCCGTGGCTGAGACGCGGCAGGACGCGGTCCGCGCCCGGCCAGTGATGGGTCGCCACGCCGTGGAAAAGCGCCCGGTCCCGGGCGCTCAGCCAGGAGGCGATCCGTCCCGACGGCCGGGGCGGGATGTGCGCGTGTGCGGAAGACGCAGAAGACATGGCACGCGAGTACCCGTCCCGCGCCCTTCCGAATCAACGCCCCACCCGGGCGGGCTCCACGCCCCGCGGCCCGGGCCCCGTGCGGACGGCCGGGGCGGCGGCCCGGACGGGTGCCCGGGGGGCGGGACGTTCGTACAGTGGGGTGAGGAATGGGAGGTCCGTTTCCCCCTCCGGGATGTCTGACGGGACGTGCACGGCGAGTACCCGAAGGTGAACCATGAACACCACCGATTCGAACCCGCTCCTCAGCCGCCACAGCGACGCCCTCGCCCTCTTCGGCGGCCATGTGCACGCCGTGCGCGAGGACCAGTGGCAGGCGTCCACGCCCTGCACCGACTGGTCGGTGCGCGACCTCGTCAACCATCTGACCGTGGAACAGCTGTGGGTGCCCCCGCTGGTCACCGAGCGGCGCCCCATCGACGAGGGCGCCGACGGCGGCTTCGGCTTCGACCCCGAGGGCGACGCGCTGGGCGAGGACCCGGTGGCGGCCTGGGACCGGGCGGCGACGGCCGCCCGCGAGGCGTTCGCGGCGCCGGGCGCGCTGGATCGGACGGTGCACCTGTCGTACGGGGAGACCCCCTGTGCGGCGTACTGCGCCCAGATGGTGGCCGACCTGGTCGTGCACGCGTGGGACCTGGCGCGGGGCATCGGCGCCGACGAGCGGCTGCCGGCCGACCTCGTGGACTTCGCGGTGCGCGAAGTGGGCCCGTACTCCGCCGAACTGGAGAAGAGCGGCCTGTTCGCCGCTCCGGTGGAGCCGCCCCCGGGCGCCGACGTGCAGACCAAACTGCTCGCTCTGCTGGGCCGCCGCGTCTGACGGCCGGCCGGGCCGCCCCCGGCCCCGGCCCCCCACGGGCCCGGGCCGGGGGCGAAGCCGCGTCAGGGCTTGGCGGCCCGCGCGAACTCCTCGGTGAAGGCGGTGCAGAACGCCTTCAGGTCGTCCGGCTTGCGGCTGGTGATCAGCGTGGCGGGCGTCGCGTCGCACACCTTGACCTGCTCGTCGACCCAGGTGCCGCCCGCGTTGCGGATGTCCGTACGCAGACTCGGCCACGAGGTCAGCGTCCTGCCGCGCAGCACGTCCGCCTCGACGAGCGTCCAGGGACCGTGACAGATGGACGCGACGGGCTTGCCCGCGTCGAAGAAGGCGCGCACGAACGCCACGGCCTTCTCGTCCATCCGCAGGAAGTCCGGGTTGGCGACGCCGCCCGGCAGCACCAGGCCGCCGTACTCCTCCACCGAGGCGTCGCCGACCACCTGGTCGACGGGAAACGTGTCCGCCTTGTCGAGGTGGTGGAACGCCTGAACGCTGCCCGGCTTCGTGGAGACCAGCCGGGGCGTGTCACCCGTGTCGGTCACCGCCTGCCAGGGCTCGGTGAGTTCGACCTGCTCGACGCCCTCGGGCGCCACGAGAAACGCGATCCGCATCATGCTCCCTTCCTGGAAATGTGTGGTGCCGCGGTGTGTCCGCCGTCCGCCCGGCGTCTCAGAAGCCGGCGTCGGGACCGGGGGTGGGCGCGGACCTGCTGATGTCGGCGAGCGCCGACCGCGGGTCCTGGAACTCCGCGAGGTCGCCGATGCTCACCACGCCGAGCGGGCGGCCGTCCTCGACGACCGGAAGCCGCCTGATGGCGTGCTGCCGCATCAGCGTGACGGCCGTCGACACCTCGTCGTCCGGCCCGACGCACACCGGCGCCGGCGTGCACACGGACTGGGCGTTGACCGTGAGGGGATCGAAGCCGTCCGCGACCGCGCGCAGCGCGATGTCCCGGTCGGTGAGCACACCGATCAACTGGTTGTCCCGCGCCACCAGCACATCACCGATGTCCTGCGCGCGCATCAGCTGCGCCGCCTCCACGAGCGAGGCGTCGGGCCGCACGGCCGCGACCCCCGCCGTCATGACTTCCCTCACGAACTGGGCCATGGCTGTCCGCCTCATCTCTTCACTCGCTGTCGGCTACCGGCGCGGGTACCCGTGGCGCGGGTCGCAAACATGCGCCGGTCCCGTCCCCCGGTCCGTCCGTCGATTCCCCGCCGCCCGCGTGTTTGGAGCCCGGCGCACAGGGGACCCGGTGCGCGGCCGAGCGGCCACTTGGGAAGAGGGACGGCCTCCGGGCGCGTTCCCGCACCGCTTCGAACGGCGGCGGCGCGGGACGCGCCCGGAGTTCTGCCGCGCCCCGGGACCCCGCCCGGGTCCAGCTCGCCCGCGAAGTGTCACTTCCACGGGTTTGCCCGTCGCCGTCCTGGTGACCCGGCCCCCAGGCCGTCCCTCAGGAAGGACAGGGCCATGGTGGGCTTAGCCGTGCTGATCCCGGTGCTCGTGCCGGTGTTCATGCTGGGCGTGATCATCGCGCTCGGCCGCTACGAGGAATTCATACTGACCGCGCGGGCCAAGGGCGCGCGTCACCGCCGGACGGGACCGGTCAGGCGGTGACGGAACGCACCAGGCCGGGGCAGCCCCCCGGCCCTGCGGAGGTCAGTCGTCCGCGCCCGGCCTGGGGCTGCCCGGCAGGAACTCCTGGAACTTCGACTTCAGACCCTGCTTCATCACCGCCGCCCCGTCGGCGTCCCCCTTCAGCAGCGCCGAAGCCGTCGCCTCGATCTGCTCCCACGTCGCGTGCGGCGGGATCGGCGGCACCGACGGATCGGTGACGAAGTCCAGCACCACCGGGCCGTCCGCCGCCAGCGCGGCCCGCCACGCGCCCTCGACCTCCTCCGGCTTCTCCACCCGGATCCCGGTCAGGCCGATCGACTCGGCGAACGCCGCGTACGACACGTCGGGGAGCGACTGCGAGGGCAGGAACGACGGCGCGCCGCCCATCGCCCGCAGCTCCCAGGTGACCTGGTTCAGGTCCCGGTTGTTGTAGACGGCGACCACCAGCCGCGGATCGTCCCACAGGTGGCGGTACTTCGCGACCGAGATCAGCTCCGCCATGCCGTTCATCTGCATCGCCCCGTCGCCGACGAGCGCGATCGCGGGACGGTTCGGGTGCGCGAACTTCGCCCCGATCGCATACGGCACACCGCACCCCATCGTGGCCAGCGTCCCCGACAGCGACGCCCGCATGTCGCCGCGCAGGCGCACATGGCGTGCGAACCAGTTGGTGGCCGACCCCGAGTCGGCCGTCACCATCGCGTGGTCCGGCAGCAGCGGCGACAGGGCCGCCGCCACGTGCTCCGGGTTGACCGGGTCGGCGGACAGGGCGGCCCGCCGCTCCATGATCTCCGTCCACCGCTCGACGCCCGCGCAGATCTCGTCGAACCAGTCCCGCGCCTCGTTGCGCCGCAGCAGCGGGATCAGCTGGCGCAGGGTCGCCCGCGCGTCGCCGACCAGGTTCACCTCGTACGGGTAGCGCATCCCGATCATGTGCGGGTCGATGTCGATCTGCACCGCGCGGGCCTTGCCGAACTCCGGGAGGAACTGGGCGTACGGGAAGCTGGAACCGATCGTCAGCAGCGTGTCGCAGTCCCGCATCATCTCGTACGACGGACGGGTGCCCAGCAGCCCGATGGAGCCCGTGACGTACGGCAGCTCGTCGGACAGCACGTCCTTGCCGAGCAGCGCCTTCGCGACGCCCGCGCCCAGCAGCTCCGCGACCTCCGCGACCTCGGCCCGCGCCCCCGCGGCGCCCTGACCGGCCAGGATCGCCACCTTGTCGCCGGCGTTGAGCACGTCCGCCGCCCGCCGCAGCGCGTCCGGCGACGGCATCGCGGTCCAGCTGCTGCGGTCCAGGCTGGAGGGGACCATCTTGAAGGCGTGCGGCGGCGGCGTGTACTCCAGCTCCTGCACGTCCGCCGGCACGATGACCGCCGTGGGACAGCGCCGGGCGTACGCCGTGCGGATCGCCCGGTCCAGCACGTTCGGCAGCTGCTCGGGCACGGTCACCGTCTCGACGAAGTCGGAGGCGACGTCCTTGAACAGCGAGTGCAGATCGACCTCCTGCTGGTACGAGCCGCCCATGGCGCTGCGCGCGGTCTGCCCGACGATGGCCACCACCGGCACGTGGTCGAGCTTGGCGTCGTACAGGCCGTTGAGGAGGTGGATCGCACCGGGCCCGGAGGTCGCGACGCACACGCCGAGCCGGTTGCCGAACTTGGCGTATCCGACCGCCTCGAACGCGGACATCTCCTCGTGGCGGGACTGGATGAAGCGGGGCTGGTCGTCGGCGCGCCCCCAGGCCGCCAGCAGGCCGTTGATGCCGTCACCCGGATAGCCGAAGACGCACTCGACTCCCCACTCGCGCAGGCGCGACAGGATCCGGTCGGCAACGTCGGTGCTCATACGAAGGGCCTCCTACGGGCGGTGCGGTTGAAAAGAGCAGCACTCTGCCGAGTACCAGGCATACGGACAGGGAAACCGGACCGCCGTAAAACCCGACCCGTTTGCCCTCCCGAAGCGGGGGCACGTGCTCCATGTGCTTCGGACCGGAGGCACGTCCGTGGGAGCGGCAGTTCAAGCGCTCCGGGCGTGTCACGTCCGGACGCTGCGAAAACTCCCCCCGCGGTGACACCCGTCCGCCGTCTGCACCGTTCAGGGAGTTGCAACGAAGATGCGTACCACCTCAGCCCGCAGGACGCACCCGCACCACGATGCCCCCGACACCTCCGAGGACTTCCGCCGTCTGTGCGCCATGCCCGAGGGCGAGGAGCGGGACGCGCTGCGCCAGGAGATCGTGAACGCCTGGCTGCCGATGGCGGACCGGCTCGCGAGCCGGTTCCGCAACCGCGGGGAGGCCATCGAGGACCTGCGCCAGGTGGCCGCGCTGGGCCTGGTCAAGGCGGTGGACCGGTACGACCCGGACCACGGCTCGGCCTTCGAGAGCTACGCCGTGCCGACGATCACCGGTGAGATCAAGCGCCACTTCCGCGACCACATGTGGACCCTGCACGTGCCGCGCCGCGTCCAGGACCTGCGCAACCGCGTCCGTGCCGCCAGCCAGGAGCTGTCCGCGACCGTGTCGGGCCCCGCCCCCACCGTCGCGGAGATCGCCGAGAAGGCCGGCATGACCGAGGAGGAGGCCCTCACGGGTCTCGAGGCGCTCGACTCCTTCACCGCGCTGTCCCTCGACGCCCAGCTGCCCGGAACGGGCGACGGATACTCGCTCAGCGACGCGCTGGGCGGCCCCGACGGCGCCCTCGACGTCATCGTCGACCGGGAGGCCGTCAAGCCGGCCCTCAACCGGCTCCCGGAGCGCGAGAAGAAGATCCTCTACATGCGCTTCTTCCGCGACATGACGCAGAGCAGCATCGCCGAGGACCTCGGGCTCTCCCAGATGCACGTCTCCCGGCTGATCAGCCGCTGCTGCACCCGTCTGCGCGACGAGGCCCTGCGGGACGCCGCATAGCGAGCGCCGCATGGCGGGACATCAGGTCCATGACCTGGCCCTCCGCCATGGAGAACGCCCGCCGGGGACCCGTACGGAACAGGGTGAGCACCCCCTGCACGGGTCCGGTGGACCCTGCCCCGGCCCCGTCGGCGCCCGGCGCCGTCAGCGGCACGCACAGCAGCGAGGTGACGTCCGCCCGTACGAGCACCGGATCGCCCGCCGGGTCGTGACCGAAGCCGTCCGTGTCCTCCGGCCGCACCTGGAGGGTCGCGGAGCCGCCCCGGGCGGCCTCCACCACCAGCGGGCAGCCGGACGGGTCCTGGCCGGCCAGCACCTGCGCGAGGTCTTCGCCGCCCGGTCCGCCCGGTCCGAGCACGAGCGTGCGCTTGATCGGCCCTCCGGCGACGACATCGGCGACCACCCAGTCGGCGAAACGTTCGTGCAGCACCCGTGCGGCGGCCTCCAGGGCGGCCTCGGGGTCCTCGGGCGGGGCGGACAGCAGCGCGGTGGTCATCGCGTCGACGAGGTCCAGGCGCTCCGCGTACCGGGTCGTCTCCCGCAGATCCGGCAGCGCGGTGCGCCTCCGGCCCGCCGCGACCGCCCGCGTCGACGGGTACGCGCCGGCCTGGCGCCCGGAGACCGCGTTCTGGAAGACGACGAGCACCGCCGGATGCGTCTCGTCCGGCGGGCGCAGCGCGGTCAGGGTGGCCAGCAGCCGATCGTCGGGCCGCTGCTGGAGATGGACGGCCAGGCTCCGGTCGCCCTCGCCGCGCGCCACGGCGGCGGCCTGCGAACGGAACGCGGCCCGGTCCCCGGGGCTCAGCAGCGCCGCCAGCGGACGCCCCGTCGCGTACCCGGCCCGGACACCGGTGAGCCCCGTCGCGGCGAAGTTCATCCGCCGTACGACGGTCTCCCTGTCCACCAGCGCGACCGGCACCGGAAGCCGCTGGAACAGGGCCTTGAGCAGCTGCCGCTCCTGCCGCTCCTGCCGGTCGGGGGACGCGGCGTTCGGGGCGACGGCCCGCAGCCGCTCGTACCGGGGCCACAAGGTGTCGGCGACGTGCCGCAATTCGAACAGAGCGGCGTCCAGGACGGCGAGGTGCTCGTCGGGCGGCAGGGCGCGCGCGGCCCTCAACTCTCCGACCCGTCTGACGAAATCTGCCAGCTCCGCGCCGAAGTCGTCCGTCTGCGTCATACGAGAAAGCTAACGGGTCCGGCGGTTTTGCGGACAGGGTGGTGGGAAGCCGCACAGAGAAGGGAGAACTCCGCCATGCTGTCCGAGCTGTCCCAGCAGGAAGTCCAGCGGCCCGAACCCGACTCCTCGGTGCGCACGCTCTCCGAGCTGGCGCAGCAGTCCGCGCGGTGCGCCCCCGCCAGCTGCGGCGCCGTGGCGACGATCGCCGACGGCGGCGCCGAACGGCGCACCACGGCGACCCACCCGGATCTGGACACCCTCGCCTCCGTCCAGCTCGCCGTGGGGGACGGGCCGATCCCCACCGCGCTCGACCGCGGGGAGCCCGTGGGCGCGCGGGACCTGCTGGTCGACGAGCGGTGGCCCGAGTACCGGGCACTGGCGCTCGACTCCGGCGTACGGGCCAGTGTGACCCTCCCGTTCCGCCGCGACGGCATCGAGGTCACCGTCAGCCTCTACGGCTTCCGGCCCGGCTCCCTGGAACGCGCGGCGTACGGCCCCGTCAACGTCCTGGGCGAGCAGGTGACCGCCGGTCTCGTCCGTGACCGGTGCTACCGGGCGGCCCTCGCCGAGGTGGACCAGCTGGAGACGGCCCTGCGCTCGCGCGCCGTCATCGACCAGGCCAGCGGGATCGTGATGCATGTGCTGGGCTGCGACAGCGCGCAGGCGTTCGCCGTGCTGCGGCAGATGTCCCAGCAGGAGAACCGCAAGCTGGCCCAGGTCGCGGAGTCGGTCGTCGAAGGCAGGGGACATGGCCTGGAAAGCGCCCTGGCCCGGCTCGCGCGGCGCCCCTAGGATCACCCCTCCTGTCCTCTTCGACGTGCGAGGAGTTCCGCGATGAGCGCTGCGACGACGTCCGGACCCGGTCCCTCCCGGCCCGGCGGGGTGGACCGCCGCGACCTGCTGAAACTGCTCGCGGCGAGCCCGGTGGCGCCCGTGGCCGCGCAGTGGGCCGCCGCCGGACCGGTGTCGGCGGCCCCGTCCGGGGCCCTCACCGCGCCGGGCATCGCCAAGCCGCTGCCGGCCGAGCTGTTCACGATCCGGGGCACCAACGCCGAGACCGCCCCGGGCGCCTTCGCCGGAACCGGCAGGATCACCCCGGCCGACCGGTTCTTCGTACGCAACCACACCTCCACACCCCGGCTCGGTGAGTCCGAGTGGCGGCTGACCGTGTGGGGCGACGGGCTGAGCGGCGGGCCGGTCCGGTTCACGTACGGACAGCTGCGCTCACTGCCCTCCGTCACCCGCACGGCCTTCCTGGAATGCGCGGGCAACGGCCGCGACTACTACGCCACCCAGCAGGGCCAGTCCGTCACCGGCACGCCCTGGACGCTCGGCGCCATCGGCGTGGCGCGCTGGCGCGGCGTGCGGCTCGCCGACGTACTGCGGCGCGCCGGCATCGGCGGGCAGGCGGTCGACGTGATGCCGCGCGGCCTGGACGACGCGTACGTCACCGACGGCGTCAGTTTCGGCCGGCCGCGCAGGCCGCTGCCGGTCGCCAAGGCGATGGACGACGTGATCCTGGCGTACGAGATGAACGGCGAGCCCCTGCCGTACGACCACGGCTTCCCGGTGCGCGTCGTCGTGCCGTCCTGGGTCGGCATCGCGTCCATCAAGTGGCTCGGTGACATCGAGGTGAGCGCCACGGCGCTGTCCTCGCCGTGGACCACGCGGTCCTACCGGATGTTCGGCGCGGCGTACCCGCCGGAGGGGAGCGCCCCGCTCACCCGCCAGACGATCAAGAGCATGTTCGAGTGCGCGCCGGGAGCCCTCTTCGCCCCGGGCAGGACCCACCACCTGACCGGCCGCTCCTGGTCGGCGGCGGCCGCCGTGCGCACGGTGGAGGTCAGCACGGACGGCGGCGCGCACTGGCGGCGCGCGAAGCTGCGCGACACCCCGCACCGGGACAGCTGGGTCCGGTGGTCGGTGGACTGGCGTCCGCGCCACGACGGGCCGGCCGTGCTGCTGGCCCGCGCGACGGACGCGCGGGGCAACACCCAGCCCCCGGCCTCGGTGCACAACACGCAGGGCTACCTGTTCGACGCGGTGGTGCGCCACCGGGTCACCGTGGGCTGAGCGGAGCCCCGGCGGCCGGCCCCCTGGTCCGGGCCGCGCCACTACAGGGGGCGGTGACAGGGGGGTGACGTGTGCATGCGTGTCGCCGTGCGGGGAAAGTGAGCCTTGGCCGACGTGATCACGTCCGGCCGGGACCGGCCCCGCCGGCCCGGTGCGGAGCCGATCAGCTGGGATTCGCCCGCAAGCGCCGTACCGGAACCACCCGTATAACCGTATACAGGGCCAGATCGGCGTGGAGGTGACCGCATGCAGCGGACGGTCGAGGAAGGGCGCGGCCCCGTCCGGTACGGGCCGCCCGCCCCCGCTCCCGGCCTGCCCGTCCTGCCGGAGCTGTCCGCCGTCTTCGCCGCGGCCGCCGGGCGCACCCACGCCGAGCCCCCCGGCGGCGGGCCCGCCCTGCGCGGGGCTGCCGCCGCGTACTGGTGGCGGCGCGGACTGCAGAGCGAGGCGCGGTGCGTCGCGGTCGCCTCCGGCGCCCAGCCGCTGCTGTTCGCGCTGATGGCCGCCGTCGGCGGAGACGTCCTGCTGCCGCGGCCCTGCCCCGCCTGGTGGGTCCCGCAGGCCACGATGCTCGGCCGGGCGGCGTACCACGTGCCCACGCCGGCCGAGTGCGGCGGCGTGACCGATCCGTTCGCGCTGCTGGAGACCGTACGGCGGGTCCGCGACGAGGGCGGCGACCCGCGTCTGCTGCTGCTGTGCGTCCCCGACGACCCGACGGCCACCGTCGCCCCGCCCGAAGTGGTGCACGAGGTCTGCGAGGCGGCGGTCTCCGAGGGCCTGCACATCATCAGCGACGAGACCTGGCTGGACACGCTCCACCGGCCGCAGGAGACGGTGTTCGTCAGCCCCGCCGAGATGTTCCCCGGGCAGGTCACCGTGCTCGCCGACCTGGCGGGCGCGTACACCCCGGCGAGCTGGCCCGCCGCCCTCGCCCGCTGCCCCCTCACCGCGTACGGCGCGGCGCTGCACGCCAGGACCCTGGACCTGCTGACCGCGATCGGCGCCGTCGTCGCGGGGCCCGTCGCCGAGGCGGCGACGTACGCGCTCGGCGAGCCCGAGCCGGTCGCCGTCCGGCTCAGGAGCGCCGCCGCGCTGCACGCGCGCGTGGCCGCCGCGGCGCACCGCGCGGTCCTCGCCGTCGGCGCGCTCGCCCGGCCGCCCCAGGCCGGCCGCCACCTGTACGCCGACCTCGGCCCCCTGCGCGCCGGCCTCGCCGCCCGCCGGGTCACCGACTCCATGGACCTGGAGAACTACCTGAGCGAACGCCTCGGGGTCCCCGCACCCGGCGGTCACCGGTTCGGCGACGAGATGGGCGGGCTGCGCGTGCGGATCGCCACCGCTCCGCTGCTCGGGGCAACCCCGCAGGAGCGTCTGGAGTCCCTCTCGTCGGCACAGCCACTGGAACTTCCGCACGTGGCCGACGCGTTGAGCACCTTCGCGACGGCCTTCGACGAACTTCGCTGAACCCCATCCGGCGTACGCCACCGAACGGAGCCCCCTCGATGTCCCAGACGCAGGCGCAGACCGAGCAGCAGACCGAGCGGCACACCGCGCCCGCCCGCACCGGAGCCGGAACCGGCACGCTCGCTCCGCCCCGCCCGCTGGGCGAGATCCGCACCTGGCCCCGGTCGTTCGCCGACCGCCTCACCACCCCGCTCCCCGGCGTCAAGGCGTTCGCCAGACTCGCCCGCGAGGGCGCGTTCCGCCCGGGCCCCGAGGGCCTGCGCGATGTCGCCCTGGTGCCGTACGAGCCGGGCCCGCTGCCCGCCGCCGACGTCTCCACCGTCGCCGTCACCTGGGCCGGGCACGCCAGCTGGGTCGTCCGCATAGGCGGGCTCACCGTCCTCACCGACCCCGTCTGGTCGCAGAAGATCCTCGGTACGCCGGCCCGGGTCACGCCGGTCGGCGTCCGCTGGGAGGACCTGCCGCAGATCGACGCGGTGGTCATCAGCCACAACCACTACGACCACCTGGACGCCCCCACCCTCAAGCGCCTCCCGCACGACACGCCGCTCTTCGTCCCGGCCGGACTCGCCCGCTGGTGCCGGCGCCGCGGCTTCACCCGGGTCACCGAGCTCGACTGGTGGGAGGGCGCCGAACTCGGCGGTGTCCGCTTCGACTTCGTCCCCGCCCACCACTGGAGCAAGCGCTCCCTCACCGACAC
>NZ_VBVX01000497.1 GCF_005981925.1 Streptomyces albidochromogenes
GCGACGAGGTGCGGGTGAAGGACCTGGTCGTACGGGCGGTTCCGGCGCTGCACGACGGGCGGCGGCTGCCGTTCGGGCCGCACCGCGCCCCCGCGCTCGGGTACGTCGTCACCGGTGAGGCGCGCACGTACTTCGCCGGGGACACCGGGCTGTTCGACGACATGGCCGACGCGGTGGGGGCGGTGGACGTGGCGCTGCTGCCGGTCGGCGGCTGGGGGCCGTTCCTCGGGCACGGGCATCTGGACGCGCGGCGGGCGGCGCAGGCGCTCGCCCGGATCGCGCCGGGCGCGAGGCGGTCCAGCGACGGCAGATGGAGATGATCGCTGTGCAGGTGCGAGACGAGGACCGCGTCGGCCTCGGCGGCCTCGGGCGGCGGCACCGCCCCCCGCCTGCGGCGCAGATGGGCGAGACGCCGCGCGAAGAGGGGGTCGGTCAGCACCCGGACCCCCGAGTCCGCGACGGTGCAGGTGGCATGACCCCACCAGGTGATCTCCACCGTCACGTACGGCCTCCTCGCCGATCGTCGCCGGGCACGTCTCCAGTATGTCCATCCGTCTCCCCCCTGAGTGCGCCGCGCACTCCTCCTGCCCGTCGTGCACCGGCGGCTGTCGATGCCGACGGCCGGCCGCGACGGCCGCTGACCGCCTCTGATCCTCCACCGCGCGTTGTGCCACGCTGGAGGGGAAGCGGGCCCCCAGGTGCGGCCCGGGACGTGAGGTGGGGACGCGTGGTGCGAGGGCGATGGCGCAGCGCGGGCAGTGCCGTGCTGCGTGTGGTCACGGTCTGGGCCGTGTCGACGCTCACGATGCTGGTGCTCGCCGGAGCCCTGCCCGACTTCCAGCTCAAGGCCGACGACGGCGACAGCATCACCCGGGTCGCGCTCACCGCCGTCTGGGGCGCGGGCGCGTTCGGACTGCTGGGCGCCCTGGTGTGGCCGCTCGCCGTACGCGCGCTGCTGCTCGTCCCCGCGCTCGTCCTCGGCCTGCTCGCCTTCTTCCTCAACGGCTCGCTGCTGCTCGTCGCCCTCAGCCTCATCCCCGACGGCCGGGGCGAGGCCGACCCGGAGACCGCCGTGGTCGTCGCCGCCGTCATGTCCGCCGTGGCGTCCGCGACCTCCGGGGCGCTCGCGGTGCGCGACGACGAGGCGTACCGGCGCAGGCTCTCACGGCTCGCCCACCGCCGCGGCAGGGCGGGCGGCGACGACGGGCGCAACGGTCTGCCCGGCACCCTCTTCCTCCAGCTCGACGGCGTCGGCCACGACGTGCTGCTCCGGGCGGTCGCCGACGGCCTGATGCCGACCGTCGCGAGCCGGCTCGGCGGCGAGGAGCCCACCCACCGGCTGACCCCCTGGCGCACCGACTGGTCCAGCCAGACCGGCGCCAGCCAGCTCGGCATACTGCACGGCTCCAACCACGACGTGCCCGCCTTCCGCTGGTACGAGAAGGAGAGCGGCGAGGTCGTCGTCTCCAGCCGCCCGGCCAGCGCGGCCCTGATGCAGCGCCGCGCGATCTCCCGCACCGCCGACGGGGGACTGCTCACCTTCGACGGCGCGAGCCGCGGCAACCTCTTCAGCGGCGGCGCCGACCAGCTCGCCCTGGTCCTGTCGATCGCCGCCCGGCGCGGCAGGTCCAACCGGTCCCGGGCCGGCTACTTCGCGTACTTCTCCGACCCGGCCAACGCGGTGCGCACCGCCCTGTCGTTCGTCGCCGAAGTCGTCCGGGAGATCGCCCAGTCCACCCGCGCGCGGCTGCGCGGCGACCGTCCGCGCGTCAAGCGCGGCGGCCTGTACCCCTTCATCCGGGCCTTCGCGACGGTCGTCCAGCGGGACATCGTGGTCGCCGCGGTCCTCGGCGACATGCTCGCCGGACGCACCGCCGTCTACGCCGACCTGGTCGCGTACGACGAGGTGGCGCACCACTCCGGACCGCACAGCAGGGACGCGCTGAAGGTCCTGGAGCGGCTCGACCGGTCGCTGGAGCTGATCGTGAAGGTGGCCGAGCACGCCCCGCGCGCGTACCGGATCGTGCTGCTCTCCGACCACGGGCAGAGCCCGGGGGAGACGTTCCAGTCGGCGTACGGCCTCACCCTCGCGAACCTCGTGCGGGCGGGCTGCGGGCTGCCCGTGCCGCGCCGCGCGGCGCGCACCACCAGCGCGTCGGAGGCGCGCGACGCCGTACGCACCGCGCTGCACCGGCCGGTGCCCGACGACGAGGAGGAGCCGGAGCACCCGGAACCCGGGACGGACCCGGTCGTGCTGGCCTCGGGCAACCTGGGGCTGATCTCCTTCCCCGACGCGGCGGGCCGGGCCACCCGCGAGCAGCTGGACCGCCACCACCCCGCGCTGCTGTCGACGCTGGCGAACCACCCCGGGATCGGTTTCCTGCTCGTACGCAGCGAGGAGCACGGCGCGCTGGTGCTCGGCGCCGGCGGGGCGGAACTGCGGCTGGACGCCGACGCCGACGCCGCCGGCGGTACGGCCGGTGCGGGGCCGCTCGCGGTGTTCGGCGCCGGGGCCGCCGACGCCGTACGCAGGACCTCCTCCTTCCCGCACGTCGCGGACATCATGGTCAACTCCTGGTACGACCCCGACACCGGCCGCGTGCACGCCTTCGAGGAGCAGATCGGCTCGCACGGGGGCCTCGGCGGGGAGCAGGCGCGGCCCTTCCTGATGTCGCCGTACACCCTGTCCGCCCCCGTCGCCGACGGCGCGGAGCTGGTCGGCGCGGAGCAGGTCCACCGGGTGCTGAGGCGCTGGCTGCGGGAGTGCCAGGGGCCGCAGGTGCCGCTGACGGCGACGGAAGATTCCCAGCCGCGAGCCGAAACGGAAGGACAAATTCCGGTCGGTGAGCGTGCCGTACAGGAATAATCGCCCTGATTTGGCGGGCCGTTCCCCGTATCCGAACATGGTCAGGTTTTGGTACGGAGAGAGGCCCAGCACCCCATGACCACCCTGACCACCCCACGCCCCGAGCC
>NZ_VBVX01000498.1 GCF_005981925.1 Streptomyces albidochromogenes
CGGCCACCCCGCGCACATCCTCGCCGTCGCCTCGCACGGCCAGCCGTTCTCGCACTTCTCGTGGGCGTACACCCTCCCCACGGACGGCAGCCCCGGCGCGAAGCTGCCCTGGGGCCCGGTCTCCGACATCGCGGTCGCGGACATCGACGGCGAGCGCCGTACGCTCCTGCTCACCGGAAAGCCCCCGCACGAGCCCGCCGCGTGGAAGCGCTACCGGGGCGGGGCCACGGGACGCCTGTGGCTGCACGGCCGGCAACTGCTGCCGGACCTCGGCGGCCACCTCGACTGCCCGATGTTCGTCGACGGCCGCGTCGCGTTCCTCTCCGACCACGAGGGTGTGGGGAACCTCTACTCCTGCGCGTACGACGGCACCGACCTGCGCCGCCACACCGACCACGACGCGTTCTACGCCCGGCACGCCTCCAGCGACGGCGCCCGCGTGGTCTACCAGTGCGCGGGCGACCTGTGGCTGGTGGACGACCTGTCCCCCGGCGCCGGACCGCGCCGCCTCGACGTGCACCTGGGCGGCCCCCGCGCCGGCCGGCGCGCGTACCACGTCCCGGCGGCGGCCAACGTGGACGGCCTGTCGGTCGACACGACCGGCCGCGCCAGCGCGGTCGTGGTCCGGGGCAGCCTGTACTGGCTGACGCACCGCGACGGCCCGGCCCGCACGATCACCGACGTCCCCGGTGTCCGGGTGCGCCTGCCGGAGATGCTCGGCGGCAGCGGCCAGGTCGCGTACGTCACCGACGCGGAGGGCGAGGACGCGATCGAGATCGCGCACCTGCCGCGCGCCAGCGGTGACCGCGCGCCGCGCCGGCTCGCCTCCGGCAGGCTCGGGCGCGTACACGAGATGGTGTCGGACCCGGAGGGCGAACGGCTGGCGGTCGCCTCGCACGACGGCCGGCTCCTGCTGGTCGACACGACGGCCGACGCCGACGAGACCGCCGACGTCACGGAACTGACGCGCTCCACCAACGGCCCGGTCCGCGACCTGGCGTTCTCCCCGGACGGCGCCTGGCTGACCTGGTCGCACCCCGGCATCGGCCGCTCGCTGCGCCAGATCAAGATGGCGAAGATCGAGACGAAGCACGTCATCGACGTCACGAACGGCCGCTTCGAGGACGAGAACCCGGTCTTCACCACCGATGGCCGCTACCTGGCGTTCCTCTCGTGGCGCGGCTTCGACCCGGTGTACGACGTCCACACCGGCGACCTGTCCTTCCCGCTGGGCTGCCGCCCGTACCTGGTGACCCTCTCCTCGGCGACGCCGTCCCCCTTCGCGCTGTCCGCCGAGGGCCGCCCGGCCGCCGGCGGACTGGACCCGGTGGAGGGCGAGGAGGGCGAGAGCGCCGACAGCACGGCGGCCCTGGTGGAGGTCGAGGGCCTGGCGAACCGGGTGACGCCGTTTCCGGTGTCCGCCTCCAAGTACTCGGGACTCCAGCCCGTCTCCGGCGGCGGCCTCGTCTGGCTTCGCTGGCCGATCTCGGGAGCGCTCGGCGAGACGTTCGCGAACCCGGCGGACATGTCGGGGCGCCCGACGCTCGAACACTTCAACCTCACCAAGGCGCGCAAGACGGAACTCGTCGACCACCTCGACTGGTTCGCGGTCAGCGGCGACGGGACACGGCTGGTGGTGATGGACGAGGGCGAGCTGCGCGCGGTCCCCGCCACCGAGACCGGTGACACCGACTCGACGGTCTACCTGGACCTGCGCCGCATCCTGCACCAGGTCGAACCGGAGGCGCAGTGGCGCCAGGCCTACGCGGAGGCGGGCCGGATCGTCCGGGCCTACTTCTGGGAGCCGCGCATGTGCGGCGTCGACTGGGACGCGGTGCTCGACCAGTACCGCCCCCTGCTCGAACGCGTCGCGACGCCCGACGAGTTCGCGGATCTGCTCCGCGAGGTGCTGGGCGAGCTGGGCACCTCGCACGCGTACGTCGCCGCCGCCCGCCGCAACGAGGGCCCGCCGCACTACCAGCGGGCGATGGGCCTGCTCGGCGCCAACTTCGTGTGCCGGGACGGCCAGTGGGTGGTGCGCCGCATCCTCCCCGGCGAGTCGTCCGACTCCAAGGCCCGGTCACCGCTGGCCGGCACGGGCATCCGGGAGGGCGCCGCCCTCACGCACGTGGACGGCCGGCCGGTGGACCCGGTGGCGGGCCCGTACCCCCTCCTCGCGGCGGCCGGGGGCACGACGGTGGAGCTGACGTTCAGGCCGGCGGAGGGCGAGGGCCCGGCGCGCCGGGTCGCGATCGTCCCGCTGATCGACGAACGCCCGCTGCGCTACCAGGACTGGGTGGCCAAACGCCGTGAGGTGGTGCGGGAGTTGAGCGGCGGCAAGTGCGGCTACCTGCACATCCCCGACATGGGCGGCTCCGGCTGGGCGCAGTTCAACCGCGACCTGCGGATGGAGGTCGCGCTCCCGGCCCTGATCGTCGACGTGCGGGGCAACGCGGGCGGCAACATCAGCGAACTGGTCGTGGAGAAGCTCACCCGCACGATCATCGGCTGGGACCTGACACGCGACGCGGAGCCCGTGTCGTACGCCTCGAACGGCCCCCGGGGGCCGGTGGTGGCACTGGCGGACGAGGCGACGTCGTCGGACGGCGACATGATCACGGCAGCGTTCAAACTCCTGGGCCTGGGGCCGGTGGTCGGGCAGCGCACCTGGGGCGGGGTGGTGGGTATGACGGGCCGCCACACCCTGGGCGACGGCACGGTGATCACGGTGCCGATGAACGCGGCGTGGTTCGACGCGTACGGCTGGTCGGTGGAGAACCACGGCGTGGAGCCGGACATCGCGGTGCTGCGTACGCCGCTCGACTGGGCCGAGGGGCGCCAGGCGCAGCTGGGCGACGCGGTGCAGGTGGCGCTGGAACTCCTCGCGCAGCGGCCGGCGGCGTCGCCCCCGACGTACACGAACGTCCCGGACAAGACCCGCCCGCCACTGCCGCCGCGCGGCGCCTGAG
>NZ_VBVX01000499.1 GCF_005981925.1 Streptomyces albidochromogenes
GGGTGCGGCGGCGGGCCGTGCGGGGCGGGACTCGGGCGACGCCCCGGGGACGCACATCACGACGCGCACGGCCACGGACACGTGGTCGGCGACGACGGCCGTGACGGAGAGGCCGGGCAGAGGGCACAGGGCCGCGGCTCCGAGACCAACAGTGACCCAGCCGCTCACGAGAAGCACCCCATGTCCACACGAGTCCGGGGCGCTCTTCGGCTCAGCGCGCGAGAGGAGGACGCCCTGCGGGCAGTACCGCGCTTCAAGAACGACGAACCGGTGCGAACGGTAACGGTGATCTTGCCGCGCGCGCTGCCGGCGAGCGGTGGGGTACGACGCTGCCGGGCCGGGTCGCCGCCACCGCGTGGCCCGGTGGGCAGCAGTGCGGCGTCAAGGGGCAGCTCCGCCGGCCGGTTCGCGGGCGCGCGGCCCCCGCGAACCGGCCTGCCGCGTACCACCCGCTGGGTCGCGGGCCGCTGCCCCGTCGCGCCGCGCCGTGATCAGCCGGCCAGGGCGTCGTGGAACGGCTGCCAGTCGAGGTGCTCGCTCTCGCTCCCGGCCGGGACCCGCGCGTACGTCGTGTGCAGCCAGTGGATCAGCGGCTCGCGGTCGATGCTCACCGTGGCGTTCTCCTCGGGGGTGCCCAGGTGGAGGAGTACGAGGTCGGCGTGGTGGGGGCTGGGCGCGGGGCCGATGCGGACGTCACCGATTCCGGTCGGGGACTGCGTACCCGCCATGAGCATGTCGCGGTCCAGGTACCAGGTCACCGTCGGAGCCTGCGGGAGACAGAAGTCGATCCGGGCGGTGAAGGGTTCTTGCGGCCGGTAGCGGAAGATCGTGGCGAGCGAGAGCGGACAGACGCCCGTGAGCTGGCGCGTCGTGGTGCTCCACGTGAGTTCGCGGCAGGGCGGTGGGGCGGTGGAGCCGGTGTCGGACATGGAATCTCCCGCGTCAGGCGCCGTCCGGGGCAGCGGCGCTCACGCTTCTCTGATCACCGGCATCCGTGTGATCACACCTGGCAAACGTGTGACATCAGCGACCGTCCTGAAGACGTGCTCCGTGCGGCGCCCGGGGCCATGGGCGCCGCACGGAGCGCGGGGCGGCGTACGGCGCGGCCGGCCTGCGCCTGCTCGAAGCCCGGGGAAGCCCCCCGTACCCCCGCGCGTGCGCCCGGCCGCGGGCACCGCGTGTCACGCCAGGAGCGCGGCCGCATGCAGGCGTGCGTGGTCCAGCCAGGCCGCGCGTTCCTCCTCGGTCGAGTCGGTGACGGTGCGGAAGACGACGCGGCGGACATCGCGGACACCGACGTACGGCAGGACGCACGCCGACCAGATGCTCTGCAACGGGTCGCCGAACTCGCGCTCCTCGCGGTCGGCGGGGGTGTCGGAGGTGTTCAGCACCAGCGCCCTTCCCGCCTTCAGGAGGCCGGCGGGTTCGCCCGCGGCGGTGCCCAGCTTGTAGGCGACGCCGGGCGCGAGTACGCGCTGGATCCAGCCCGTGAGGACGGCGGGTGGCATGCCCCACCAGTTCGGGTGGACGAACACCATGGCGTCCAGGGTGGCGACCTCCTTCCGGTGCATCGCCACCTGGGCCTCGTGGGCGCGAGCCGCCTCCTCGACCGTTCCCGTCTCGTCGGCGGACAGCAGCGGTACGAACCCTTCGGCGCAGAGGTCGTGCGCCAGTACGTCGGATCCCCGTCGTCGCAGCTCCTCCACCACGGCGTCGAACACCGCGTGGTTGAAGCTTCCTTGTCGTGGGTGTGCGAGATACACCCCTGCACGCATCTTTCCCCCAGTTTCGACGCGGCGTCATCGGTCACCGCGGGTACGAGTCCGTGCCAGCCTCACACACGCCTGATCGTGATGTTCCGTCAGTCCCCCACCGGGGTGAAGAGAGGGGGGCGCAGGGGTGGTCTCACTTCGTCCGGAGCGCCCGTCGCCCGTACCTCGATCCACGGTGACGGCACAGTGGGGGCATGAATACAGACGACCCGAACATCCTGGCCAGGGGACGCGTGGCGACCAGGCTGCCGGCGCAGGACCTGGACCGGGCACGGCGTTTCTACGCCGAACGGCTCGGGCTCGAGCCCGTCGACGAGCGACCCGGCGGGCTGCTGTACCGGTGCGGCGGCACGGAGTTCGCGCTGTTCGCGTCGACGGGGGCCTCGCCCGGCACGTTCACGCAGATGGGATGGCAGGTCGACGACATCGAGTCCGTCGTGGCGGAACTCGGTCGGCGGGGTGTGGTGTTCGAAGAGGTCGACGTACCCGGTCTCCGGACGAAGGACGGGATCGCCGAGATCGACGGGAACTACCGGAGCAAGGGCGCCCGGGGGGAACGCGCCGCCTGGTTCCGTGACAGCGAGGGGAACCTGCTGGGCATCGGCGAGCCGGTCGTCTGACCGGAGCCGTCGGGAGGCGCCGGCGGGCCGGGAGCGGGAGGCGGCCCGACGGGTGCGCGCCGCCCTTGCTCGTCCCGCCGGGCCCGCGGGCAGGCCGTAAACCTCCCTTTTCTGCTTTTCGTCCGGGTGGCCTACGCCGATTCGCCCCTTCAGACGCGACCGCTTCTCATGGAGACAGCGAGCGGGCCGGTCCCGCTCGCCGTGAGTGAAGAAGGGCACGCCGATGTACGAGATGCGCGCCGAGTCGACAGTCGGCAGAGGCGAACTGATCTGGCACGTCATCCGCAAGGATGTGGCCCCCAGCGCCCTGTGCGGGCGCTTCCTGGCGCAGGTCTCCCCGGCGGCGCTGCTCGCCCAGATCGAGGCGGCGGCGGAACGCTACTGCCCGTCCTGCATGACCGCGTTCAGCTCGGCGGTCCGCAGTCACGGCCGCTGAGCGGCTGTCCCCCGGGTGCCCCGGCGCTACGTCGGCGGCCGGCTCTGGCCGGCGGAGCGCTGGGGCACCGACGTGGGGCTGCGGTGGCGGGGGGCGGCCTGCCGCTGTCTCTTATACAC
>NZ_VBVX01000500.1 GCF_005981925.1 Streptomyces albidochromogenes
CCCCCGCCCTCCTCATCGGCGGTCTCGGTGTCGGCTTCTCCCTCGCGCGGGCCGCCTCGCAGGGGCGGTGGGGGCGGATCGTCGTCATCGAGCGTGAGCAGGCGATCATCGACTGGCACCGCGAGGGGCCGCTGTCCCGGATCTCCGGCGAGGCGCTCGCCGATCCGCGATGCGAGATCATTCACACCGACCTGGTGGATTACGTCGGCGAAAACCGGATCGGGGTCGCTGGTACGGACCAGGACACGTACGACGCGCTCTGCCTCGACATCGACAACGGGCCCGACTGGACCGTCACCGACGACAACGCCAATCTCTACTCCCCGCAGGGGCTTGCGGGGTGCATGAGGCGGTTGAGACCTGGAGGAATCCTCGCCGTCTGGTCGGCGCAGCCGTCCCCCGCCTTTGAGGATGCGTTGCGGAATGCCGGATTCAACTTGGTTCGGACCGAAGAGATCCAAGTTGCCCGGGGCGTTCCTGACGTGGTCCATCTCGCGGTTCGCCCTGCGTAGCCGGGACGCAGTCGGTGCATCTACGCTGCTGCCCTACACGTGGGATAGAAGAGAACTCCCAGGGGCGGGGCAATGGAGCAGACACACACCAGCCACAACGGCCTCGCGGCCACTCCGGGCGCTCAGCGCCGGGTGCTGGTCGTCGAGGACGACGCGACCATCGTCGACGCCATTGCCGCGCGACTTCGCGCCGAGGGCTTCCAGGTGCAGACGGCCGTCGACGGCCCCGCGGCTGTGGACGCCGCCGAGGCGTGGCAGCCCGACCTGATGGTTCTCGACATCATGCTGCCGGGCTTCGACGGCCTGGAGGTCTGCCGCCGCGTGCAGGCGCAGCGGCCGGTGCCGGTGCTGATGCTGACGGCGCGCGACGACGAGACCGACATGCTGGTCGGGCTCGGGGTCGGCGCCGACGACTACATGACCAAGCCGTTCTCCATGCGCGAGCTGGCGGCCCGGGTGCACGTCCTGCTGCGCCGCGTCGAGCGGGCGACGATCGCCGCCTCGACGCCGCGCAGCGGCATCCTGCGCCTCGGCGAACTGGAGATCGACCACGCGCAGCGCCGGGTGCGGGTGCGCGGTGACGACGTACACCTGACGCCGACGGAGTTCGACCTGCTGGTGTGCCTGGCGAACACGCCGCGCGCCGTGCTCTCGCGCGAGCAGCTGCTCGCCGAGGTGTGGGACTGGGCGGACGCGTCGGGCACCAGGACCGTCGACAGCCACATCAAGGCCCTTCGGCGGAAGATCGGCGCGGAGCGGATCCGTACGGTCCACGGAGTGGGGTACGCACTGGAGACTCCGCCGGCATGACGCGGCAGGGGAACGGGCTGCGTCCCTTCTCGATCAAGACCAAGCTCGGCACGCTCGTCGTCGTCTCGGTCTTCATCACCACCGGTCTGATCCTGGTGGCACTCCGTACCAAGACGGAGCTGCGTTTCATCACGGTCTTCTCGGTCATCGCCTCGATGCTGATCACCCAGTTCGTGGCACACAGCCTGACCTCCCCCCTGGACGAGATGACGACGGTGGCCAAGTCCATCGCGCACGGCGACTACACCCGGCGGGTGCGCGGCGCGGGCCGCCGTGACGAGCTGGGCGACCTGGCGGCGACGATCAACCGCATGGCGGACGATCTGGAGGCCGTGGACCGGCACCGCAAGGAATTGGTCGCCAACGTCTCGCACGAGCTGAGAACCCCCATCGCGGGGCTCAGAGCGGTACTGGAGAACGTCGTGGACGGGGTCTCCGCCGCGGACCCCGAGACGATGCGTACGGCGCTGAAGCAGACCGAGCGGCTCGGCCGGCTGGTGGAGACGCTGCTCGACCTGTCCCGGCTGGACAACGGCGTCGTGCCGCTGAAGGCGCACCGCTTCGAGGTTTGGCCGTACCTCTCGGGCGTGCTCAAAGAGGTCAATGTGATCGCCTCGCAGCGCGGTCTGGCCTCCGGGTCCGGCAGTCATACGCGTACGGACGTGCATCTGCACCTGGACGTGTCGCCGCCCGAGCTGACCGCGCACGCGGACGTCGAGCGACTGCATCAGGTCGTCGCGAATCTGCTCGACAACGCCGTCAAGCACAGCCCGCCGCACGGCCGCGTCACCGTGCGGGCCCGGCGGGGCCCGCAGCCGGAGAGCCTGGACCTGGAGGTCCTGGACGAGGGGCCGGGCATACCCGAGTCCGAGTGGCACCGGGTCTTCGAGCGTTTCAACCGGGGCAGCCTCCCGGCGCCGCACGGTCCCGGCAGTGACGGCGGCACGGGGCTCGGCCTCGCGATCGCCCGCTGGGCGGTGGATCTGCACGGCGGGCGGATCGGTGTGGCCGAATCCGCGCGCGGCTGCCGGATCCAAGTCACTCTTCCGGGGAAGCCCGTTACTCGTCAGTTGACGTAGGGTCGAACCGGAAGCACACGTTCTGCGTGTCCTCCATTGGGGGTGCGGCCCAAAGTGGGCCGTAACCACGGTCCGTCCTACCCGGACCACAGCGGACTGCACCGGAACCCCGCTTGTTTCCCGCCATTCCAGGCGACGAAACCAGCTCTCCGATGTGACTTACGCGACGGAAGGCCCGCCCGGCCTGCACCTCCCGGCCGGGGAGGCGTAGCCTTTATTTCCGCTGTCCATCACCTTGCGAAGCGGAAGAGGGCGGTTAACGCCGTGTCGTCTCAGTCCCCCAGTAGCCCGAGCGTCTCGACCGACCAAGACGGGCAAGGGAAGAACCCTGCCGCTGCCTTCGGTCCCAATGAGTGGCTCGTCGACGAGATCTACCAGCAGTACCTCCAGGACCCGAATTCGGTCGACCGCGCCTGGTGGGACTTCTTCGCCGACTACAAGCCCGGTTCCACCCCCGCGGCGGAGAAGACCGCCACGCCCGAAACCGAAGACGTGACCGGGGCCGCCGCACAGCCGGCCCAGGTCGCCCCGGCCCCCGCCGCGCC
>NZ_VBVX01000501.1 GCF_005981925.1 Streptomyces albidochromogenes
GTTGTCGTACCCGGTGCCCATAATGGGAGGGAACCTGAGCCCCTGGAGGTCCTGTGACCAGCGCCGACGCCCTGCCATCGCTGCGCTCCCGGCTGCGCTCGCTGCGGACCGCCCCCTTCGGCGCGGACCCGGCGGGGGAGCGGATGGAGCGCATCCGCCGCTCGCCCCACTTCGTCGACGGGGTCTTCCAGAACCCGGCGGGCGCGCGGACGCGGCCCTCGGGGTCGACGCTCGAACTGATGAAGGTGTACTTCCGCAAGGAGGAGCGCCGCCGCAGAACGCCCGCCGGCCCCATCCCCCTGCACGGCACGACCCTCGCGGACCTGGCCGGGCCGCCCGCCACCGGGCTGCGGCTCACCTGGATGGGTCATTCCAGCGTGTTCGCCGAGATCGACGGGCGGCGGGTGCTCTTCGACCCGGTGTGGGGCGAGCGCTGCTCCCCCTTCTCCTTCGTCGGCCCCAAGCGGCTGCACGCCGTCCCCGTGCCGCTGGCGTCGCTCGGCCCGCTCGACGTCGTCGTCATCTCGCACGACCACTACGACCATCTCGACATGCCCACGATCCGCGCCCTCGCCGGCACCCGCACGCTCTTCGCCGTGCCGCTAGGCGTCGGAGCCCACCTCGAACGCTGGGGCGTACCGGCCGGCCAGGTGCACGAACTGGACTGGAACGAGACGGTGAAGGTCGCCGGACTCCGCCTGACCGCGACCCCCGCCCGCCACTTCTGCGGCCGTGGTCTGCGCAATCAGCAGCACACCCTGTGGGCGTCGTGGGCCGTCGCCGGACCGGAGCACCGGATCTACCACAGCGGCGACACCGGGTACTTTGACGGCTTCCGGGACATCGGCGCCGAGCACGGCCCGTTCGACGCGACGATGATCCAGATCGGCGCGTACAGCGAGTACTGGCCCGACATCCACATGACCCCCGCCGAGGGCATGCGGGCCCACCTCGACCTCCAGGGCGGCGCGGCGCACGGCCCGTCGAGCGGCCCGATGCTGCCGATCCACTGGGGCACGTTCAACCTCGCCCCGCACCCCTGGTCCGAACCGGCCGAGGGCACCGTCACCGCGGCGAAGGAGGCCGGCGCCCGTATCGCGCTGCCCCGCCCCGGTGAGCCCTTCGAGCCCGGCGCCGAGGTGGCCCTTCCCACTACGCCGTGGTGGCGCGCCGTCGCCGTCGGCCAGGGTCCCGGCCGCCCCGGCGGCGGGCTCCCCGCGGCCCCAGGACGGAAGGTCGGCCCGGGCCGCGTGGCCGACACGGGGGAGCCGGAGACCGCGCCCGCGGTGTAGCGCCCGGAGGGTCCTCCGGGTCTGCGGGAGCCATCGGGTTTTCGGTCTGCAGTACGAGGCGTCATACCAGAGCGGGACGCTGCGCGGGCAAGTTTGGCAACAGCCCGTCGATCATGAAAGGTTGCCGACTACTGTGAGTGCCCGGTGATCAACATGGGGCCACATCACCCAAGTTGAGCCCGGACCGACAGTGGTCGAACAGACGCAGTACGCCGATGCCTGGGGCCCCACGTACCGAGGACACTGATGTCTCAACTTCGCGCACCCGCCGCGCGCGCAGACCGCCGCGAGGGCGGCCGGCACGGACGGCCGGGCGCCCGGTCCCAGCCCCCGCAGCCGATGCCCGACGTCCACATACGGCCTCAGCTTCTGCGCGCCGCGGTCCTGCCGGCCGTCGTGGTCGCCCTGAGCGGCGTCGCGGCCGTGCTGTTCACGCTCAAGGCCACCGCCTCCGAGCCGGCCCGCAGCTTATGGGTCGCCCTCGCGGGGGCCGGAGCGCTCGTCATCGTCTCGCTCGCGGCGGCCGTCGTGGCCGCCGACCGCGCCGCCAAGACCGTGCTCGACCGGTGCACCGCGCTGCGCAGGGCGGGAGCGCGCGGTCAGGCCGACCTGCGGGCGGTCCTGGAGCAGCTGCGGCGCGGCGAGGGACCGCCCGCCCGGCGCACGCCGCCACCCGCCGTGCCCGGCGGTGACGAGTTCGACCGGCTGGAACAGGAGATGGGACGGGCGCACGACGCGGCCGTCGCCGCACTCGTGCAGGCCTCGCAGCTGTCGCACAACGCGGGCGCGGACCAGATGGTCGAGGTCTTCGTCAACCTGGCCCGCCGCCTCCAGTCGCTCGTGCACCGGGAGATCCAGCTGCTCGACGAGCTGGAGAACGACGTCGAGGACCCCGAACTGCTCAAGGGGCTCTTCCACGTCGACCACCTCGCCACCCGCATCCGCAGGCACGCGGAGAACCTCGCCGTCCTCGGCGGCGCGGTCTCCCGCCGCCAGTGGAGCAACCCGGTGACGATGACGGAGGTACTGCGCTCGTCGATCGCCGAGGTAGAGCAGTACTCCCGGGTCAAGCTGGTGCCGCCCATCGACGGCACCCTGCGCGGTCACGCCGTCGCCGACGTCATCCACCTCCTCGCCGAACTCGTGGAGAACGCCACGGTGTTCTCCGCCCCGCACACCACCGTGCTGCTCCGCGCCCAGCACGTCACCGCCGGGCTCGCCATCGAGGTCGAGGACCGCGGCCTGGGCATGCCCCTCGCCGAGCAGAACAAGATGAACGCCCTGCTCCACAACCCGGACAGCGTCAACGTCGGACGCCTGCTCCAGGACGGCCGCATCGGCCTCTTCGTGGTGTCGGCGCTGGCCCGCAGGCACGGCATCACCGTGCGGCTGCAGGCCAACATCTACGGCGGTGTGCAGGCGGTACTCGTCCTTCCGCAGGCACTGCTGGGCGGCGACGAGGACCAGGACGCGCCGACCAGGACGGGGGCCACCGGAACCCGGCAGTCCGTCCCGCCGCCACCGGCCACGCCGCCGTCTGCGCACGAGCCCGTCCCGGCGCCCCCCGCTCCGGCC
>NZ_VBVX01000502.1 GCF_005981925.1 Streptomyces albidochromogenes
CCCTCCCCCCATTCCCCCGACCGTCTGGAGTCGACCGACATGGAACACACCCACACCCGCACGCCCGCACCTCCGCCCCTCGGCGCGCACTTGGCGTCGCCGCGCCTGCGGTCCGCGATGCTCGTCCAGCAGGAAGCGCTGTACGCGACGCGGGAGTTCCTGCGCGGCGAGGGCTTCACGGAGCTGCTGCCGCCGCTGGTGGGCCCGGTCACCGATCCGGGCGGCCGGGGCGCCAAGGCCCTCGACGTGGACTACTACGGTCAGCCGTACAAGCTGATGACCAGTGCGATCCTCTACAAGCAGGCGTCGTTGAACGGCTTCCCGAAGCTGTTCTACATCGCCCCGAACGTACGGGTGGAGCCGCCCGAGACCGCCGGCACCGGCCGGCACCTGGTCGAGTTCCACCAGATCGACGTGGAGATGGCCGGGGCGAGCCGGCAGGACGTGCAGGAGATCGCCGCCGGGCTGCTGACCCGGGTGGTGGAGCACGTGTGGACGGCCGTGCCGGACGTCCTGCGCGAACTGGGCCGGAGCGAGAGCGAGTTCGACGAGCTGCGGGCCGGGAAGTTCGAGGCGTGCACGCACGAGGAGGCGGTCGCCCGGCTGGCCGCGCTCGGCCATGCGCAGAGCCCGGACGCGGAGATCGACTGGGAGGCCGAGCGGATCCTGTCCCTGGACGCCGGCTGCCCCTTCTTCGTCAACGACTACCCGAAGGGCTCGCGCGGCTTCTACGACCGGGAGGACCCCGCGCGGCCCGGCGTACTGCGCAACTTCGACCTCATCGCGCACGGCGGTTACGGCGAACTGGTCAGCGGCAGCGAGCGGGAGGCCGACTACGCGACGATCGTCACCCGGATGCGGGAGAGCGGCGAGAACCCGGCGAAGTACGCCTGGTACCTGGAGCTGGCCCGCGAAGGGCTCTCCCCCAGCGCCGGCTTCGGCATGGGTCTGCAGCGCCTGGTCCGCTTCCTGACCGGCCTGGACGCCCTGTGGCAGGTCAGCGCCTACCCGAAGCTGCCGGGGGTGATCGCGCCGTGAACGCGACCTCGATGACGGCGGGCGGCTTCCCCGAGGACGCGGTACGGGCCCGGGCCCGGCGGGGTGCGGCGGAGGTCTTCCCGCCGGCCGGTGCGTACGGGAGCGGGGTGTTCGGCGCCGGTCACGACGGCCCCGCCGCCCCGACGGCCGGCCCCGACGAGCTGGACGCGCTGCGCCTGGTGCCGCCGGTCTTCATGCCACGACGGCTGGAGAAGCTGATCGAACTCGGCCGGGAGCCCGGCCACGACGATGTGGACCTGCGCACCCGGATCGGTGGGTTCGCCTCCGCACTGCCTCTGTATCTGTCCGCGTTCGGCTCCACGCGGGCCGGCAGCGGGGACCTGGCGGTGGCGGCGGCCCGCCAGGCGGGCCGACTCGGCATCCCGATGGTCATCGGCGAGAACATGGTGCCGGTGCACGGCTACCGCTCGGTGCTGCTGGCCCGGGTCGAGGCGTACACGGAGGCGGCAGCCGGGGGCGCCGGTGGTGTGGTGGTGCAGCAGTCCACCGAGGACGCCGACTCCGAGGTGTGGAATCTCCTGTACAGCGACCCGGCGTCGCGCGCCCTGCGCGACTCGGGCCGGCTCGGCTTCGAGCTGAAGATCGGCCAAGGCGCCAAACCGGGTCTGGGCGGCATGACCGTGGTCGGCCCGGCGGAAGCCGAACGGCTCGCCGGGGCGGGCCGGTTCACGCTCGGCGAGGAGCTCGGGCCGGACGGCGGGCGGCTGCGCTGCGCGACGCCGGGCACGTTCACCGAGGAGATCGTCCGCCAGCAACTGCGGTTCATGCGGAACAACTTCCCGCTCGCCCGTACGTGGGTGAAGTTCCACCCGGGCCGCGACATCGGCGCCGCCACCGGGACGGCGTGGGCGGCCGGGGCGGACGCGGTCACCGTCGACGGCGCGGAAGGCGGCACCGGCTGGGCGCCCCGGGCGTTCCTCGACGGGGTCGGGCTGCCGCTGGCCGCCTGCCTCCGTGTGATCGACCGCCCCGAGGGCGCGAGTCTGCTGGCCTCCGGCCGGATGTGGGAAGGCGGCAGGGCGGCGCGCGCGCTGGCTCTCGGCGCCACCGCGGTCGGTCTCGGCCGGGCGGCCCTGCTCGCCGTGGACGAGGACCCGGAGCACGGCCTGGAACGGCTGACGGAGGCTCTCGCGCTGGAACTGCGGCTGCTGATCAGCGCCCTGGGGCAGTACCGTCCGTCGGCCCTGAGCAGGACGGACCTCTGGCCGCCGGGCACCGCCGCCCCCATCGCGCCCCTCGCGGTCCCGGCGGGGCCCCGGCCGTGAACCGGCCACGCGGCCGGGCCGCCGCACGCCGGTGGGACCCGCCCGCAGCCGGCCCGGGCCGGGCCCGGCGGGCCGGGCCGACGCCTGACGCCCGCCCGGGAAGGAGCCGGCGAAGAGTACGACGGCCGCGCCACGCGGCGGTGCCCGGCGCCGGACCCGGCCGGGTGGCGGCCGCGCCGTCGGGACGGAAACCGGACCGGCGGCCTCCGCCCGGCCGTCCTGGCCCCGGCTTCGCCGTGCTCGCCCGGTTCCTGCCGGACAGTTCGTTCCCCGGCGTCGCGGTGGCCCCGGAGGCCCCGGCCGTCGTGGCCCGGGCCGCCGGACAGGCCGCTGCCCGGCGGCTCGCCCGTACCGGACGGGCGCACGTCGGTGGCCGCCTGGCGCTCCAGGTCCTCGGCACCCCCGCGGGACCGGCCCGTACCGCGTCCTCGGGGAAGCCGCCCGCCGTCATCGAGGTCGCGTTCACGGCGCGATCACCCCCGGCAGCTTCGGGGAGGCGCTGACCTGCCACAGGGCGTCCAGGCCGGTCAGGAAGCGG
>NZ_VBVX01000503.1 GCF_005981925.1 Streptomyces albidochromogenes
GGCAGCTCGCCGGTCAGCTTGAAGCCGACGACGCGCGGGATCAGCATGGAGACCGGCTGGCCGAGCATCGCGGCCTCGGCCTCGATGCCGCCGACGCCCGCCGCCGGCGCTTCGGCCGTCCCGCGAAGAGCGGGGCGGACGACCACGCGCCGTGGCGTTCGCTCAAGTACCGCAGCATGCGCTGGTGGTCGGTCGCCAACTTCGTGTCGAACGCCGGCACCTGGATGCAGCTGACGGTCCAGAACCTGCTGGTGCTCCAGATCACCGGCTCGGCCGCCGCCACCGGACTGTCGATGTCCGTCCAGGCGGCTCCGGGTCTGCTCATGAGCCTCGCGGGCGGCGCGGCGGTCGACCGCTGGCCCCGTAAGCTGACGGCCGCCGTGAGCCAGGGACTGCTCGGCGCCGTCGCGTTCCTGACGGCGGTCCTCGTCGCGACGGACCAGCTCAACCTGGCGATCCTGATGACGCTGGCCGCCGTGACGGGGGTCGTCGCCACCGTCGACGGCCCGGCCTGCTCGCTGCTGGGCAACGATCTCGTCCGTACCGAGGACGTTCCCTCCGCCATCGGCGTGGGGTCGCTCGTGCACAACGCGGGCCGCCTCGCCGGTGCCGCTCTGGCGGGCATCACGGTCGGCTTCCTCGGCACGGCCGCCGCGTACGCCGCCAATGGGTTCTCGTTCCTGTTCGTGGCCGCTGTCATCCCCTTCCTCCGTCCGGTGCACCAGGCCGTCCGGGGCTCCGGGCCCGCCGCCCCCGCCGCCGAGGACGGCGCGCGCGACGCCGACGGCACCGGCGACGACATGACCGTGCGGCAGGGCGTCATGTTCTTCCTGCGGCGTCCCCGGCTGGTCGCGCTGGCGGGCATCTCCGGGATCAGCGCGGTCTTCGGCCGCAACTACGGGCTGACCCTGGCCGTACTCGTCACCGGCCCGCTCGCGGGCGGCGCCGGGGCCTTCGGCACCGTGTCCACCGTGCTCGCGGTCGGCGGCATCGTGGGCGCCGTCCTCGGCGCCCGGCTGCGCAAGCCGTCCGTGCGGCTCGTGGGCACCCTCGCGGCGGCCGGCGCCCTGCTGCAGGTGGTGGCGGGATTCTCGCCGTCGCTCGCCGTGCTGCTGGTCCTCGTCCTGCCGATGGCGGTGGTCGAGTCGGTCTCCGACACGGCCGGGACGACCGTCCTGCAGACGGACCCGCCGGCCCATCTGCGGGGCCGCGTGCTCGGTGTCTGGGGCACCGTCAAGACGTCGTGGGGCCTCGCGGGACCGCCGGCTCTCGGCCTCCTGATGGAGCTGGCCGGGGCGCGGGGCGCGCTGGTGTCCGGCGGCCTGGTCATCGCCGGGGCGATCGGGGCGGGTTTCCTGCTGCGCCGCCGCCGCACGGGGGCGGCGGTGATCGTGCGCACGGAGCAGCCGGCCCTGGCCGGGCAGCCCGCCCTGGGCACGGCCGCCTGACGGCATCGCGGCGCGGGAGACCGCCGCCGCCCGGCCACCGGGCGGCGGCGGTCCGCCGTCACCGGCTCACGACGACCTCTCCAGCAGGCGCAGCCGCCGCTCCACCCGGGGCGGCGTCCGGTGCCTGCGCGCCAGGGCGGCGGGCAGCCGCCGGGCGGCCTGGGCCAGGGCCAGCCGGGCCTGCGGATCGTCGCGGCTGTCGAGGGCCAGCCGGAACGACCGGGCGAGTGCCCGGCGCAGCGGCCGCCGCAGCCACGCGGTGAGCAGTTCGTTGCGCCGCATCCGGGCCGGCCGGCCGGGACGCGGGCCGGCGTCCGGGTCGTGGCGGGCGACGACGCCGGGGCAGTGCGCCACGCCCCAGCCGTGCGCGTCGAGGTCGATGGCGAGCAGCTGCTCCTCCCCGCCGACCCCCAGCAGCGGATGGAACCCGCCCACTTCGAGGAACGCGTTACGGCGCACCACGGCCGCGCACGCGAGGAAGCCGAGCACGGACCGGCCGGGCAGGTCCGGCTCCTGGCCGAGGGGCGAATCGCACAGCTCGGCGTTGAGCGGGTCGGGCTCCGCGTCCGGGCCCACCAGCGTGGTGGCGGCCACCAGCCCGAGCCGGGGGTGGCTGTCGAGCACGTCGGCGGCCCGGTCGAGGGCGCCCGGCTCCCACCACGAGTCGTCGTCGCTGAACGCGACGTACGGCGTGTCGAGTGCGGCGGCCCCGTACGTACGCCCGGCGGCGGCCAGGTTCCGGCCGGGGGTGAGCAGGGTTACGCCCGGATGGCGTGCGCGCACCGCCTCGGCGGTGCCGTCCGTGGACCCGTTGTCGACGACCGTGACCGGTGGCCGTTCCGGCAGTGCGGCCAGGCGGTCCAGGGTGCGCAGCAGGCTCGCGCGCCGGTTCCGGGTGATGACGACGACCGCGGTGCGGGGCGGGGCCGCCGGCCGCCCGCTCGCCGCGGGGCGGGGCCCGGTGCGGTGCGCGGCCTCCCCGCTCACCACGAGCCTTCCGGCACCAGGGGCCGGACGGCCGCCTTGCGCAGGTCCGGCTCGGGCAGGTCGCGTACCGCCTCGACGACCTCCTCGACGGTGATCCTCAGCAGCCGCTCGTCCGGCAGCGGTCCGTGGGCGTCCCCGGGGCGGGGCGAGTCGTCGCCCTCGTCGGGATGCCACAGCACCCGGTGGCGGGCGCGCGCGGGCGGCCCCCACAGGCGTGGGGCGACGGGGCCGAACAGCACGACCGACGGGGTGGCGAGCGCCGACGCGAGGTGGGCGAGTCCGGTGTCGCCGACGATCACGCAGCGGGCCCGGTCCACGAGCGCGGCGAGCACGCCGAACGGCACGTCCCCCGCGCCGCCCACCAC
>NZ_VBVX01000504.1 GCF_005981925.1 Streptomyces albidochromogenes
CCCGCGTAACGCGCCGCATCGCCGCGGCGGCCGGCGCCGCGGCGGCGCTGGCGCTGGCCGTCGTGCTGATCACCCGGTTCACGGGGGACGACCTGCCGGAAGGGTGGAAGCGGTACGAGGAGTACCGGATGCAGCTCACGGTCGCGGCTCCGGCCGACTGGACCATCACCACCAAGGACGACGTCGAGAGCAGCGACGGCCCCTACGTCGCCACCGAATACACCTCGCCCAAGGGAGACCTGTCGCTGCGCGTGGACCAGAAGGAGAAGGCCACGGAGACGGCCCGGGCGACGGCCGACCGCTGGAAGAGCGAGTACGAGCAGGCGACGCCGCCCACCGGCGGTTCCCCGGCGACCTTGACGGTGGAGTCCACCACGGAGCAGGGCAAGGACGCGGCCGTCATCACCAACGTGTACAGCAAGGAGGTGGAGGGCACGCCGCCGCGCAGGCTGAGCAAGACCCTGATCGTGGTCAACTCCTCCCAGGAGCGGCTGACGCTGACGGTGGACGTGCCGGCCGGGAAGTCGGCGGCCCGGGTGGCCGACGACCTGATGCGGAAGGCGCGTTCGCAGTACCAGATCAAGGACCTCTGAGCCGGAGCGAGCCGGGCCGGGCCCCATCGGGCGTGGCCCCGCCGACCGTCGGTTCGCCGGCCGCGAGCGCACGCGCCGTACGCGCGCGGATTCCCGACGCGAAGGACCCGCGGTCACGAGAGCCCGTGCGCTACTGGGCCAGCAGGGCCAACGCCAGGGCGCCGCAGGCGTCGACGACGCAGCACCACTCCGCCCACGCGCGGGGCACGACCCGCCCCGTCCGGTGGTGCGCGAAGTCCCAGACCGCGTGGGCCAGCCAGCCCGCGGCCAGGACGTGGAGTCCGAGGGTTTCGTCGACGGCGAGGGCGGTCAGCGCCACGGCCGCGAAGCCGAGGAGCCCCGCGATCTGCAGGACCAGGACGCGCGGTGGTCGCAGTTCCCCGCGCAGCGCGCCGAAGAGCAGGTAGCACAGCGGCATGACGACGAGGAGGGCCGCCAGGAACTCCAGGGCCGGCAGGCCGTCGGCGAACGTGACGACCGCGAGGGCCAGCGCCAGGAGCGTGGGCCAGCGGTGCCCCGCCGCGGCGAGGAGGCCCGGGGAACGGAAGGGGCCGGAGGCCCGCCGGGGGCCGGACGCGGGCGCCGTACCCCTGCCGCGGTCCCGTTCGTCCTGCGTGGAGCCGATCGTCATGGTGTCTCCTGGGTACGGGGGTGCGGTGGAAAGGAAGGGCCTCCTCGGGGCGCCCCGGAGCCCACTGTCCTGCCCCGCCGGACCGATCGGGGCGCGGCGGCCGGCCGATGTCCGCGACCTTGGGGTGCCTGTCCTTCCCGCATAGGGTTCGCCGCATGGGGGAGCGCTTCATGGTGGTGGTCGGCTACGCGTCGGCGGAACTGCTCGACATCGCGTGCGTGACCACGGGCCTGGCCATGGCCAACGGCATCGGCGACCCGGCGGTGCCGTACCGGGTGAGCGTGGCCTGCCCGGGTGGCGGCCCGATCGTCTGCGGCTCGGGGCTGACCCTGATGGGCCAGCAGTCCCTGGAACGGCTGGTCGGGCCGCTCGACACGCTGATCGTGTCGGGCGGCGTCGGATTCGAGCGCGCCGCCGCCGACGCCCGGCTCGTGGGGCACGTCCGTCGGCTGGCCGCGGAGAGCCGACGGGTGGCCTCCGTGTGCACGGGCGCGGGCGTACTGGCCGCCGCCGGCCTCCTGGACGGCCGCCGCGCCACCACGCACTGGCGGTTCGCGGACCGGCTCGCCGCCCGGCACCCTCGCGTCCGCGTCGATCCGGCCCCCATCTACATACGCGACGGGAACGTGTACACGGCGGCCGGCATCACCAGCGCGCTGGATCTCACGCTGGCCTTCATCGAGGAGGACCACGGCCCCGAACTGGCCCGCCAGGTGGCGCGCGACCTGGTCACCTACCTCCAACGGCCCGGCAACCAGGCGCAGATGAGCCTGTTCACCGCAGCTCCGCCACCCCGCGACGACCTGGTCCGCGAGCTCGTCGCCCACATCACCGCCCACCCCGACCACGACCTCGGCACGGCGGCCCTGGCCGCCCGGGCGGGCGTCACCCCGCGCCATCTCACCCGGCTGTTCACGGAGCACGTCGGGCTGGCACCGGCCCGATTCGTCCGGCGGGCCCGCACCGAGGCCGCCGCCCAGCTCCTCGCCTCGACCACGCTGCCCATGGCGGGTGTGGCGGCCCGCTGCGGGTTCGGCAGCGCCGAGGCGCTGCGCCAGGCCTTCGTCGGCCGGTACGGAATCCCGCCCTCCCGCTACCGGGCCGCACAGCGGCCGCGTCCTCCCCGATGACACCGGCCTGAGGCCGCGTCACCCGGGTCGGCGCCCGGGAGAAGAAGAAGGAGCCGCAGCACTCTTGTCAGTGCAATGTCACATTACTATTTTACATGGCACGCGCGGGTGCCTGATCGTCAAGTCCCTTGCCTGCCACGCCCCTTCGCGGATCCGCACCGCTGTCGCACCACCCCCTCACCTCCGACAGGAGTCCACTGGTGTATCAGCTCAGATCCCTGCGCAGACCGCTGCTCGCGGGAGCCGTCGCCGTCGCACTGCTAGCACCGGTGGGGCAGGTCGCCCGGGCCGAGCAGTCCGGCGGGCAGCCGTCCGCCACCCTCGCCGCCCGTCCTGGCCCCCTCTCGCCGGGCGGCGACCTGCCCACCGGCGGAGCGAAGCCCGCCGGCGAGAAGCCGCACGACGAGGTCGACCGCCTCGCCCGGGCGCCCCGTACGGCCCCGG
>NZ_VBVX01000505.1 GCF_005981925.1 Streptomyces albidochromogenes
TGTTCTCAGCGTCCTCGCTGTGTTCGCCTGGACTGCCACAAGGGCAGCCAGGACTTTTCAAAGGAACCACCAACCCACTGAAGTGGGCCGGGGTATCAACATATCTGGCGTTGACTTTTGGCACGCTGTTGAGTTCTCAAGGAACGGACGCTTCCTTTGTACTCACCCTCTCGGGCTTTCCTCCGGGCTTTCGTTCGGCATTTCGTGTTCCCGACTCTATCAGACGCTTTCGTGTCCGACTTCCTCGGCGCTTTCCAGTTCTTCGCTATTCGCGTTTCCCATTCGGCGTGGTCACTACTTTAGCGGATTTCCCTTGCGACTCATAATCGAGCTGGTGGGCTGGAATTCGGGCATGCCGAAAACGAACCCGTAAGGGAAGTCGTAGGTAGTGGTTGGCCGCTTCGGGCTGCCTCGGTGGGCTCGGAAGCCCGTACCGACAGCAATACCCGTGTCAAGCGGCTCGGGCCACATTAGGGGGCTGCCGGGGCCGCGTCAAGTTCGTCGGCGGCGCGGCGTATGGGCCCTGAAGGGGCTGACCGTCGGGTCTCCGTCGATCCAGAACCGCCAGGGGTGATCGGCGCCTTCGCCGCCCACACCGGTGCGCGGACCGTTCATCACCAGGTCAGCAGGGGCGGGCGTGCCGTGCAGTACGGACAGAGGGGAATCGGGGCCGGCGCAGAGGTCGGTGCCGTCCAGGGTTCGGTCGACTTCCAGTCCGGTGGCGAGGCGGGCCGGCCCTTTGGCCAGTTCGTTGTCATTTCGGGCCGAGAGTCGTCGTTTGCGCACCTGCTCCTGGCCCCGGAGCACCTCTCCCCCGCGCAGCAGGACGCCGCTCGCGGTGTGCTCCTGTCCGCAGACCAGGTTGAGGCTGAACCACATGCCGTAGATGAAGTAGACGTACGCATGACCGGGTGGCCCGAACATCGACGCGTTGCGTGCGGTCTTTCCTCGGTACGCGTGCGACCCGGGGTCGCCCGCGCCGTCGTACGCCTCGACCTCGGTGATGCGGAGCTCGATGGGGCCCTCGTCGGTCAGTCGTACGAGGGTGCGGCCCAGGAGGTCGGGGGCGACCTCCAGTACGGGGCGGTCGAAGAAGGTCCTGGGCAGCGGCGTACGGTCGGGGTCGGTGATCATGCCCTCCGATCGTAGTGGAAGTCGTCCGTTCGGGTACCTGGCCCTGAGGCGCGGCCTTTGCCAGGGTGAGGGCGCGGAACCGGGCGTGGTCCTTCCGCGTTTGTACTGGTCAGAACCAAGGATCTGGGGAGGAAGCCATGGGCTTCAAGAAGTTGCTTGCGAGCTTGGGTGCCGGTGGCGCGTCGGTGGAGACGGTGCTGACCGAGGCGAACGTCGTGCCGGGCGGTGTGGTCCAGGGCGAGGTGCGCATCCAGGGCGGCTCGGTCGATCAGCAGATCGAGGCGCTGTCGGTCGGTCTGCAGGCGCGTGTCGAGGTCGAGGGCGGTGACCAGGAGGTCAAGCAGGACATCGAGTTCACGAAGCAGCGGCTCGGCGGCGCCTTCGAGGTGAAGGCCGGCGCGGTGCACGTGGTGCCGTTCGGGCTGGACATCCCCTGGGAGACGCCGGTCACCAGCATCGCCGGTCAGCAGCTGCACGGCATGAACATCGGGGTGACGACCGAGCTGGAGATCGCGCGGGCCGTGGACTCCGGGGATCTGGACCCGATCAACGTGCACCCGCTGCCCGCGCAGCAGGCGATCCTGGACGCCTTCGTACAGCTGGGCTTCCGGTTCCGCAGCGCGGACATGGAGCGCGGTCACATCCGGGGGACGCGTCAGCGGCTGCCGTTCTACCAGGAGATCGAGTTCCAGCCGCCGCAGCAGTACCGGGGGCTCAACCAGGTCGAGCTGACCTTCGTCGCGGACGACCGCGAGATGGACGTCGTCCTGGAGATGGACAAGAAGCCGGGTCTGTTCAGTGAGAGCAGCGACTCGTACCGGGCCTTCAAGGTCGGGCTGAACGACTTCCAGGGGACCGACTGGGTCGCCTACCTCAATCAGTGGCTCGCCCAGGTCGGCGGTCAGCGCAACTGGCTCTAGGGCCACAGCGCGTACGCGCACAGCTCACGTTGCACGGAGAAGGCAGTAGACAGCTCATCGGAGGTTCAGACGTGTCCGAGGCGAAGAGGCCGCCGCTTCCCCATGACTTCCACCCGCCGGTGCCCTCGTTCACCGTGGTGAGCGAGGACGTCGCCGAGGGGGCGGTGCTGAACGACGCCCAGGTGTACGCGGAGGGCAACACGTCGCCGCACCTGCGGTGGGAGGGTTTCCCCGCCGGGACCAAGAGCTTCGCCGTGACGTGCTTCGATCCCGACGCGCCGACCGGCAGTGGTTTCTGGCACTGGACCGTCTTCGACATCCCGGCGACGGTGACGGAACTGCCGGCCGGGGCGGGCAGCGGGAAGTTCGAGGGGCTGCCGGACGGCGCGGTCCAGGTCCGCAACGACTACGGGTCGAAGGACTTCGGCGGGGCGGCGCCTCCCGCGGGCGAGAAGCACCGGTATGTGTTCACCGTGTACGCGGTGGACGCCGAGCAGCTCGGTCCCGACGCCGACGCCTCGCCCGCCGCTGTGGGATTCAACCTGCGGTTCCACACGCTCGGACGGGCGCAGCTGGTCGCCGAGTACGAGGCTCCCGCGGCGAGTTGACCGTTCACTTCCCGTTTGCCCGTCCCTGGTCTTGGAAGAGATCAGGGACGGGCATCTTTTTATTGCGTTGTCCATCTCGGTGTGCCCGGTCAGAGTTGATCCAAGTCCGCCACGGGGTGGGCCGGCGCAGGGAGGG
>NZ_VBVX01000506.1 GCF_005981925.1 Streptomyces albidochromogenes
GGCGACGGCCGCACCGGGTCGGGGTACGGATGCGTCATGGCTGGCCTCCTGCCTTCGGCCGTCGGGTGACGGAAATCAACACTCACCTTCTCCCGCAGCGACTGCCCTCGCCCGCCGACGCCACACGTCCGAGGGCGAACGCGGACGCCCGCACCCGCGGCGGCTCAGGCGGGGCTTGTGCGTGGGCCCGGCGGGCGGCGGCCGGGCGCGAGTCCCCCGCACCGCGCGTCGAGCCCGGCCCGCTCCTCCCCGTCACCGCTCCCGTTCGATCGCCACCAGCGCCGCGTCGTCCCCGAGGTGGCCGCCGGCGTGGCGGCGCAGGTCGTCGCACAGGTGCCGGAGCAGGGCCTCGGGCCCCTCGCCGGACCACGCCGCGACCCGCTCGGCCAGCGGGTAGAACGTGCCGTGCCGGTCCCGGGTCTCGATGACGCCGTCCGTGTAGAGCAGGGCGATGTCCCCGGCCGCGAAGGGGAAGTCCTGGGCGGCGAACCCGGTCGTCATGAACGCGGTGAGCCCCAGCGGCGGCGCCTGTTCGCCCACTTCCAGCGCGGTGACGCCGCCGCCGTGCAGGAGCAGCGGCGGGGGATGCCCGCAGTTGATCAGCTCGAGTACCGACGAGCGGTCCGGGATGTCGAGGACGGCGGCGGTCGTGAACGCCTCACCGCCGCCCTCCCCGTCGGCGGCGTAGTCGCCGGGCGTGTCCAGGTCCGAGGAGACCGCCGCCTCCAGGTAGGCGGTCAGTACGGGCAGTTCGGGCTGCCAGTGGGCGGCGGCCCGGAAGGCGCCGAGGAGGCGGGCCGCCTCTCCGATGGCTTCCAGCCCCTTGCCCCGTACGTCGCCGATGAGGAACCGGGAGCCCCCGGTCGTGCGCGCCGCCGCGTACAGGTCTCCCCCGATCTGCGCCTCCGCCTCGGCGGCGAGGTAGACGGCGGCGAGCCGCAGCGGGCCGATCCGGTGCGGAAGGGGCCGCAGTACGACCTCCTGCGCGGCCCGGGCCACCGAGCGGAGCTGGGTGAGCTGCTGCTCGTGCCGTTCCCGCAGGTGGGCGAGGAAGGTGACCAGGAGGGAGATGAGGACGAGGGAGATGATCTGCAGGGAGTGGTTCAGGTCGGTCAGGCTGGTCCGCACGACGGCGACCACCGCCTGGGCGAGCACGGCGAGCGCGCCGATGAGACCCGTCGTACGGGGTCCGGCGAACGACGCCGTGAGGGCCGGAGCCGCGACGAGGAACGGCCCGAGGTGGACCTCGGGCGGCGCCAGGATGTCCACCACGGTGACGAGGACGATCAGCGAAAGCGGCAGGGCCAGCCGTATGTCGTACGTTCCCCGTGACCGGCCGGGATGTGCGGCGAAACGCGCGGTGCCCATCCCTCCTGAATACACCGTGCGCGCGCCGGCCCGGGGCCACCGCCCCGGGGCGCGCGTGTCGGCGTCCTGGCAGGCCGGGCGGACGGCCGCAGGTCGTGCGAGTGCTCAGGTCACCGGGTGCGAGGCCGGGCCGTCACGCGTCCTTGCCGCGCTTGCGCAGGGACTGCGGCTTGTGGACCGCCCTGCGGCCGGTCTTCTCGCTCTCCACCTCGTACTGGGGCGCGTCCTTCGAGGCGTCGACGGTACGGCCCGCCGCCTCCGTGCGCTTCGTGATCTTCTTCTTGACCTTCCCCGGCACGGTCTGTCCGTGGCTGCTCCAGGAGACCTTGTCGTCCTTGCCGAGCTTCCTGTCCTTCGCCATGGGCCGTCTCCTCCTCGCCCGCCGCCTCCGCCCGGTGCGGCTGCGCCCCTCCACTCTCGCCGCACCGCGCCGCCGCGGCGACTCGCGGCGGCGCCTCCCGCGTCCGCTGCCTATGGTGAAAGGAACGAACCGCCGACTCGGCGGCACCTTCCCCAGGAGGACCACGTGACCGGCACCGCACGTCCTCTGCACGGCCGTACCGCCGTCGTGACCGGCGCCGCCCGGGGTCTCGGCGCGGCGATGGCGCTCGAACTGACCCGGCGCGGGGCCGCGGTGGCCCTGCTCGGCCGGGAGGAACCGACCCTGGCCGAGGTGCGGGACAGGCTGGGCGGCCGGGCCGCGTGCTGGGAGGTCGACATCACCGACGACGACGGGATGGCCCGGGTGGCCGCCGAGGTGCGGGACCGGCTGGGGCCGGTGTCGGTGGTGATCGCGAACGCCGGGGTGGCCGAGGGCGGCCCGTTCTCGGAGACCGACCCGGCGCTGTGGCGCCGCGTGATCGAGGTCAATCTGATCGGCAGCGCGATCACGGCGCGTGCCTTCCTGCCGGACCTGCGGGCGACCCGTGGGCACTTCCTGCAGATCGCCTCGCTGGCCTCCATCGGGGCGTCACCCATGATGAGCGCCTACTGCGCCTCCAAGGCCGGCGTCGAGTCGTTCGCGCACGCCCTGCGCGCCGAGCTCGCGCACGAGGGCGTCTGCGTCGGCATCGGGTACCTGAACTGGACCGACACCGACATGATCCGCGACGCCGACCAGCACCCCGTCCTGCGCGAACTGCGGGGGCACATGCCGAGGCCGGCCCGGAGGGTCTATCCGGTGGATTTCGTGGCGGCGCGCATGGTGCGGGCCGTCGAACGGCGCCGGGCCGCCGTGTACGTACCCGGCTGGCTCCGGGCCACCCAGGCGGTCCGGGCCGCGATGCCCCCGGTCGTCACCTGGGTCTCGAAGCGGGAGCTGCCCCGGCTCGAACGGGAGGCGGCGCTGACGGCGACGGGGCTGCTGGGCGCCGGCGGGCGCGCCGCGGTGCTCGGGCCCGGGGG